>JAUIFP010000081.1 GCA_030430365.1 Alphaproteobacteria bacterium | reverse complement strand
CTGGCTGATGAGTGGAAGAAGCGTGACGATCCCGCCAACGCCAGCGGCGCTCACTGCCGCGATATTGATGAAGTCTCGGCGGCGAACCCCGTCTTCGCCCGTCCTCCCGGCGAGCGCATCCGGATCCGCGGTGCCAGTCGTATCAGCCATCAATCCTGCCTTGCCTGTCGGCGCCGCATGCGGACTATGCCGCCCACGGAACCGGTAAAACCATTGCCAGTCGCGCGTTCAGGAATCCCCTCAAAGCATGCATCGGACACAGGTCTTTAGCCTGCTCCCGACGCCGACTTGGGCGGGCTGATAGACGAGAGGACAGGCGATGCCAACAGGCATTTTGGCGCTTTTGCGAGCAGCTTGCACCTAAGCGGCCAATGGCAGGCCGATCAGAGAGAACTGGCGCCCGTAATTGGGCTCCCCCCGGTGCGTTGCGCGGCGATAGGAAAAAAAGCGGTTCTCATCCGCATATGTATCGAGACCAAGCGGCTCGACCGCGGCAATCCCCGCCTTTGCCAGGCGTGCAGCAATATAGGCTTCAAGATCGAACTGGTGATGTCCCGGCCGCCCTGGCGCAAAGAAGCGCGCATCGGCGGAAGAGAAATTCTGCCGGAAATCATCCCCAACTTCATAGCTCTCTTGCGCGATGGCAGGGCCGATCGCCGCCACGATCCGTTCCCGCTCCGCCCCCAGCGCTTCCATTGCGGCGATCGCCGATTCGGCCACACCGCCATGGGCGCCGCGCCAGCCGGCATGCGCCGCGGCCACGACTCCGGCCTGTTTGTCGGCCAGCAGGATCGGCGCACAATCCGCCGTGACGATGCCCAGCACCAAGCCCGGCCGGTCTGTCGCAACGGCATCAGCCTCCGGCCGGGCGCCCTCGTCCCAGGGTTCGTGCACGGTGACGCAGCGGGCCGAATGAACCTGGTGCACGCTGACCAGCCGCCCGCCGGGAAGAACCGCTTCGCAAGCGAGCCGGCGATTCTCTTTTACGGCAGCCAGATCGTCATCCGCGCCGAAGCCGACATTGAGCCCGGCGACAATACCGGTGGAGACGCCGCCCCGGCGCCCCAGGAAGCCGTGCGGGATGCCGTCCAACGCGCCAGCACGGACGACTTCGACCGCTCCGGAAAAGGCCGCAGCTTCACCCAAGGCTTTTCGTCACCTGTTCGAAGGTGTCGCGCGAAAGCTTGGGCGCGGCCGCAATCCGTTCCAGCTCTGCGCGCATGAGATCGGACCAGCCCTTCTCTATCCGGCGCCAGCGCCCAAGCGGCGGAACGAAGCGCGCCGCGGTCTGCGCATTGATCGGGTCGAGCTGGAGAATCAGATCCGCGATCATCCGGTAGCCTTCGCCATCGGCGGCATGGAAGGCATGCGGGTTCACGGCGAACGCCATATAGAGAGAGCGCACCCGGTTGGGGTTCTTGAGCGTGAAATCCTGATGGCCCGCCAGTTCCTGCACATGGCGCAGCGTGTCGGGATGAAGCGAGCTCGCCTGGAGCGAGAACCATTTGTCCGTCACCAGCGCATTGCCGGCATAACGGTCATGGAAATCGTCCAGCATCTCCTGACGCAGCGGCGAATCGAGCCCGGCCAGCACCATCAAGGCGCCCTGGCGGTCCGTCATATTGTCGGCAGAGCGATATTGATCGGTGGCAAGGTCCACTGCCAGATCGGCATCGGCAGCGGCCAGATAGACCAGTGACTGTGTCTTGAGCTTGCGGGCGCCGCGTGCATCCGCCTCCAAACTATAGGGAATGGCCAGGGCCCGCCGGTGCAGCTCGATCAAGGGCTGTTTGAGCTCTTCGCCGAGCCACGCCTTCAGCCCTTCCCGCTCGGCATGGATCGCCGCCGGATCGGATACGGCCAATTGTTCGGCCAGATAGGTCTGGCTGGGCAAGACCATCAATTCGCCGCGCATGAGATCGTCGAGCGCGGTATCGCCAAGCACGGACCCGAGCGCGCGGCCCAGAGCGGCGCGCCCTTCCTGCCGATCGGCCGGGGAAAGCTCGCCCTGCACGGCGGAAGTCAGATGCGTGACGGTGAGTTCCTGCATCGCTTCGTAGCGGGCAAAGGGATCGTCATCCTTGGCGGCCAGAAACACCAGATCCTCGCGCGCGACCGGCGCCTCGACCGATATGGGCGCCGAAAAGCCGCGATTGATCGACAGCACAGGCGGATCGGCGAAGCCTTCGAAGCCGACGCTCATCTCTTCCCGGTCGAGGACCACGAATTCCTCCCCGCGATGCTTGCCGGTCTGGCGGTCGAACAGGGCAAGGCGCAGCGGGATAACTACCGGCTGCTTGTTGTTCTGTCCGGGTGTGGGCGGAACAGTCTGCTTGAAATGGAGGGTGAATTTGCCGTCCGAATGCTGGCAGCGCACTTCCACTTTCGGCGTGCCGGCCTGCGAATACCACAGGCGGAACTGGCCGAGATCCAGCCCTGCACCGTCTTCGATCGCACGCACGAAATCCTCGCAAGTCGCAGCCTCTCCGTCATGGCGCTCGAAATAGAGATCGCAGCCCTTGCGGAACGCGCCCGGCTCTTGCCCGAATTCCGCCAGCGTGCGCATCATCCGGATCACTTCCGCGCCCTTGTTATAGACGGTAGCGGTGTAGAAGTTGGAGATTTCCTGGTAGCTGTCCGGCCGGATCGGATGAGCGAGCGGGCCTGAATCCTCGGGAAATTGCGCGGCGCGCAGCACGCGGACATCCTCGATCCGCTTGACCGCCTCACTGCCCATGTCTTGGCTGAACAGCTGATCGCGCAAGACAGTGAAGCCTTCCTTCAGCGATAGCTGGAACCAGTCGCGGCACGTCACGCGGTTGCCCGACCAGTTGTGAAAATATTCATGCGCGATCACACTTTCGATGCCGTCATAATCGGCATCGGTCGCGGTTTCCGGATCGGCCAGCACGTAACGCGTGTTGAAGACGTTGAGGCCCTTATTCTCCATCGCGCCCATGTTGAAATCGGATACGGCAACGATGTTGAACACGCTGAGATCGTATTCGCGCCCGAACGTCTCCTCATCCCATTCCATGCTTTTCTTCAGGGAACGCATGGCGTGGTCGGTCCGCTCCAGATCGCCTTCGCGCACCCATATCGCCAGATCCACCTTGCGGCCGCTCCTGGTGGTGAAGCTGTCCGTGTTGGCCACCAGATCGCCGGCGACCAGCGCGAAGAGATAGCTGGGCTTGGGCCAGGGATCGAACCATTCGGCCCAATGGGTGCCGTCCGCATTCTCCCCGCTGCCTTCCGGATTGCCGTTGCACAGCAGAACGGGAAAGCGCGCCTTCTCCCCCGTCATCCGCACGCGATAGGTGCTCAGCACATCGGGCCGGTCGGGAAAGAAGGTGATCCGGCGGAAGCCCTGCGCTTCGCACTGGGTGCAGAGCATCCCGCCCGATGCATAAAGGCCCATCAACTGGCTGTTGGCCGACGGGTCGATTTCGGTCACGATCTCGATCGAATGGGAATCGCCCCGCAGCGGCACGATCAGATCGCCGTCATCCATGGACCAGCTATTGCTGGCTTCGCCGTCCACCAGCACTTCTGCCGGCACGATCCCGTCCCCGTTCAGGCGAATCGTTTCGGCACCTGTCGCATCGGCATGATCCGCGCGCGCATTGCGCTGCACCGTAAGGCGCGAAGCGACGCGGGTCTTTTCCAGCCCCAGCGTGAAATCGAGCTCAACTTCGGGCACCAGCCAGGCGAAAGGCCGGTAGTCTTCCCGGCGGATCACGATCGGGGCGTTGGGGGTTTCGGCCGCGTCGGCCATCTCTGGGTTGCTGACGATATCCATAGGGCAAGACATAAGAGCTTTGCTCTGCGAATCCAAAGGGTAGAAGGCGCGTGTGACGCAGATTCTGATCTTCGGCCTTGGGTACAGCGCCCAGCGGATTGCAGGGCAGCTGAAACGGCGCGGCTGGCAAGTGGATGCGACAGGCAGCGCGGGCAATATCCCTTTCGACGACGAAGAGGCGGTGTTGGCGGCGCTTGAAAGTGCCGGTTACGTGCTTTCCTCCGTCCCGCCCGACCGGGAGAGCGAAAGCGATCCGGTTCTGACGCGCTATGGAAGGGCGCTGGCGCGCAGCGGGAAGTGGCTGGGCTATCTGTCCGCGACCGGCGTCTATGGCGACACCGGCGGCGCCTGGGCGGACGAGCATGCCCCGACGGGCGGCGGCAGGCGCAGCGCGCGGGCCGCGGCCGACGGCGCCTGGCTGGCGCTGGGCGCGCGGGTGTTCCGCCTGCCCGGCATATACGGGCCGGGGCGCAGCGCGCTGGACCGGGTGCGAGACGGCAAGGCGCGCAGAATCGACGTGCCCGGCCAGGTGTTCAGCCGGGTCCATGTCGAGGATATCGCGGCGGGCGTGATTGCCGCGCTGATCAAGGGAAAAGATGCACCGCCTGGCGCTTACAATCTTGCCGACGACCTGCCCTGCCCGCAAAATGAAGTGATAGAAGAAGCGTGCCGCCTGCTCGGCCATGATTTGCCGCCGCTGCAAAGCCTGGACGAAGCCGGCCTGAGCCCGCAGGCCCGCGCCTTCTATTCGGAAAATCGCCGGATCGCCAATGGCAGGGCGAAACGAGTCTTGGGCTGGCGGCCTGCCTTCGCCACCTACCGGCAAGGGCTGCGCGCGTTGATCGAATCAGGAGACTAGGATTGGACAAGCTCACCATCACCCGCATCGACCATGGCGATCATGGCGAATATCGCGCCCATCCGGCAGGCAGCGATCATATCGGGCGGCTGACCTGGGTGTTGAAGAAGGACATGGAAGGCGGCGATGTGCGCGTTGCCGAACATACGATCGTTCCGCCGGAGATCGGCGGGCGCGGGATCGCGGGCGAATTGGTGGAAGCGCTGTTGGCCGATGCCCGCGAACACGGCTTCAAGATCGACCCGGAATGTTCCTATGTCGCCGCGAAGTTCGAACAGAATCCGGATTGGGCCAATTTGCGCGCGCAATAATATCTGCCGATTGTGAAGGGCCGTTTCACGGCCGGTCGCAAAGCCGAGCGCATAATGCGGCGAAACGAGCCAGAAAATCGGAACGAACAGCCCATCTTCCCCGTTGGTTCACTGTAAGACGATGGCGCCTGAAGACGCAGGCACACCGGGAGCGCCCAACGGCCCCGCAGCCTTATCTATCCGCCCATGAGGGGCGCGTCCGCCATCGTTCGCAAACCGGCGAGGAAGCTGAAAATGAACCAGATGACTCAGGACAAATCCGACCGCACCGCTGCCGCCGAACGCAGCCGCCCGCTGGAGCGGGACGAAACGTCGAACCTTATTTCTTCGGACAAGGTCGACGGCACGACCGTATACGCCACAGACGGCGAGAAGATCGGCCATGTCGACCATCTGATGATCGGCAAGCGCAACGGACGCGTGGAATATGCCGTGATGAGTTTCGGCGGCTTTCTTGGGCTCGGCGAAAGCTATCACCCGATCCCGTGGGACGCGCTGGACTATGACGAGGACAAGGACGGCTATGTCGTCGCGATCGACAAGTCGAAGCTGGAAGATGCGCCCTATTACATGGCAGGCGCAGCGCCGCCATTCGACGCGCGCTATGGTAGCCAGGTCTTCGGCTATTACGGCGTGATTTACTGATTACCGGAATCTCGGAGGACTGAACAAGAAGTCCGAGAGGGGCCCTGGCGAAAGCCGGGGCCTTTTCTTTTGCACGTCCGCAAGGACGTGCGGCGGAAATGGTGCTGCTGGAGAGAATTGAACTCTCGACCTCAGCCTTACCAAGGATGCGCTCTACCACTGAGCTACAGCAGCCTACCATTCCGGGCTGCGAGACAGGCCGTTAGCCGCCTGTCCGGCAGGCGCGCGCTATTGGCTGTGCATGCCGGGCTTGTCAAGCATTGCCCCCATGCGGCAAGGGCCAGAGGCGATGGACGAAAAGCAATCCGATAGCGCGCCCGGGGCTGCCGGCAAACAAACCCGCGAAGAACGGCTGGCTGCAAAGCTGCGTGAGAATTTGCGCCGCCGCAAAGCGCAGGCGCGTGCCATGGAAGCAGGTGGGGAAGCAGGCGCTGAGGCTGGCGGCGATACGGGCGAAAACGCCGCCCTTCCCAAAGACGCTCCGAAAAGCTAGGGCGACGTGCTCCCGATAGACCGCAGGAGCATATACCCTTGCCCACGCTAATCCTTGTCCGCCACGGCCAGAGCCAGTGGAATCTGGAAAACCGTTTCACCGGCTGGTGGGATGTCGACATCACGGAAACAGGCGAGGCCGAAGCGCGCAATGCGGGCAAGCTGCTGGTCAAGACGGGGCTG
The DNA here is from genome assembly GCA_030430365.1 of Alphaproteobacteria bacterium. GTDB lineage: Bacteria > Pseudomonadota > Alphaproteobacteria > Sphingomonadales > Sphingomonadaceae > Andeanibacterium. Next base: position 4,040 of record JAUIFP010000081.1, on the reverse strand, counting down.
CTGCCCACACTTGCCTTCACGTCCGTGCAGCTGCGCGCGATCCGCACGCTGCATATCGCGCTGGAAAATTGCGGGCGCGTGTGGATTCCGGAGACCAAGGACTGGCATCTGAACGAGCGGCATTATGGCGGGCTGACCGGTCTCAACAAGGCCGAGACCGCGGAAAAGCATGGCGACGAACAGGTCAAGATCTGGCGCCGCAGCTTCGACACGCCGCCCCCGCCGATGGAAGCGGGCGGGCCTTACGACCTTTCGGGCGATGCGCGCTATGCCGGGATCGACATCCCCGCGACCGAAAGCCTGAAAGACACGATCGCCCGCGTGCTGCCCTATTATGAAATCGCCATAGAGCCGGCCCTGAAAGCGGGCGAGACGGTGATCGTTTCGGCGCATGGCAATTCGCTGCGTGCGCTGGTGAAGCACCTTTCCGGCATTTCCGATGCGGACATTACCGGGCTGGAAATTCCCACCGGCGAACCGATCGTCTATGAGTTCGACGACAATATGACGCCGGGAGAGCGGCATTACCTGAAGGATCGCTGAAATGGGGGAAGGAACAGCGCCAGTTGCCATCATCATGGGCAGCCAGTCCGACTGGCCGACCATGGAATGCGCCGCCAAGGTGCTGGATGAGCTGGGCGTTGCCTACGATGCGCGAATCGTTTCGGCGCACCGCACGCCGGAGCGGATGGTGGATTTCGCCAAGGGCGCCGCGGATGAAGGCTTCCAGGTGATCATCGCCGGCGCCGGTGGTGCAGCGCATCTGCCCGGCATGGTGGCATCGCTTACCCATTTGCCCGTGCTGGGCGTGCCGGTGAAATCCCGCGCGCTTTCGGGCAAGGACAGCCTGCTTTCCATCGTCCAGATGCCGGCCGGCGTACCCGTCGGCACGCTGGCGATCGGTGAGGCGGGCGCAAGCAATGCAGGCATTCTGGCCGCGTCGATCCTGGCGCTGGCCGATCCCGCCTTGGCAGAGAGGCTGCAGGCCTGGCGCGCGGCGAAGACCGCTGCCGTGGCCGAAAAGCCATCCGGCAACTGAGGGGCCGCGCATGATCGCCCCGGGGGCCACCATTGGAATTTTGGGCGGCGGCCAATTGGGCCGGATGATGGCCATTGCGGCTGCGCAAATGGGCTATCGCTGCCATATCTTCGCGCCGGAAAAAGAAAGCGTCGCCGCCGATGTGAGCGCCAGCTTCACTTGCGCCGAATGGACGGACACGGCGGCGATGGCGCGCTTTGCCGAAGATTGCGACGTCATCACCTGGGAATTCGAGAATGTGCCTGTCGCCGCGCTGTCGGCGATTCCCGAAGAGATGCTGCGCCCGCATCCCCGCGCGCTGGAAGTGGCGCAGGACCGGCTGGCGGAAAAGCAATTCGTCGAAAGCCTGGGCGGACAGCCCGCCCCCTATGCCGAAGTGGACACGCGCGAGGATCTGGATCGCGCGGTCGACCGGATCGGCGCACCGGGCATCTTGAAGACGCGGCGCGACGGCTATGACGGCAAGGGCCAGTGGCGCATCGCCTCCCAGCGCGAAGCGGAAGCGCTGAATTTGCAGCAGGGCGGCTTCGTCTATGAAGGCATGGTCGGCTTCGATGCCGAATTCTCCGTGATTCTGGTGCGCGCCATGGACGGAGAGATCCGCTATTGGGACAGCGCGGAGAATGTCCACGACCACGGCATTCTGGCCAGCTCCACCCTGCCTGCGCGCGCGCGGGTGGAAGACGAAGTGCTGGCCGCCCGGGCGCTGGCCGCCAAGGTGGCCGAAGCGCTGAACTATGTCGGCGTGCTGACGCTGGAATTCTTTGCCACGTCCGCCGGGCCGGTGTTCAACGAAATGGCCCCGCGGGTGCACAATTCGGGCCATTGGTCGATCGAAGGCGCCGCCACGAGCCAGTTCGAAAACCATATCCGCGCGATCTGCGTCATGCCGCTGGGCGACACCGCAACCACCGGTTCTGAGATCACCATGACCAATGTGATCGGGGCCGACGCGCTGACCGCGCATCAATATCTTTCCGATCCCGCGGCCCATCTCCATCTCTATGGCAAGTCCGAGCCGCGCGAAGGGCGCAAGATGGGGCATGTCACGAAGGTCGTAAGATGAGCCAGGCGAACCAGAGAGATATTACCTTTGTCGTCGCGCGGGCGGATAACGGCATCATTGCGCGCGACGGGCAGGTGCCGTGGCGGATCAAGGAAGATCTGCGGCGCTTCGTCAGCCACACGATGGGCACCCCGATGATCATGGGGCGCAAGACGTTCGACAGCTTTCCCAAACCGCTGAAGAACAGGCGTCATATCGTGCTGACGCGTGATCGGCACTGGCAGGCGGAAGGCGCCGAACCGGTCCATTCGCTGGAAGAGGCGCTGGCGATTGCCGGGGACGGCGACATCTCCGTGATCGGCGGGGCGGAAATCTTCGACATGTTCATGCCCTACGCCACGCGGATCGAGCTGACCGAAGTCCATGAGGATACGCAAGGCGACGTGGCGATGCCCTACCCTGCCGAAGGCTGGATGGAAGTTGCGCGCGAGGAGCACCCGGCGGCGGACGGATGGCCGGCCTGTTCCTTCGTTACACTGCGGAGGCCTGGCTGATGCCAGCGCCAACCCGCCTGGACCACCGGGCCGAAATGCCGGAACATTTGCGCGGGGCGATCTTCGCGCTGGGCAATTTCGACGGGGTTCATGCCGGCCACCAGGCCGTGGTGCGCGAAGCGGTGGAATGGGCGCGGCGCGAAAACCGGCCCGCCATCGTCGCCACATTCGATCCGCATCCGGTGCGCCATCTGGCACCGCATGTCCCGCCTTTCCGGCTGACCACGCTGGACCAGCGGGAAGAACTGTTCCTGGCCGCGGGCGCAGATGCGATGCTGGTGTTCCATTTCGACGACACACTGGCCGCCACCAGCGCGCGCGATTTCGTGGAGCAGCTGCTGTGCAGGCGGCTGGGCGCGGCCGGCGTGGTGACGGGCGAGGATTTCACTTTCGGCAAGGCGCGCGAGGGGGACCGGCATGCGCTGTCCTCCATCGGCGCCCAGGCGGGCATCAAAACGCGCGCGGTCGGCCCGGTGATGGATGGCGGGCTGGCGATATCTTCCAGCCGCATTCGCGACGCGCTGAAGGCCGGGGAATGCGAAGAGGCCGCCCGGCTGCTGACCCGCCCCTTCGCCGTGCGCGGCGAGGTCCAGCATGGCGACAAGCGCGGGCGGGAAATCGGCTTCCCCACGGCCAATATCGCGATGGGCAGCTATTTGCGGCCGCGCTACGGCATCTATGCCGTGACGGCGCGCGTAATCGGCGAAGCGGGCGAGCTGAAAGGCGCCGCCAATATGGGGGTCCGCCCGCATTTCGATCCGCCGGTCGAATTGCTGGAACCGCATTTCTTCGATTTTTCCGGCGATCTCTATGGCCGGGAAGTGGAAGTGGAATTCCGCCATTTCCTGCGCGGAGAGGCGAAGTTCGAATCGCTGGACGCGCTGATGGAGCAGATCGGCAAGGATTGCGACAAAGCCCGCGAGCTGCTGGCATGAGCGACGTCCCCGTCCTGGAGACGCAGCGGCTGATCCTGCGCGGCCACCGCCCAGCCGATACGGGCCGCTTCATGCAGGCCATGAGCGTGGACGCATTCGCCCGCCACATCACGCGCGAAGGGCGCGGTCTGGCCCCGCACGAAGCCTGGCGCCCCATTGCCGCGATCGCGGGATGCTGGCCGCTGTTCGGCTTCGGCAATTGGGTGGTCGAACTGAAGGAAACGGGCGATCTGATCGGCCGGATCGGCCCGTTCGAGCCGCCGGGCTGGCCAGCCTTCGAAGTGGGCTGGGCCATTTTCCCCGAATATCAGCGGCAAGGCTATGCCAAGGAAGGCGCCGCCGCGGCGATGATCTGGTGCCATGACGTGCTGCGCCGGGACCCGATCTATCACTGCATCCATCAGGGCAATCTGGGCAGCGAAGGCGTGGCCAGGTCGCTGGGCGCAGAGCCGGTGCGCGATCTGGAACCCACCGCGGCCGGCCCGGTTCGGTTGTGGGAAACGCCG
>JAUIFP010000080.1 GCA_030430365.1 Alphaproteobacteria bacterium | reverse complement strand
CACATGCCCTTGACCTGCCCCTCTCCCCGCCCTAGAGGCTCGCCCCGCTCTTGCCCCGTCGTCTAATGGTAAGACTACGGACTCTGACTCCGTCAATTGAGGTTCGAATCCTCACGGGGCATCCAATTTTCCATTGATCGCTTTGCATGGAGCACGCCGCGCCCTAGGCATGGCGGGAAGCAGTCATGCGCAAGGAGAAGCGCCAAGTGAGCGATGAGCACGAGCGAGACCTGACCGACCGGAAGTTCTATCGTGCGGAGCAGGAAGCCGCCTTCGCGGAGCAAGAGCCGGTTCATACGCCGCAGACGCAGCATCCGGCTTATCGCCTGGCCTTCCGCGATTCAGACTTCATCCTGCGCGAGGAACTCCGCCCGGTCCGCTTCCAGCTCGAACTGCTCAAGCCGGAAATGCTGATGGACGAGGCCAGGATCGGTTCGACCCTGGTGGTCTATGGTTCGGCGCGCATCCCTTCGCCCGAAAAGCTGGACGACGTCTTTGCCAAGGCGAAAACGCCGCAGGAAAAGAAGGTGGCCGAAAATCTGGCCGCCAAGGCCCGCTATTACATGGAAGCCTATAAGCTGGCCCGGCTGGTCAGCGAAAAATCGATCATTGAAGACGGTAAGCGCCAATTCGTGATCTGTTCGGGCGGCGGCCCCTCGATCATGGAAGCCGCGAACAAGGGCGCATCCGATGCAGGCGCGGAATCGATCGGGCTGAACATCGTGCTGCCGCACGAACAGGCGCCCAACGCCTATGTCACGCCTTACCTGTCGTTCCGCTTCCACTATTTCGCGCTGCGCAAGATGCATTTCCTGATCCGCGCCCGGGCCCTGGCGGTGTTCCCCGGCGGTTTCGGGACGATGGACGAGTTGTTCGAAACGCTGACGCTGATCCAGACCCAGAAGATGAAGCCGATTCCCATCCTGCTGTTCGGCAGGAAGTTCTGGGACCGGATCATCAATTTCGAAGCGCTGGCCGAAGAAGGCACGATCAATCACAAGGATCTGGACCTGTTCCATTGGTGCGAAACCGCCGATGACGCGTGGAAACACATCGCCGAATTCTACGATTTCCACGACACGCCTGACATGAATGGGGAGCTTTAGCTCTCCAATCCCTGCAGTCGCTGCAAGTCCCTAGCTCTCAGTTTGGCCCTGATGCACCGCCTGGTGCCCCATAGGGCCGTTTCCAGAGCCAAAACCCGGCGCGTTGAGCAGGGCAGTCCGAACGAACTCCCGCGCGCCTGAGATCGCCTCCGGCAGCTCCATACCGCGGCCCAGAAACGTGGCGATGGCACTGGAAAGCGTGCAGCCCGTGCCATGGGTGTGGCGCGTTTCGATCCGTTCGGAGCGCCAGACCACATCCTCCGCGCCGGGGCGCACCAGCCGATCTTCCACGATCGGCCCTTCGGCGTCGCCGCCCTTGGCCAGATAGGCCGCGCCGCGCCGCGTCATTGCCTCCGGCCCGCCCAGCGCCTGCAGCTCCGGAACGTTGGGCGTGGTCAGCGCGGCGATCCGCATCAACCGTTCGAAGACGGCAATCGTCGCCTCGTCTGCCAGCACCGATCCGCTGGTGGAAACCATCACCGGATCGAAGACGACGGGTGCCCCCTGCCCTTCAAGCCGGTCGGCAACGATTTCGGCAATCTCGGGCGAACCCAGCATGCCGATCTTCACAGCATCCGCGCCGATATCCTGCAGGCAGGCATCGATCTGCGCCCCGACGATCTCGGGCGAAAGCGCCTGAATATCCGTTACCCCTTGCGTATTCTGCGCGGTGATGGCGGTGATCGCCGTCATCGCATAGCCGCCGAGCATGGTGATCGTCTTGGTATCGGCCTGGATGCCCGCGCCGCCGGACGAATCCGAACCGGCGATCGCCAGAATGCGGGGCGGGGCTTCGCTCAAGCCGCGGCTTCCACGGCGGAACAGATATCGTTCACCACCTGCTGGACCTGCTTCTCGTCATCGCCTTCCGCCATCACGCGGATCAGCGGTTCGGTTCCCGATGGACGGATCACCAGGCGGCCCCTGCCCGCAAGTGCGGCTTCAGCCTGCGCAATCGCCGCCTTCACGCCGCCGTTTTCCAGCGGCGCGCCGCCTTCGAAGCGGACATTCTTGAGCAGCTGCGGCACCGGATCGAACAGGTGGAGCACCTCGCTCGCCTTCTTGCCCGATCGCACCAGCGCGGCCAAAACCTGCAGCGCGGCGATGCAGCCATCGCCGGTGGTCGCATGGTCCAGCAGGATCATGTGGCCCGATTGCTCTCCGCCGACATTGTAGCCGCCCTTGCGCATCGCCTCGAGCACGTGGCGGTCACCCACCTTGGTGCGCACCAGGTCGAGCCCCTTGCCTTCCAGAAAGCGTTCCAGGCCCAGATTGGACATCACCGTGGCAACGACACCGCCGCCCTTGAGCTCGCCCGCCTCTGCCAGGCGCGAGCCGATCAGCGCCATGATCTGATCGCCATCGACCGTCCGGCCCTTTTCATCGATCACGATCAGCCGGTCGGCATCGCCATCCAGGGCAATCCCGATATCGGCGCCTTCTTCCACGACCTTCGCCTTGATCGCATCGAGCGAGGTCGAACCGACCCCGTCATTGATGTTGAGGCCGTTGGGCTCGACGCCGAGCGGGACCACTTCGGCCCCCAGTTCCCAGATCGCCATCGGCGCGACGGTGTAAGCCGCACCATGCGCGCAATCGACCACGATCTTCAAACCGTCCAGGCGGACTTCATCGGGCAGCGATTGCTTGATCGCGTGGATATAGCGCCCGCGCGCATCCTCGATCCGCCGGGCCCGGCCGATCGCGTCGCCCTGGGCCAGCGGGATATCCGCCTCCATCGCCTTTTCGATCGCCAGTTCGTCTTCATCGGACAATTTGAATCCGTCGGGTCCGAACAGCTTGATTCCGTTATCGGCAAAGGGATTGTGGCTGGCCGAAATCATCACCCCGATATCCGCGCGCATTTCACGCGTAAGCATGGCGACGGCCGGCGTGGGCAGCGGCCCGGTCATGATCACATCCATGCCCACGCTGGTGAAACCGGCCGTCAGCGCGGTTTCCATCATGTAACCGGAAAGGCGGGTATCCTTGCCGATCACGACGCGGGGACGGGGTTCTCCGCGCAGAAAATGCCGGCCTGCCGCCTGGCCGACCTTCATGGCAGTCGCCGCGTTCAGCGCGCCGGCATTGGCGCGCCCGCGGATCCCGTCAGTCCCGAAATATTTGCGTGTCATCCAGCACCCTATTGGCTCACGAATTGTCATGGCGCTTTGCGCCGCTAATGTCACCCGGGCTGCATTTCCAGCCAGGAGATTATCCGCCGCGGCCATAGCGCAAGAAGGATTAAATGCTCACTTCCGATCAACAGGACAGTTTCAAGCCGCTCAAGCTGCCGGTCGGCTGGACCTTCGGCGGGCTTGCCGCCGGCCTGGCCTGCGGGATTGCGCTGAGCGGCACTCCTGCCATCGGCCCGGTGCTGGACGTCACCGGCACGCTCGGCGCCCTGTGGCTGCGGGCCTTGCAGATGACGATCCTGCCCTTGGTGGCCGCCCTGCTGGTCACCGGCATCGCCAGAATGGTCGAAACCGCCCGGGCCGGTGCAACCGCGCGGCGCAGCCTGTTCGCCTTCGCTGCAATCCTGGCCAGCGGCACGCTTCTGGCCGCCTTCGCGATGCCTGCCTTGCTGGCGGCCTTCCCGATCCCGGAGCAGGCCGGGGCGGCGCTTTCCGTAACGCCGCGCGATGCCCAGGAAGTGCCCGGCATCGGAGAGTTCATCCTCTCCCTGGTCGCGCCCAATGTCGTGACCGCGGCAGCGGAGAACGCCTATCTGCCAATCATCATCTTCTTCGCCCTGTTTGCCGTTGCCCTGGCAAGAGTGCCCGATGAACAGCGCGCGATCATGCTGGGTTTCTTCCAGGCCCTCGGCAACATCATGCTCACCATCGTCGGCTGGATCCTGTGGCTGGCTCCGGCAGGCGTGTTCGCACTGGCCATCGGCGTCGCGGCGCGCAGCGGAGGGGAAGCGATCACAGCGCTGGGCCACTACATCCTGCTGGTATCGAGCCTGGGCCTCGCCGTGCTGATCGCGGCCTATGGCATCGCGGCAGTGGCGGGGCGCAGATCGCCGCTGGCGTTCGCGCGTGCGGTCCTGCCCGCCCAGGCAGTCGCCTTTTCGACCCAGAGCTCGCTGGCGAGCCTGCCTGCCATGCTTGCTTCCTGCCGCGTGCTGAGCGTGCGCGAAACGACCGCGGACTTCGTGCTGCCGCTGGCCGTCGCGATCTTCAGGGCAACGAGCCCGGCGATGAACCTGGCCGTGGCCATCTATGTCGCCAAGCTGGTGGACGTGCCGCTTACCCCCGCAACGATCGCGGCCGGCGCGGCCGTGGCATTGGTCACCACTGTCGGATCGGTAAGCCTGCCCGGTTCGATCAGCTTCGTGACCTCCATTGCCCCGATCGCCCTGGCGATGGGCGTTCCGATCGCTCCGCTGGCGCTGCTCGTCGCCGTGGAAATGCTGCCCGACATCGTGCGCACCGTCGGCAATGTTACGATGAACGTCGCTGTGACAGCCTCAGTCGATCACGCTCAACAGGAAGATTGATTTCACAAAACCGGCAACTACAGCGCAACAGACACGTTGTATCCGAGAATGCCTGCGTTTTCTGCGCAGGTCGTGATTCACTAGACCGATGGAGATTGCATGCCTTTCGAACTGATTGACCTCCCCTTCGCCAGCGACGCCCTCGCTCCCGCGATTTCAGCCGAGACGTTGAGCTTCCATCATGGCAAGCACCACAAGACCTATGTCGACAAGACCAACGCTGCGATCGAAGGCACCGACATGGCGTCCGACGATCTCGAAACGCTGATCGGCAAGGTACGTGGCAGCAATCAGGGCCTGTTCAACAATTCAGCCCAGATCTGGAACCACGGTTTCTACTGGTATTCGCTCTGCGATGACGGCTGCACGCCTTCCGGCGATCTGGCCGCGAAGATCGACGAAGCTTTCGGCTCGCTCGACGCGCTGAAGGAAAAGCTGGCCGGTGCCGGCGCCGGCCACTTCGCATCCGGCTGGGTCTGGCTCGCGGAAAAGGGCGGCAAGCTGTCCGTCGAAGAAACGCATGATGCCGACACGCTGGCCGACGGCGACATGAATCCGCTGCTGGTGATCGACCTGTGGGAACACGCCTATTACCTGGACCACCAGAATGCGCGCCCCGCCTATCTCGACGCTGTGATCGCCAAGCTCAACTGGGATTTCGCGGCCGAGAACCTGGCCCGCGGCAGCACCTGGAAATATCCCGGCTGAACCTGACCGGATCTGAAAGCAAAGGCCCGCCTGCCGCACACCCGGCATGGCGGGCTTTTCTTTGCCCCAAGGCCATGAGACTTAACCCGGCGGCGCTTCGTCCTCTTCCAGCCCGGGATCGAACAGGCTGGTGGAAAAGAGCGGTTCCCCGAACACGAACCCTACAAGGTTGGGCTTTCCGAGGTGATCGACCAGTGCCGTGAGAGTGAGCAGGATCGGCACTGAAAGCAGTGCGCCAGCCACGCCCCAGATCCAGGTGAAATAGGACAGGGCGATCAGGATCAGCACCGGATTCATGGTGAAGCGCGCGCCCAGGATCGATGGCGTCACAATATTCGATTCGATCGTATGCAGACCCAGGAATGCCGCCGCCGGTATCAGGCCGAGCAGAAAGGTGTCGTAGGTCGCGAGGCCGAACAGGGTGAGCAGGCCCACCATCGCGGCAGGGCCGACATAGGGCAGGAAGTTGAGCATTGCGGCAAGACCGCCCCACATGACGGGCGCATCCATGCCCATCGCCCAGGCACCCAGTGCGACCACGATGCCGACGCCCAGATTGATCAGGCTGACCGTAATAATATAGGCGGCCACCCGGTCCTGCACATCGCGGATGGCTCTGGCTGCCTTTACGCTGGTCCCGAAGGAAGACCGCTGCATCAGCAGGTGGCTACGGATATTGGTGCGCCCCTGGATCATGAAAAAGGCCATCAGGAAGGTCAGGAATATCTCGATCACGATGCTGGGCGTGGCAATTGCGAGTTCTTCCACGATCGATGGTTCGGCAATCACCACCTGCTGCCTGCCGGCGCGGCCGGCCATCTCGGCCAGCTGATCGTTGAGCCGCTCGACCCATGCCAGGCTGCCGCGCAATTCGCTGAATTGCCGCCCCACTGCATCCAGCATCGCAGGCAGCCGGTCGTAAAGATCCACTGCCGGGCGCAGGATCGTCAGCAGCGCGACGATGACCACCGCCAGGAAAGCCAGCATGGAAAGAAAGGAAGCGAGAACGTTGGGCAGGCCCAGCATCGTTAGCCGGTCCGCGAGCGGAGAAAGCACGATCGAGAGGATGATCGCCGCAACCAGCGGCAGGAAAACCACCGACCCGATCGAAAGCACGAATGGCAAGGCCAGGAACAGGCCGATGGCAAGCAACAGGACCAGCGCGGAAATCAGCCGCAATTCCTGTGCGGCAAAGGTGAGATTCCGGCGTCGCGGCGCGCCGTAGGTGGACGGCGCAGGCTCTTGTGTTTGCCCTTCCTCTCTCTCCGAATCGGACGTCATCGACCCACGCCCCTCCCCGTGGGCGGCTTGTCATATTTGCTCGCGTTGTTCTGCACGATCAAGCGCATTGCGCTCAATCGTCTTCGGGTTTGCCGGTAGCAGCGGCTCCGGCCGCTTCATCGAGTTCCTGCAAGATCGCCCCATGCGCATATTCGTCGTCGGAAGAGCGCTTGGGGACGTCGCCGTCATCCATCATCGCGGACAAGGTCGCCCGCGCGCGGCCGACCCGGCTCTTGATCGTGCCGACTGCACAGCCGCAAATCTGGGCGGCTTCCTCATAGGAAAATCCGCCTGCCCCAACCAGCAGCAGCGCTTCGCGCCGTTCGTCCGGCAGGGTCAGCAGGGCGCGGTGCAGATCGCCCAGATGAACCGGTTCTTCCTGATCCGCAGGGGCGGTCAGGATGCGTTCGGCCACCGTCTCGTCATATTCGCCGCGGAAGCGGTTGCGCCGCATATCCGTAAGATAGGCGTTGCGCAGGATCACGAAGGTCCAGGCGCGCATGCTCGTTCCCGGCTCGAAACGCTCCCGCGCGGCCCACGCCTTCAGCAAGGCTTCCTGCACCAGATCGTCGGCCATGTCGGCCCGGCCGCACAGACCGCGCGCAAAGGCGCGCAGATGCGGGATGACCTCGGTAAGCTCTCGCTTGAATTCGGCCGAGCTCGCGCCCGACTCGTCGCTAGATCGGTCCTTGCTCATTTGTCCGCATCGTCCAGTTTGGAGAGCAGATCCTTGAAGTTGTCGGGAAGCGGTTCGTCGACGACCGAATCATAGAGCTTCTTGAGCCCGCTGGCCCAGCCTGGCTCTTCCATTTGCTTGCTTTCCGCCGGTTTCACGCCAGCCTTCCCGTCATGCTTCTTCGCCTCGGACATTTAGTGGTACCTGCTCCGCCCTGAAATTCGCCAGATTTTGATCTACCTGCTTGGAACGAAAACGTGACTGTCTGGTTCCCAACACGTGCACTCTACGCCTAAAGTATCGGGGCCATGGTGCAACCAATGAGCTGCCGCGCCCGCATGATCGGCCGAAATAGGGGGCACAGACGGCAGCTGGCGGGCAATTAAAGAAGGCCGGTTTCGGTTGGGAGCCGTTTCGCTTGGAGAGAATTCTTTTTCGCCGAACCAACGCCCGCCGCTGGCTGACGCAGTTCCCCCGCGCCGTTCCACTGGCGATCTTTCTGCTCATCATGTCGATAGCGGCGGTCAGTACGTTCGCCATCGAACGCGGCGAACGCCGCAGCGAAAGCGCGCAGCTCAGCGAACGGGCCGGTGCCGTCGCATCGGCGCTGGAACGGCGCGCCAACACCAATGCGGCCTATTTGCGTGCCGGCGCGGCCCTCTTCGCAACACTGAACGACGTGCCGCCATCGCGCTTCCGCAGCTTCGTGAGCGAATTGCGGCTCGATGAGGATTATCGCGGAACCGAAGGCATCGGCTGGGCCCAGCGCGTCAATCCCAATGGCCAAGACGCCTTCAACCGTTTGCTTGCCAGCGAATATGGCGATGCCGTGACGCTGCATCCGGCCATCGCCCCGGGGCAGCCCTTTGCCGTGCCGGTCACTTTTCTGGAGCCCGACACGCAGCGCAATCGCCGCGCCCTGGGTTTCGACATGTATTCCGAAGAAGTGCGCCGCGCCGCGATGATCGAGGCGGAACGAACCGCGCAGCCGACCGCCAGCGGAAAGGTTGTGCTGGTGCAGGAAGGCGGCGCGCAGGCGCCGGGTTTCCTCATCTATATGCCGGTGTTCGAAACCACGCCGGGCGGCGCGCGGCTGAAAGGCTTCGTCTATTCCGCCTTCAATGCCCAGGCCTTCCTCTCCTCCGTCCTGAGGATCGAAGGGGCGGGTGACAACAACGTGCGAATCTATGACGAGAAGGTTGAGCCCGATCGCCTGATGGCGCGCAGCCGTGCCCCCAGCGCCGACAGCACACATGCGCAGGAATCCGTGATGATTGCAGGCCACCGCTGGATATTGGTGATGTCCCGCGAAAAGGCCGCCGCGCTTTCCCCGCTCTCCAAGATCACGTTGCTTTTCGGTTTGGCCGTGGCCGGCCTGCTGGCGCTTGTCGCCCGTATTCTGACGCAGCAGGCGAAGGAAGACGGAGAGCGCCTGTCATGGTTCGAAGAACAGAACGCCATACGCAACTCTCTCACGCGCGAGCTCAACCACCGGGTGAAGAACACGCTGGCCAATGTGCTGTCGATCGTGGCGCTCACGCGGCGGCGCGCCTCCACGCTGGACGAGTTTGCGGAAGGGCTCGATGGTCGCATCAGGGCGCTTTCGGCCACGCATGACCTGCTCACCCAGTCGGATTGGGGGCCCACTCCGATGGGCGCCGTAATCGAAGCGGAGCTGGCCCCCTATGCCCGCGATGCCCGCGATGCAGGGCCGGTGATCTCGCTGGAGGGGCCGCAAATCGAATTGGCGCCCAGCGATGCGCTATCGCTGGGGCTGGCGATCCATGAGCTGGCGACCAATGCCGCCAAATACGGCTCACTCAGCCAGCCGGGCGGCAATCTGTCCGTGAAATGGAGCCTTTCGGGTGAAAATCACGCCCGTATCGACTGGGTCGAAACCGGCGGGCCGCCCGTCCCCGAAGACCGCGGCCGCGGTTTCGGCATGGACCTGCTGGAAAAGATCGTCGCGGACGAGTTGCAGAACCCGGTCAGGATCGATTTCGATCCTGCCGGTCTGCGCTGCACGTTGACTGTGCCGGTGCGCACACCGCGGGTATTCACCATCCGCGGCCGGAATTGATATGACGCGTCCGGCCGGCGGAATGGCTGCCGGCGATTATTCGACCGGCCTGCCCGAACGGAAGAACAGTGCCTGGCTGATTGCCGCGCGCACTGTGGCTTCCCTGAAGGGTTTGGTGATGAGATAGGTCGGCTCTTTCCGGGCGCCGGTCAGCAGCCGCTCCGGATAGGCCGTGATGAAGATCACGGGCACGCTCGCGATTGCGGAGATATCGTCCACCGCATCCAGCCCGGAACTTCCGTCCGCCAGTTGGATGTCCGCCAGCACGAGGCCGGGCATCTGCTCTGCAACCACTTCGCGGGCCTGGTCGCGCGTGGCGGCCGTACCGCAAACTTCGTGGCCGAGCGAACTGACGAGATCTTCCAGTTGCATCGAAATGAGCGGTTCGTCTTCGATAATCAGAACGCTGGTGGACGATTCCCGATCGATCTCCGCCACGGCTTCGCTGACCAGGGATTCCACGTCGGACGGCGAAATCCCCATGATCTCGCCAGCTTCCTGCGGCGTGAATTCTTCCAGGGTCGTGAGCAGCAATGCCTGCCGGCTCAACGGTGTGATCTGCGCGAGTTGATCGTGCGCTGCGGATTCGTGCAATCCGCCGGCACTGCCTGCCGGCTCCACTTCCACATGCGCGTTCGACCAGATGCTGTTGAAAGCCTTGTAGAGGGCGATCTTTCCAGTTTCGATCTGGCCAGCGAGCTCCTTGTCCTGCAAGGCAGCTTCGAGCGTGGCTCTGACAAATGCATCACCGGAATCCTGCGAGCCCGTCAGTGCGCGGGCATATCTGCGAAGATAAGGCAGATGGGCCGCGACCTTTTCACCAAGCGACATTCATGTCCCCTTCCCTTGGAGGTTGTTCCATGCAGCAACGAACGGGACACATTTGAGTTCCCGGCCCATTCGTCAAGCAGGCGGATATACGCTTTTCCGATTAGCCGAAAAAAATTTGTACCGCCCGGGAACTGCATCAGGCGCCCGAGCATTTTACCTGTATCACCGCCGAGACCCCCCTCCCGTCCAACCGGCAGGTG
>JAUIFP010000159.1 GCA_030430365.1 Alphaproteobacteria bacterium | reverse complement strand
ATCCTCCGCTGATCGAGGGCGAAGTGGACGAGCTGGCCCTGCAACAAAGTTTCGAGCGTGCCGATGGCGCGATCAGGCATGTCGAAGTGCATGTACGGGCGCTGAGGGGTGCAGACGGCAGTTTTCAGGGCACGATCGGCAATATCCGGGATGTGACCGAGGCGCGGGTGGCGCAGGAAGAGCTGAACAAGAGCAGGAACCTCTTCCAGACGCTCGCCGATTTTTCGCCGGCCGGAATCTTCAGGACTTCGCTCTCGGGCGACTGCACCTACGTGAACAAGTCCTGGTTAGATCTGGCGGGAATGACACGCGAGCAGGCCCTGGGGCCGGGCTGGGCTTCGGCGCTCCATCCCGAAGATACGGCGGACGTCGTCCGGATGTGGTCGGAAACGGTCGAAATTGGCGGCGATTTTCGCGCTCAGTTCCGTTTTCTGAAGCCCGATGGATCGACCACCTGGGTCCTGGCGCGGGCAACGCCGGAGCGGTCCGGCGATGGCACCATCCTGGGCTTTGTCGGCGTGGTGCACAACGTCACCCTGCTGGTGGAAGCACGCGAGGAACTCGAGCGGCAGAAGAGCCAGTACAAGCGCCTGGCCGATTATACGACCGACGCGATCATCGAAACGAATCCAGACGGTGTGTGTACATACGCTTCGCCGGCGATCGAGGAACTGAGCGGCTACACGCCGGAGGAAGTCACGGGCGTGACCGTGAAGATCCCGATCGATGAAGAGCATCTCGATACGATCAGGCAAGCCTATGCGGAGATGTTTGCCGGCAAGCTGGAGCGGACAGTACTCGTCTACCGGGTCCAGCATCGGCACAAGGGCTGGCGCTGGCATGAATCGAGCGTCCAGTTGGTTCGCAATGCCGAAACGAAGCTTCCCGAACTTGCGGTTGCCTCCATACGCAAAGGCCAGCTTCCTTGCCAATATGAGCCATGAAATTCGAACACCGATGAATGGTGTTCTGGGCTTCGCGGACCTTCTGCTGGACAGCGAGCTCGACGATCAGCAGCGCCAATATGCAGAGCTTATCTCTGATTCCGGGCGCTCCATGGTGGCGCTGATCGACGATATTCTGGACTTCTCGAAGATCGAGGCCGGTCAGCTTGCGATCGTCAACGAGCCGATCGACCTGCGCGAGACGGTGGATGGTACTGCCCGCCTGATGCGCGCCGCTGCGTTCAAGAAAGGCCTCGGGATAGATGTCGCCATTGACGAGCGGCTTGGCGGCGGCGTTGAAGGCGACAAGCTGCGTATTCGCCAGATCCTCTCGAACCTTGTCGGCAATGCGATCAAATTTACCGATACGGGCACGATCAGCATCCGCGCCGAATTGAGCGAAGCCGTACACGGGCAAGTGTTGCAGATCGCAGTGGCGGACACCGGCATCGGCATTGCGGCCGACCGGCAAACAATGATTTTCGACGAATTCGCTCAGGCAGACAGCTCGACCGCCCGGAAATATGGCGGAACAGGCCTCGGCCTAGCGATCAGCCAGCGGCTTGCCAGGCTTATGGGCGGGCGCCTTACCGTGTCGAGCGAACTTGGACGCGGTTCGACATTCTACCTGGAAATCCCCTACGTGCCGGTGGAGGCCGCGCAGCCCAAGAAGCAGGCACGCCCCGTCAATCGCCGTACGCCCGATCAAGGATGCGCGGACAAGCGCCGGATCCTTGTGGTGGAGGATCACGACATCAATCAGTTGCTGATCGGATCGCTGATCGAAAAGGCGGGATACCCGTTCGACATTGCCGGCGACGGGGTTGCGGCGGTGGAGAAGGTCCAGCAGGCAGCTTCGGCCGGAACGCCTTACGCATTGGTGTTCATGGATATTCAGATGCCGCGAATGGACGGCCTCGATGCCACCCGCACTCTGCGCAGTCTGGGCTTTTCGGATCGGGAATTGCCGATCATCGCGTTAACGGCGAGCGTATATGCCAGCGATGTGGAAGAGTGCCTGAATGCCGGAATGCAGGCGCATCTGGCC
>JAUIFP010000079.1 GCA_030430365.1 Alphaproteobacteria bacterium | reverse complement strand
ATCGGCGACGTCGTGAACGTCCGCGATGGCTATGCCCGCAACTTCCTGCTCCCGCAGAAAAAGGCGCTGCGCGCCAATGACGCGAACCGCGCCGTGTTCGAAGCGAACCGCGAGCGGCTGGAGAAGGAAAATGCCGAGAAGCGCACCGAAGCCGAAAAGGCCGGTGCCAATGTGGACGGCGTGGAAGTGGTGCTGATCCGCGCTTCTTCCAATTCCGGCCAGCTTTACGGCTCCGTCAGTGTACGCGACATCGTCGTGGCGCTGGAAGAAAAGGGCCATCAGGTCGACAAGCGCCAGATCATCATGAGCGGCCCGATCAAGACGATCGGCATGTTCGATGTGACGGTTGCCCTGCACCCAGAAGTGCATGTGACCGTGAAGGCCAATGTCGCGCGTTCGGACGACGAAGCGGAGCTTCAGAGCCAGGGCGTCGACGTCATGGCCGCCATGTTCGAAGAAGAACGTGCCGAGACCGAAGGTTTCACCGAAGCTCAGGATCCGACCCTGGAACCCGGCGAAATTCCGGAAGAAATGCTCGAAAATCCGGGCGAAGCTTCCGAAGAGGAAGCCCCTGCCGAGGCCGAGGAAGAAAGCGAAAGCTGATCCTTACAGGCTTTGCAGGCCGACATCGAAAAGGGGCGCGTTCCGGCAACGGTTCGCGCCCTTTTTTGCGCCGCGCGCTATTGTGACTTGGATTTGCAAGCTTTCCCGCGTTAGCTGGCGGCATGACAGAGGCGACTGCCAACACGATTGCCGCGCTTGAACGCCTTTACGACGAGGCGGTGGAAACGCTGCGCAGCGACATCGTCCGCTTTGCCGATGCCGGGACCTTGCCCGATCCGTCGCGGCTGACAGACGGCAGCTATTGCTATCCCGAATTGCTGGTCCATTTCTCCGGCGAAGGCACGCGCGGGGACACTGCCCGCGCATTCGGCCGCCTGCAGGTCGCCGGCACCTATGCCACCACCATCACCCGGCCCACGCTGTTCGCCGATTACCTTGCCGAACAGCTCGACCTGATTGCCAGCGATTACGAAGTCGAATTCGAAGTCCGCCGCTCCAACCAGGCGATGCCCTTCCCCTATGTCCTGGACGGGCAAGTTGGCGCGCGCATGGCCGCCATTGAGCCGACCGAGCTGGCGCGCCATTTCCCCTCGACCGATCTGGCGCTGATCGGAGACGAACTGGCCGACGGGATAGAACTGGGCGGACCGGATGATCCCATCCCGCTTTCGCTGTTCGATGCCCTGCGTACCGATTATTCGCTCGCTCGGCTGGCCCATTACACGGGCACGCCGCCTGAACATTTTCAACGCTTCGTGCTGTTCACAAACTATCACCGCTATGTCGACGAATTCGTGGACTGGGCGGCATCACAGATCGGCACGGACGGCAATATCGCGCTGTCGGGCGCGGGTGGGCTCTATATCGACGCGGAGACGAAGAGCGCGCGCAGCCAATTGTCGGACACCGCTTGGCGGCGCCACCAAATGCCAGCCTATCACCTGATGACAGAGGACCGCTCTGGCATCACGCTGGTCAATATCGGGGTCGGCCCTTCCAACGCGAAGACGATCTGCGATCACCTGGCAGTGCTGCGGCCCGAAACCTGGCTGATGATCGGCCATTGCGGGGGGCTGCGCCCGAGCCAGTCGATCGGTGACTATGTGCTCGCCCATGCCTATCTGCGCGACGATCACGTGCTCGATTCGGTCTTGCCGCCGGAGATCCCCATTCCCGCCATTGCCGAGGTTCAGCAGGCGCTGGCAGGTGCGGCGGAGGAAGTCAGCGGCACGCATGGCGCCGATCTGAAGAAGCGGCTGCGCACAGGCACCGTGGTCACCACGGATGACCGCAACTGGGAACTGCAATATACCAATTCGGCGCGCCGCCTCTCGCTCAGCCGCGCCGTCGCCATCGAGATGGAAAGCGCCACGATTGCCGCGCAGGGCTATCGCTTCCGCGTGCCCTACGGCACATTGCTATGCGTTTCGGACAAGCCGCTGCATGGCGAGATCAAGCTGCCGGGCCAGGCCAACAAGTTCTATGAAGAGGCAATCGGCGCGCATCTGCAGATCGGCATTCATGCCTGCAGGCGATTGCGCGCGGAAGGCCCACGGCTGCACAGCCGCAAGCTGCGCGCCTTCAACGAGCCCCCCTTCAGATAGGCTCTTTCTCCAGGAAGCGAACCATCGCCTCGCCCATTTCCGGCTCGGTGACGGAGCTCATATGCGTGCCGGGCACCTGCGCGAACTCACCTTGTGGAAGCGCCTCCGCCAGTGCCTCGGGCGAGCCATTATCACGGTCCTTGTCGCCGCAAAGCACGAGCGTGGGCATCATGATCCCCGCAAGATCCTCCTTCGCCGTGTCATCCACCGATTGCAGCAGCAGCCGGGCAGCCACCCGGTCGACCTTCATCGTCTTCATGAACTGCACGGCAAAATAGGCAGGGTCGCCCTGTTTGACGCTGTCGAAGCGGTCGATTGCATCGATGAAGAAGGCGGCACGCTTGTTCCAGCCTGAGAGGCCTTCCAGGCCCATCCCGGCCAGAATGAGCCGCTTGGGTGCAAGGCCCGCCAGAACGCAGCGTACGGCCGTTCTGGCGCCTAGAGAGAAGCCAATAAGATCGAAATCCGTCAGCTCCAGCTGCTCGGCCAGCGCCTGCACATCCTGCACCAGGACATCCTCCGGATAGGCGGCCTCTTCATGCGGCGCGGCGCTTTCGCCATGCGCGCGCAGATCGGGCATGATCGCCTCGTATCCGGCATCGGCCAGCTTCTGGGCATGGCCGAACTTGATCCAGTTCATATGTGCGCTGGAAAACAGGCCGTGGAGCAGCAAAACCGGCCTGCCCTCGCCCGCTCTGTGAACGGCGAGTTCGGTTCCATCGAAGGATTTGATGGTCTGCTTCTTGCTCATTTCATCCGAACTCATCGATGCCCTTTCTCGAAAGCCCCCAATTCCCATCCTTCCGGCGATGCCCAGCGAGCGCGGCTTGTCTCATAGTTACAGGGCAACGGATCGCCTGCGACACGCAATTGGGGCGCGCCGGGAACATTCCAGCGGAAAAGTGCGGCATGCCAGCCCCCCACGATTCCCCGGGATGGATCGATCAATCCATCGGCTCCCATCGCGCGGGCAACATCGGCACATTGCCATGAGAGAGGTTCACGCCCCTCTGCCAGCGCAGGACGCCAACGGGCGATCGACATACTTCTGTCGATGCCAAGTTTAGCGCAAATAGACTCATCGCGCTGATCCAGGACATGTGCTTCATCAAGTTCCAGCGGAACTATCGAGCGGGCCAGTCCGTCCTCCGCCGCGTAGCTGCCAGTAACGATCGCGGCCCAATCAGCTTCGGGCGTGATGTATATAGCCGATTGACCTGGGCGATGATAACGACCGGCGCTGTCCGGCCCCGACGGGTCGAGGACATGCTCGGCCCTGTCGGCCAATACTGCGCGATAGAAACGTCCGCTTACCCGGCACAGGGGAATAGCGGACATTTCCCTTATCCCTTCTGCAGATGCCTGCGGCCGAGCAGCTCTGCAATTTGCACAGCATTGAGCGCCGCACCCTTGCGGAGATTATCGGAGACGCACCACAGGACTAGGCCGTTATCGACTGTCGGGTCTTCGCGCACGCGGCTGATGAAGGTCGCACCGTCGCCGGCGCATTCCACGGGAGTGACGTATCCGCCGTCTTCCCGCTTGTCGACCAGCATGCAACCGGGCGCTTCGCGCAGGATATCCTGCGCTTCCTTGGCCGAAATCTCGTTTTCGAATTCCAGATTGATCGATTCCGAATGACCTACGAAAACGGGCACACGCACGCAGGTGGCACTGACCCTCACCTTGGGATCGAGGATCTTCTTGGTTTCGACCACCATTTTCCATTCTTCCTTCGTCGAACCGTCATCCATGAAGACGTCGATATGGGGAATGACGTTGAAGGCGATCTGCTTGGTGAATTTGGCCGGTTCAACCGGATCGCCCACGAAGATGGCGCGGCTCTGCTCGAACAGCTCGTCCATGCCCGCCTTGCCGGCGCCTGACACCGACTGATAGGTCGAAACGACGCAGCGCTTGATCTTGGCGGCATCGTGAAGCGGCTTGAGCGCAACCACCATCTGCGCAGTGGAGCAGTTGGGGTTCGCGATGATGTTCTTCTTCCTGTAGCCATCGATCGCGTCGGGGTTCACTTCCGGCACGATCAGCGGCACGTCGGGGTCCATGCGGTAGAGAGAGCTGTTGTCGATCACCACGCAACCTGCAGCGGCGGCCTTGGGCGCATATTCCTTCGCCGGTCCGGAGCCGGCCGAAAACAAGGCAATATCCCATTCCGAAAAGTCGAAATGTTCAATGTTGCGGCATTTGAGCATCTTGCCGGTATCGCCCAGCTCGACCTGCGTGCCCTGCGATCGGGAGGAGGCAACTGCGGCCACCTCGTCCATTGGAAATTCCCGTTCGGCCAGGATGGCGAGCATTTCGCGTCCGACATTTCCTGTCGCGCCCACAACGGCAACCCGGTAACCCATCAAAACAACCTTTCCATATTCAGATGCTGCATTGCGAAAGAGCGCGCGTTAGACGCCCGCATGACGCAGCACAAGGTCAGACGACACCTGCCAGATAGAGAACCAGCATCACTGCAGCCGAAAGCGAACCGGCAAGACCGGCCAGCGCGATCCAGCGTGAATCGGCCCTGCGTATCCAGGCGATGGCATTGACCAGCGCAAAGATCAGAAGAAATACGAAGCTTGCGCCTTCAACCAGGCTTTCAATGCCGCCAATCACAACCAGAACGATCGCGGCGGCGGCGATCAGGGTGATTCCGGCCCAAGGCACGTCGCGGCTACTGCGTTTGGCGAATATTCCGGGCAGTTCTTCATCTCGCGCGGCATGCTCGGCCAGGCGGGCCGTGGCGAACACGGTGGCGTTGATCGCCGATGCGGCAGAGAACACTGCCGCCAGCGATACGGCGTAAAAGCCGAAAGCACCCAGTGCCTCACGGCCGGCCACCGCCAGGGCGACTTCTTCCTGTTTTACGATATCGTCTGCACCGGCGAGCATCCCTGCGCCCAGCGCAACGAGGATATAGACTGCTGTGGTCACCCCGATCGCCAGCGGCATCGCCACGGCGATCGTGCGCGGGGCATCCTTCATCTCATCATAGTCATAGGAAAGGAGCTGGAAGCCCTCATAGGCCATAAACACCACGCCAGTGCCCACCAGCGCCTCTCCCCACCCGATTGGGTGGCCATGCTCCAGCATCAGCTTTTCGGGTGCCCAATGCCAGATACCCAGCATTGCCAGCCCCAGCAGGATGATCAGCTTGCCCCATACCGCGACGAGTTCGATCACCGTGCTTTCGGTCGCCCCGGCAAGATTGACGCCCGTAAGCAGCACGATGGCGGCAATCCCGGCCATTGTGATCAGCAGCCCGTCCTGCCCGAAGACATTGGCAGCATAGGCCCCGAATGTGACGGCATAGACCGAGACCGTCAGCGTATAGCCTGCAATCAGGAGCCAAACGACGAAGCGCGCGGCCTTCGGGCGGCCGATCGACCGAAGATAGGCATAGCTGCCGCCAGGTTCATCGATCTGGCGCGTCAGAGCCGAATAGGAATGGCCCGATGCCAATGCGATCGCTCCGCCGAGCAGGAAGCTGAGCCAGGACCATTCACCCGCGACGCTGATCACAACGCCCAGGGTCGAGAATATCCCGCCGCCGATCATCCCGCCAACGGCCATTGCCCATGCGCCGCCCAGGCCCAGTGCGTGCCCGTTGCCCTTCGCCTCGCCGGACGTCATTTCGCCGATCTCCAATTCATCACGAGAGCCCTTGGTCGCGCTTGCATCAAATGAAAAGGGCGCCCCGGCCGATGCCAGGGCGCCCCCCTAATGGATCAAAGTCCCTAGTTGGAAAGCCATCAGCTCTCCTGGCTGGCACCCTGGGTTTCACGGCGCTCCGCAATACGGGCGCGCTTACCAGTGCGGCCGCGCAGATAGTAGAGCTTCGCACGGCGGACAACACCGCGGCGCACCACGGTGATCTTGTCGATATTGGGCGAATAGAGCGGGAAAACACGCTCAACGCCTTCGCCGAAGCTCAGCTTGCGGACTGTGAAGTTGCTGCCCATTCCGCGATTGTTGCGCGCAATGCAGACACCTTCGAAATTCTGGACACGGGTGCGGGTGCCTTCGACAACGCGCACACCCACGCGGACGGTATCGCCGGCACGGAATTCGGGGATGTCCTTCCCCTCGGAAAATTGCTCGATCGCCTCGGCTTCAAGCTCTTGGATCAGGTTCATCGACCTAGGTCCTTTATCAATCGCTGCGCGCCAGAGGCAGGTCAGTCCCGAGCGCCCCGATAGCGCTCCCAAAGGCCCGGCCTGCGTAACCGTGTATCGTCTTCCGCGCGCTGTTTACGCCACGCGGCTATTTTCGCATGATCCCCCGATCGCAGCACTTCGGGGATCGTGCGCCCTTCCCATTCAACAGGTCGGGTGTAATGCGGATACTCGAGCAGACCTTCTTCGAAGCTCTCCTCGGCACCGCTTGACGGCGCGCCCATTACGCCGGGAAGCAGCCGAATGCAAGCATCTAACAGCATGATTGCCGCAGGTTCTCCGCCCGAAAGCACGATATCGCCCACCGAAACCTCTTCGACCGGCCTCGCTTCGAAGATCCGCTCGTCGAACCCTTCGAACCGGCCGCACAGAATCGAGACCCCCGCGCCTGCGGAAAGCTCGCGAATCCGCCTTTGCGTGATCGGCTTGCCGCGCGGTGTCATGGCCAGAACCGGGCAATCCGGCTGCATCTCCAAAGCGTAGTCGACCGCCGCCGCCAGCACATCGGCCTTCAGCACCATTCCCGCACCGCCGCCGGCAGGCGTATCGTCCACCGTGCGGTGCTTGTCCTTGGCAAAGTCGCGGATCTGCACGGTTTCGCAAGACCACACGCCGTCATCCAGTGCCCGCCCCGCCAGAGACACCCCCAACGGGCCCGGAAACATCTCCGGATAAAGCGTGAGGATGGTGGCGGCGAAGGTCATGAATGGGCCCCTAGCCGCTCCTTCGGATTACTGCCAGCGCCAGTGGCCGTGATCGGCAATCAACTGCATTTGACGAATACTACTCCGTCGCCTTCGATCCGATGGCCCGCCAGCGTGACGACTTCGCCATTGTCGGGCGGCATAACCGAGAGCCCATCCGGGCCGCGCGTCTCGATCGGCAGCGTCGGGAGCGGCTCATCCCACTGCAAGGCGGGCGTGGGGCCGACATCGACGACGCCGGTTTCTGGGTATCCGTCCACACGCGTCTCGATGATCGCCATACCGCGCGAATTGAATGTGACGTCGAAATCCGGCTTATCGCAATTGGCGTTCGCGCCCTTGGCTACCCAGCTGCCACGAACGTAATCGCTGGTCACTGCAAGGCCGCCCGATCGCGCTGGATCGCGGTCACGCGCCGGCGGCTCAACCGAATCGATCTCGCTCGGCAGCAAGGTCCCCTCGCCTTCCATGCAAATGCTGGCATCGGCTATTTTGCCTGTGACCCGGACATAGTCGCCTTGCCCGAAATCGGCCTCACCAAGGCTCAACGCCCAGATCTCGCCGCCGGGCGTATGAAGCACCGGACATTCGGTGCCGTCCTCGATCCGGCCTTCCTTGGTGACCATCCGGACCTCTCCGGATGGCCGGGTTCCGGCAGCGGGGCCTTCGGAAGACGGCAATTCGCCGCCGGCCGCAGCATTCTGGTCACTGTCGTCGGTAGAGGACGTGCAGGAAGGGAGAGCGATCGCGGCAGCCAGAAGCGGCAATGCGGAAATGATCTGTTTCATGTCTTACCAGCGAGACGGGCTGGCAATAGTTCCGGCGGCCTCTCAGGTGACGAAGTCCGACGCCACGACAAGCCGCTGCGCATCCCATTCGGGCACGGCGTCTGCATTCATCGGCACCATGAAGCGCCTGCCGGGCTTTCCGTCTTCCGCCGGGCGTTCGATCTCGATGACGTCGCCCGCACCGAAATTCTCGACGGCAACGACAGTGCCAAGCGGGTCACCTGCATCGGAAACCGCAGTAAGACCAACCAGGTCCGCATGGTAATATTCGCCGTCCTCGAGCGGCGGCAGAGCCGAACGGGGCACGGTCAGCACGGTGCCGCGCAGGGCTTCGGCCGCGTTGCGATTGGAAATGCCGGCGAAGTGCGCAATGGCGCCACCTTTTCCATCATTGCGCATATGAGCAACGGTGAGTTCGCCGCCATTGAAGCTCTTATGCGGCTTCAGGCCCTCGAAGCCTTCGCCCAGCAGCTTCAGGCGGACATCGCCCGCCACGCCATGCGCACCTGTGATGGCGGCCAGCGCAACGGGCTTGTCCTGATCCAATGGCCTCAGGCCTTTTCTTCGTCAGCTTTTTCTTCAGCAGCTTCCTCGGCAGGAGCTTCCTCTGCGGCTGCTTCTTCTGCGGGAGCTTCCTCTGCAGCGGCTTCCTCGGCCGGGGCTTCGGCAGCAGCTTCTTCAGCCGGAGCCTCTTCCTCGGCGGGTGCTTCGGCAGCAGCCTTCGCGGCTTCTTCAGCCTCGGCAGCCTTGGCGGCTTTCTCTTCAGCGCGTTCCTTGGCCTTTTCGCCCGGTTCCGCCTTCTGCGGGTTGTTGCGCGCAGCACGCTCCAGAATGCCGGCGGCATCCAGGAAACGGGCGACACGGTCGCTCGGCTGCGCACCGACGCCCAGCCAATGGCGCGCACGGTCTTCATCGAGCTTCACGCGTGCGGGATCGTCCTTGGCCAGCACCGGGTTGTAGATCCCGATCTGCTCCAGATACTTGCCGTCGCGCGGGCTGCGCGTGTCGGATACGACGATGCGGTAATAAGGCCGCTTCTTGGCCCCACCACGCGAAAGACGGATTGCAACTGCCATTTTCTATGTAACCTTTCTTCTATAAACTTTTGTAATCACTTCTTATTCAGTAAATTCTGTAGATCGGGCGGGAGCTGGCCCGCGCCGCCGCTGCCAAGGCCCGGAAGGCCGCTGGGCCCGCCAATTCCGGACGGGGCGCCCATGCCCTTCATAGCCTCGCCCATGCCGCCCTTGCCGAACATGCTGGCCAGGCCCTTGAGCCCACCCATCTTGCGGATTTGCTTCATGGCGCGGCCCATTTCCTGATGCATCTTGAGCAGCTTGTTGATTTCCTGGACCTGCGTGCCCGAACCGGCCGCGATCCGCCGCTTGCGCTTGGCGTTGAGCAATGCCGGATTGGCCCGCTCCTTGGCCGTCATGGAACCGATGATCGCATCCATGTGCACCAGCACCTTGTCGTCCATGCCGCCCTGCTGCATCGCGGCCTTGGCCTTCTTCATGCCCGGCATCATGCCGGCGAGCATGCCCAGGCCGCCCATATTCTGCATCTGCCGGAGCTGAGTCCTGAGGTCGTTCAGATCGAACTGCCCCTTCATCATCCGTTCGGCCAGGCGATCGGCGTCTTCCTTCTCGACGACGGCCGCCGCCTTCTCCACCAGCGAGACGACGTCGCCCATGCCCAGAATGCGCCCGGCGACGCGCCCGGGATGGAACGGTTCGATCCCGTCGATCTTCTCGCCCGTACCGGCAAACTTGATCGGCTTGCCCGTGACCGCGCGCATGGAAAGCGCCGCACCGCCGCGCGCATCGCCGTCCATCCGGGTCAGCACGACACCGGTCAGATCGATTTCGCCGGAGAAGCTCTGCGCCACATTCACGGCGTCCTGACCGGTCAGGGAATCGACCACCAGCAGCACTTCATGCGGGTCCGAAATCCCGGCAACCGCCTTCATTTCGGCCATCAGCGCATCGTCGACATGCAGGCGGCCTGCAGTATCGAGCATCAGCACATCGGCCGCCTGCAACTTGGCGGACTGCATCGCACGGCTGGCAATATCGGTGGGGGTTTGCCCGGGAATGATCGGCAGCGTGGCGACACTCGCCTGCTCGCCCAGTACGGCAAGCTGTTCCTGCGCCGCGGGGCGATTGACGTCGAGCGACGCCATCAGCACCTTCTTGCCCTGCTTTTCGCGCAGCAACTTGGCGATCTTGGCAGTCGTCGTGGTCTTACCGGAGCCCTGCAGGCCCACCATCATGATCACGACCGGCGGCTTGGCTTCCAGATCGAGGCCAACGGCCTCTTCCCCGCCCAGCATCTCGACCAGTTCGTCATTGACGATCTTGACCACCTGCTGGCCCGGCGTGACGGAGCGCAGCACATCCTGGCCAACTGCCTTTTCGGTGACTGCATCGACGAAGCGGCGCACGACAGGCAGAGCGACATCGGCTTCGAGCAAGGCGACGCGCACTTCGCGCATGGCCGCGCGAACATCGTCTTCCCTCAGCGCACCGCGCCCGCGCAGGCGGTCGAACACACCTCCGAGACGGTCTGAAAGGCTATCGAACATCGCCTGCTTCAACTCCTTCACGGACACAAAGCCCGCATCTTGCTCATTCGGTCATTTCCCGGAGCGAAATGTGGAGACCACTTTTGCTGGAAAACTTCCTTTCCTGTCCGGTCGCTTTTCCGAACCGCAAAAGTGGAAGCCACTTCTGCTGGAAAAGCTCCAAACGCCAAAAACGCCGGCGGACGAAACCTCGTCGGCCAGCGTTGGGGCAATGCCCCTTCTGTTACTCGTGCCGCGGAGCTATCCGCGGCGATA
>JAUIFP010000078.1 GCA_030430365.1 Alphaproteobacteria bacterium | reverse complement strand
AGAAGCACAAGCTGAAGACCATCCGCCAGCTCGACATTCTGGACTGCAATGGCGGCGATCATGGCCAGGCCTTCGCCACCAATTTCAATCCCGAAATCAATATCCGCGAAGTCACCGCACCGGCGCGGCACTGGGAGAATGGCCGCTTCGTCGAAACCCCGGCGATGGCCAACAAGCAGGAGTTCGACTTCGAGGGCGTCGGCCCCAAGAACATGTACATGATGTATCACGAGGAGCTGGAGAGCCTGGCCAAATTCGTGCCGGAGCTGGAGCGGGCGCGCTTCTGGATGACCTTCGGGGACGAATATATCAAACACCTCACCGTGCTGCAGAATGTTGGCATGACGCGGATCGATCCGGTGATTTATGAAGGCAAGGAAATCATTCCGCTGCAGTTCCTGAAGGCCGTGCTGCCCGAACCGGCCAGCCTGGGCTCCACCACCAAGGGCAAGACCAATATCGGTGTTATCGCCACGGGCGAGGCATTGGACGGAAGCGGGGAACAGACCTTCTACATCAAGAATATCTGCGATCACGAAGACGCGTTCGAAGAAACCGGCAATCAGGCGGTGAGCTACACCACCGGCGTGCCTGCCATGATCGGCAGCGCAATGATGGTGCAGGGCATCTGGAGCGGAGACGGCGTCTTCAACATGGAGCAGATGGATCCCGATCCCTTCATGGACATGCTCAATGCGCATGGCCTTCCCTGGACGGTGGAAGAGCTGGACGGCCCGGTTGATTTCTGAGGAGAAAACGGCGGGTGCCCCGCATCCGGATTTTAGCATGGGCTCATAAGCCCGATTTCGGCGCGACGGGGACGGGCTCACCTGCTAGCGTCGGCGGATGATCAGGTTTGCCGATGTTCGCAAGGCCTATGGAGAGCGGCCTGTGCTGGACGGTATCTCGCTGGAAATCCGGCAAGGGACCTTCCTGGCGCTGGTCGGCCCATCGGGAGCCGGAAAGACGACGCTGCTCAAGACGATCAATCGCCTGGCGGATATCGATGGCGGCACGATTGAAGTGGAAGGCGAGGACGCGAATTCGCTGCCGCTAACCGAGCTGCGGCGTAAAACCGGATATGTCTTCCAGGGCATCGGGCTGTTCCCCCATATGAGCGTGGCGGAGAATATCTGGCTCGTGCCGAAGTTGCAGGGCCGGAGCGAAGGGCGCGAGCGGCGCATTGCCGAACTGCTCGATCTGGTGTCGTTGCCCGCCGAAATGGCTGAACGATATCCGGCGGAGCTTTCCGGCGGGCAGGCTCAGCGCGTGGGCGTGGCGCGCGCATTGGCGGCGGAGCCTTCGATTGTGCTGCTGGACGAACCGTTCGGGGCGTTGGATCCGATGACGCGCAGCGAATTGGGCGAGGCCTATCAAGCTCTGCATTCGCGCCTGGGGCTGACTACGATCATGGTGACGCATGATCTGGCCGAAGCTCTTCTGCTGGCGGACCGGGTGGTGGCACTGGCCGAGGGGCACATCGCGATGGACCTCCCGCCGAAGGAAGTGCTGTCCTATCGCGGCGATGCCAGGATAGAGGCGATGATCGCCGCTGTCCGCAATCAGGCCGACCGCCTGGAGTTGCTCGCCCAATGACCATCTGGGGTGTGGAGCCGGGCGAATTGCTGCGGCTGATGCAGGCGCATCTGCTGCTCAGCGGCTGCGCAGTGCTGGCCGCAATCGTGATCGGAATTCCGATCGCGATCTGGGCCTCCCACGATGCCCGGGTGCGCGGTGTGCTCCTGGCCGCGATCAGCCTTGCACAGACCATTCCCGGCCTGGCGCTGTTGGCGCTGTTCTATCCCATGCTGCTTCTGCTGGCGCAGGCAACTGGTTGGCCGATCCCCGCACTGGGTTTCCTGCCCGCGCTGCTGGCCCTTTCGATCTACGCCCTGCTGCCAATCGTGCGCAACGGCGTGGCGGCAATCAGCGGCATCGATCCTGCCATCGTTGAAGCGGCCGACGGGCTGGGTATGAGCAAGCGGCAGAAGCTGCGGCTCGTGGAATTGCCGCTGAGCGCGCCTGTCATTCTTGCGGGCATTCGCACTGCCGCGGTCTGGACGATCGGCACGGCGACCCTGGCCACCACGATCGGGCAACCCAGCTTGGGCGACTTGATCTTCTCGGGCCTGCAGACGGAGAACTGGCAGCGCGTGCTGCTGGGCTGCTTCGCGGCGGCGGCGCTTGCGCTGTTCGTCGATTTCTCGCTGGCAATCGTCGAGGCGGGGCTGAAGGCTAGGGCGAAATGGAAGATTGGGGCCGGTCTGGCGCTGATCGGCGCGGCAGCGTTTGCCGTGTTGTTCGCGTCTCCCGGCGGCAATGCATCCGCAAGGGAGCGCGTCGTTGTCGTTGGCGCCAAGAATTTTTCGGAACAGTATATCCTTGCGCAGCTGATCGAACGGCGCCTTCACGCTGCCGGGTACCGGACGGAGCGCCGCGACAATTTGGGGTCGACCATCGCCTATCGCGCGCTCGGTGCCGGGGATATCGATGTCTATGTCGATTATTCCGGGACCTTGTGGGCCACGATCCTGGAGCGGACCGACAATCCGCCCGCGGAAGAAGTCCTGGACATTCTGACGCGCGAGCTCGCCCGGCGCGACGGCGTGAAGCTGGAAGGCTCGCTGGGTTTCGAAAACGCATATGCCTTTGCCATGAAGGGCGACCGGGCCCGTTCGCTTGGTATCGAGGACCTCGGCGACCTCGCCGCGCAGGCCCCGCAGTTGCGGCTGGCTTCCGATCTGGAGTTTCTCAGCCGTCCCGAATGGGAAGCGGTCAGCCAGGCCTATGGGATGCGCTTCGCGGATGAGCGTTCCTACAGCCCAACCTTCATGTACCGGGCATTGGAAAGCGGCGAGGCGGATGCGATTTCCGCCTTTTCGTCGGACGGCAGGATCGCGGCTAACGATCTGGTGACGCTGGACGACACGCAGGGGGCCTTGCCCGGCTACGACGCCGTGCTGCTGCTGGGGCGGAGCGCTGCGAGCGATCCGGAATTTGTCGACGCGCTGAAGCCGCTTGTAGGGGCAATCGGGATCGATCTGATGCGGGAGGCAAACTGGATGGTGGACCGCGACGATGACAAGCGTTCCCCTGCCGAGGCTGCCGAATGGCTCGACGGCCAGATCGAATGAAGCTTAGGATTTGCCCATGCGGTGCATTCGCATATGCTTCCGGAGCCGGCCCGGATGGAACGCCAGTCTGGCAATAAATTCGCATTCGCTGTTCGGGGCCGAATGATATGATGAGCCGGTCGCGCGACCTGCGCGATGAACACACTCCGCGCCGCATTCGCAAACGTCTTTCGCGCCCGCGCGGAGAGAGCGGTCTCGGCGATTTCATCCTGGGCGGGATCGATGGCGTAGTCACGACCTTTGCCGTCATCGCAGGTGCTGCAGGCGGGCAGCTTTCCGCCACTGCGGTCATCATCCTGGGCATCGCCAATCTGGTTGCGGACGGCTTCAGCATGGCGGTCAGCAATTATCTGGGAACACGCGCACGCAATCAGGAAATGCTCCAGAGCCGCGCCGACGAGGAATGGCAGATCGAGGAGTTTCCCGAAGGCGAACGTCGGGAAATCCGCGAGATATTTGCGCGCAAAGGACTCGAAGGCCAGATACTCGATGACGTCGTTGAAACGATCACCAGCGACCGCAAGATTTGGGTCGACACTATGATGGCCGAAGAATTGAAGCTGAGCGAGATCTCCGCACGGCCCTTGCGGGCGGGGTTCATCACTTTCCTTGCCTTCTCGGTCTGCGGTTTCCTGCCGCTGTTGCCATTCGTGATCGGCTTGACGGATTTCGAATTCATGCTGAGCGTCAGTACCGTGCTATCGGCAATCACCTTCTTCGCATTGGGGGCGGGGAAGGGGCAGGTGCTCGGCGTCGGGCCGATCCGTTCCGGCCTGCAGACTTTTGCGATCGGGGGCGTGGCTGCAATGCTGGCCTTCGGCGCGGGCCATGTACTTCGCCTTGTGGTTGGCTGAGGGCCGCTTGCCAGGCCTGCTGGCCATCCGCATCGCTCAAAGAAACAGCCCGGCCGCTTGGGGCGACCGGGCTGGATTGTTGCGAACAGGAATGGACGATTAGTTCGTCGTGCCGTGCTTTGCCATGAAGTTTAGCAGCAGCGTGTTGAAAGTCCGCGGATCTTCCCAATAGGCCGAGTGGCCGACATTGTTGATCACATGGCTTTCCGCATTGCGGTAACGCGGCGCGGCATAGTCCATCAGTGTCGGAGTGCAGGCAAGGTCTGAACCGCCTGCGATCAGCTGCACCGGGCAGGAAATAGCCGCGACTTCTTCCCAGGTCACGCCGTGCATCAGCGGCTGCATCAATGTGCTATCGTAACGGGCGATATGCTCCAGGGCGACCCAGCGCTCCGTCCCTTCGGGATTGCCTGCGCGATAGTTCGGGCTGAGCTCCAGGAATTTATGCGGGACACCGGTAAGGCTGGTGCCCTGGCCGGGGCGACGCAATATCTCCAGAAAATCGGGTTCGTTGATCGCCAGAATGCTGCAGGCCAGTGTCATGGAAATCAGCCGCTCGTGCCAGCCGGCCGCAAAATCCATCAGGTAATAGCCGCCGCCGGCCGTGCCCATGGCGTGGAATTTCTCGACGCCCAGTCCGTCGACCAGCTTCTTCAGGTCTTCCGCACCGGTGCCCATATTGTCCGGGTCAATGGCGCTCGATCCCCAGTGGCCGCGGCGCGAATAGGCAATCACGCGGTAGCCGGCGTCTTTCAGGACGTCCCACTGATATTCCCATACGCGGGCACTGCCGGTCATCGAATGCAGCAGGACTACGGCTTCGCCGGTGCCGCCACTGTCGATGTAATACAGCTCTCCGTCACCGATATCCATTTTCTGCCCGTTTGCGGGGGGTGGCGGCAGAAGGTCCGATGCTCCGCCTTCTTCAGCAGACAGCCGCGAGGCCACCATCATGACACTTGCCGCACCGGCAGCGCGGGCCAGAAATTTGCGCCGATCGCTCGATCCTATTCCAGACATATTCCTCTTCCCTATAATTTATCCCCTGGGGCAAAATGCCGGAACAACTTAACGTGTCAACTTTATTCGCCCGCTCTAAAGTTCTGCGCCTTTTGCCATTTCCGTGACGCCGGCAAAGCCGTATCACCCTGCACAGTCCGGCTTGTATTGTGACGACAGGCCCGCCAAGGGCCGGCATTTCGGGGAGTAGGGTAATGGCAGCAGGCACAGTTCTCATAACCGGTGTGAAATCGGGCATTGGGCTGGAATTCGCCCGCCAGTTTGCCGAGCGCGATTGGAGCGTGATCGCGACACATTATTCGGAGCAGCCGCCGGAGCCGGTCGTGCAAGCGATGGAGCGGTATACCGGCATTCGCTACGAGCAACTCGACATATCCGATAGCGCGGCGATCACGGACTATGCTGCTGCTTTGACCGGTCAGGCGATCGACGTGCTGATCAATAATGCGGCCATTGCCTATGACGGTTCTGCCTCCGGCATAGAGTTGCAGAGCTTTGGCCATGTTGATCCGGCGACCTTCCACCGCATGTACGCCGTCAATGTCCTCGGCCCGCTGCTGCTGACGCAGGAACTGAGCGCGAATTTACGTCTTGGCCAGCACAAGAAGGTGATCTGCATCAGTTCGACGAACGGCTCTTTGACGGCGCCGCTTCCTGGGCAGAGCATCAATTACAAGGCAAGCAAGGCCGCGCTCAACCGCGCGATGATCTGTGTTGCTGAAGCTCTGGCAGAAGACGGCATCGCGGTGGCTTTGCTCCATCCCGGGGCCGTTTTCACGGAAAAGAATGCCGAGCATGGGGCTGGTACCTATCCGGGTATGATCGGCACGGAATTCTCGGTGACGAGCATGATGGGTGTGATCGAGCGGCTGACGATCGAGCAGAGCGGCAAGTTCTTCAATTATGACGGCGGCTTCGCCCCCTGGTGAGGTGCGCGGCATGCATACGCTGCAGCGCCGCGCGGCAGAAGTGGATTCGCCGTCTCATCGGAGCGCCAGCTTTCCCGCGCTTGGCGGGATGAAAATAATAACATTTGGGAGGGTTTTTGGCGGCTGAACCGTCGACAATCCGCGATTGCCGTGCAAGGATCGCGGCTTCAATCGAACCCGAAGGGAAGAGGAAAATGGCCGCTTACATAATTGCCCGCTACAACGTGACCAATCCGGAAGGCTTTGCGGCCTATCAGCCGGCCGTCATGCCCACATTCGCGCCGCACGATGTCGAAACGTTGGTGGTCGATCTGGACAGCGAAGCGCTGGAAGGTTCGCCTCCATCGGTCACGGTCGTGATGAAATTCCCAAGCAAGGAAGCGGCGAAGGCCTGGTACAACTCGCCCGAATATCAGGCGATCAAGCATCACCGGACCGACAATTCCGAAGGCGATATGATTGTGGTCGAAGGGTTCGTCCCGCCGTCCTGACGCGCGGGAGCGATGCACTTCACCTCGGGCAGGGCGCGCGCCTTTCAGGCGACTGCCTGCTGCCCGGCTGAAGAAAAACCTTCCCTAGATACCCCTGCATTGGGCAAAGCGAGTCTCATGTTCCAAGTCTCGCCTCGTCCGCCCCTGCAAGCCATGCGCTTGAGAAACAATCGTTCAAGCATGGGGTGTAAAATTGCCAACCCTTATTTGATAGGTGTTGGTACTCATCTTGATAACCCATTGAAAAATATGGAAGGTAGCCGAAACACAAATTCGTTCAACCGTGTCAACTTTGTGAACTTCGCCGACGCATGCGGGGCTAGGGTCTGATGGAGACCAGAGCGGGCGACCCCGGGGCATTTGCCGATTTCGATCTCACGCGCGTGGACAGCCCGGCCTTCGTGGTGGACGTTGCACGGCTGCGTACCAACCTCCAGATCCTGGCCGATGTGCGGGACGAAGCAGGCATCAAGATGCTCGCTGCGCTCAAGGCGTTTTCGATGTGGTCGGTCGCACCGATCATCGGCGAATATCTCGACGGCGTGTGCACCTCTGGCCTGTGGGAGGCTCTGCTGGCGGGCGAGCATTATGACGGCGAGATTGCGACCTATTGCGCGGCTTACAAGCCGGACGATCTGGAGGAGATCTGCCGCCTTTCCGATCACGTGATCTTCAACACGCCAATGCAGATCAAGCGTTGTTCGCAGATCCTGGAACTATCGCGCGCGCGCGGCAACGATTTCGATGTCGGCCTACGGCTCAATCCGCTCCATGCAGAAGGCGAAGTGCCGCGTTACGATCCATGCGCGCCGCATTCGCGCCTGGGCTTCCCGGTCGATCAGCTGCAGGAAGATCATCTGGAAGGTGTGCAGGGCTTCCATATCCATACTTTGTGCGAACAGGATCTGGAGCCGCTCAAGCGGACATGGGACAAGCTGTTCGACTATCTGGAGCCTTATTTCGGCCAGTTCAAATGGCTCAATCTGGGGGGCGGCCATCACATTACGCGCAGCGATTACCAACGCGAGGAGCTGGTGCAGTTCCTGCGCGACATGGCGGAGGATACGGGCGCGGAAATCTACATGGAGCCAGGCGAGGCCGTGGCGCTGGATGCGGGGATTTTGACGGGTACGATCCTGGATACGCATTGGAATGGCATGCCGCTCGCCATCACGGATATCTCCGCGACTTGCCACATGCCCGACGTGATCGAGGCGCCATACCGCCCGGCCATGCTGCACGAAGCCGATCAGGGCGGGGTGGGTGAAGCCGTACGGCTGGGCGGGCCTTCCTGCCTGGCCGGCGATGTGATCGGCGATTATCGCATGCCTGTTCCCGCGCAGCCGGGGCAGCGGTTCGCCTTCCTGGATCAGGCGCATTACACGATGGTG
The DNA here is from genome assembly GCA_030430365.1 of Alphaproteobacteria bacterium. Classification (GTDB taxonomy): domain Bacteria; phylum Pseudomonadota; class Alphaproteobacteria; order Sphingomonadales; family Sphingomonadaceae; genus Andeanibacterium. The sequence continues at coordinate 3,179 of JAUIFP010000078.1, read as the reverse complement.
AAGACCACCACGTTCAACGGGGTTCCGCTGCCTTCGATCTGGCTGTGGGATTCCGAGACCGATTCGCTCGAATGCGTACGCCGCTTCGGTTACGAGGATTTCCGCGATCGTCTCTCTTGATATGGAACTTCAATCGCTTGGCTGCATTAGGGATAGAGAGAGGCATGCCCTGCAATTTTCGCTTGCGGTTCACAGCAGGCGATTTATAGGACCCGTCCGCTGCCCCAAGGGGACTTCCTAACCGCAAGGCAGCCTCGTCAAAACTTACCGTTTGGGGGTCCCTTGAGTTGCACATCTATCCTGACGCTGCTGACGTAGTCCGCGACCTTTCGCCGGACGAACCAGTCATCCTTAATCGGCCGCATGCAGCGGCTCGTGCTGCCCGCTTCTTTGCCGAGAAGTTTCCGGGCAAGCCGCTTTATGCCGTGAAGGCCAATCCCTCGCCCGATCTGCTGCAGATCCTGTGGGATTCGGGAATCACCCATTTCGATGTGGCGTCGATTGCGGAAGTGCGCCTGGTGCGTTCGCTTCTGCCCGATGCGACGCTGTGCTTCATGCATCCGGTGAAAACGAAGAGCGCGATTCGCGAGGCCTATTTCACGCATGGCGTGAAGACCTTCAGCCTCGATACGCTGGAAGAGCTGAACAAGATCGTGGCCGCAACCACCAATGAAGCGGGCGATCCGGCTGCGGATTTGCGGCTGTGCGTGCGCCTGCGCGTTTCTTCCGAATTTGCCGAGCTCAGCCTAGCTTCCAAGTTCGGGATCGATCTGGCCGATGCCGCGCCGCTGCTGCAGGAAACGCGGCAAGTGGCGGACTGGCTGGGTGTATGCTTCCATGTCGGCAGCCAGGCGATGACTCCCTTTGCCTATATCCAGGCGCTGGAGCGCGTGCGTGCAGCGATTGCGGAAGCAGCCGTGACGGTCGACGTCGTCGATGTCGGCGGCGGGTTTCCCAGTGTCTATCCCGGCATGGAGCCACCGCCGCTGGAGGACTATTTTGAGATCGTGCACCGCCACTTCGAAGCGCTTCCGATCGCCTATAATGCGGAACTGTGGTGCGAGCCCGGCCGGGCATTGTGCGCGGAATATTCCTCGCTGATCGTCAAGGTGGAGAAGCGCCGCGGCGACGAGCTCTACATCAATGACGGTTCGTACGGCGCGCTGTTCGATGCGGCGCATGTCGACTGGCGCTTCCCGGTTGCGGCATTGAATTCGGAATTGGCTGGCGTGCCGGCGGAATTCTCGTTCTACGGTCCGACTTGCGACGATGCGGATTTCATGAAGGGGCCCTTCATGCTGCCGCAGGACATCGGTAGCGGCGATTATATCGAGATCGGCATGCTCGGCGCGTATGGAACTGCGATGAAAACCGGCTTCAACGGTTTCGGCGATGCGCAGGTCGTCAATGTCGCGAATGAACCGATGGCCAGCATGTTCCGCGGCGATCGCCCGGCGCCGACGCGCGACAATGTGGTGAGCTTGCGTTAATCGCCCTTGCGGGCTTTACCGTTTTGGTTAGTGTCGCCTCCCAAGCGCGATTGGTTCGCGCATGAGAGGAGAGCGATATGCTATTGAAATGGAAGCCCGCTTTGGCGGCGGTGGCTGCTTGCATGGCGGCTTCGGCGGCTGTGCCGGCAGCGGCACAGGAAACCCGCACGGCTCAGGAAGACTTGCTCGACAAGATCCATATCCAGGATTTCCTGGCCGAGTATTTCTACAACTTCCACGACAAGAGCCAGGATTTCGGTGAGTATTTCACCGAGGATGCGGTGTTTGACGGCAATGGCATCGTCCATGAAGGCCGCGAAGCGATCGCCGAGCTCTATAACGGCATGCGCGATGATGAGAGCGACATCTCCGCCCAGGGCACCTTCCATATGGTGACGAGCCATCCGCTGATCGAAGTGAATGGCGATACGGCGACGGCCACATTCATCTGGACCGGTATCATGAACGATACGGCCAAGGCCCCGCCGCGCTTCATCGAGCAGGGGCGTGAATACGATCTGCTCCAGAAGGGCGATGACGGAAAGTGGCGCTTCAAGAAGCGCGTCGTGATCAGCGATTCCGGGCTCTACGACATTTTCGACGACGTCTACACGCCGCGCCGCGACTTCGACGTGCGCGAGGATCTCTAGAACGAATTCAGAAGTTCAGTGATGTAAGACCGGAAGGCGGTCGGAGCGTTGGGCTCAGGCCGCCTTTTGCAGTTCCAGGTCCAGACGGTCCCAGATTTCCACCAGCGCGGAAGTCAGATCGCGCATCATCGCTTCGGTATGCTGCGGCCCCGGTGTGAAGCGCAGCCGTTCCGTGCCGCGCGGCACGGTCGGGAAATTGATCGGCTGCACATAGACGCCATATTCGGCGAGCAGAATGTCGCTGATCTTCTTGGCCCGCACCGGATCGCCCACCATCAGCGGAACGATATGGGTGGTGGAATTCATCACCGGCAATCCAGCGTCGCGGAACATCTGCTTGAGCATGGACGCGGCAGCTTGCTGCGCCTCTCGCTCGACGCTCGAGTTCTTGAGATGCTTCACGGCAGCCAGCACGCCTGCAACCAGCACGGGGCTGAGCGAGGTCGTGAAGATGAAGCCGGGCGCATAGGAGCGGATGCAGTCGATGATCTTGCGATCGGCAGCGATATAACCGCCCATCACGCCGAATGCCTTGCCCAGCGTGCCTTCGATGATGTCGATGCGGTCTGCCGCCTCGTCGCGGTCGGTAATGCCGCCGCCACGCGGGCCATACATGCCCACTGCGTGAACCTCGTCGATATAGGTCAGCGCGTTATACTTCTCCGCGAGGTCGCAGAAAGTGTGCACCGGCGCTACGTCGCCATCCATGGAATAGACGCTTTCGAAGGCGATCAGCTTGGGCGCTTCGGGATCGGCTTCGCGCAGCAATTCTTCTAGGTGCTCCGGATCGTTGTGGCGGAAGATGCGCTTCTCGCAGCCCGAATTGCGGATGCCGGCAATCATGCTGGCATGGTTCATCTCGTCGGAAAAGATGATGCAGCCCGGCAGCAATTTGGCGAGCGTGGAAAGCGTGGCGTCGTTCGAGACATAGCCCGAAGTGAACAGCAGCGCGGCCTCCTTGCCGTGGAGATCCGCCAGTTCGCTTTCCAGTTCGACATGGAAATGGGTGTTGCCGCCGATATTGCGGGTGCCGCCCGAA
>JAUIFP010000158.1 GCA_030430365.1 Alphaproteobacteria bacterium | reverse complement strand
GCCGCGCATCTTCGGCCATCATCCGCGCTTCGCCTTCCTGATCGCCGGCCAGGCTGGGCAGGATCGGGCGGCGCTTGGGCGGCGCCAGGGCGCAGCGCTGAGCGATCACCAGCGTGTTCGCCGTCGCTTCGGGCAGATCCTCGAAATCCTCTTCCATCATGGCGGAAGATTTGACGAAGGCTTCGGGGATCGAACGCGGGCGGTCCGCCGCGTCGATCTGCGTGGAATTGGCGATGCACAGCATCGCGTCATGCGCGGCATGGAAATGCGGATCGGCGTAATTGGCAGGGTTGCTGGCCACCAGCGGCAGGTCCCGTTCGAAGGCAAGCGCGATCAGCGCCTCCTCCGCGGCTTCCTCCACCACGTTGCCGCGCCGGGCGACCTCGACATAGAGGCGCCCGGGAAACAGCGCCTCCAGCCCTTCCAGAACGTCCAGAGCGGCATCCTTCTGCCCCTCCGCCAGCAATTTCGTCACTGCCCCTTCGGAAGCGCCAGTCAGGCAGATCAGCCCTTCGGTATGGCCTTGCAGGTCTTCCAGCGCGACATGCGGCTCCAGTTCCAGCGGCCGGTCGAGATGGGCGCGGCTGACAAGGTGGCAAAGATTGAGCCAGCCCGCCTCGTCCTGCGCGAAGAGCGGCAGGAAATCGATCTGCTTGCCGCCATCGCGCGCGATCCCCAGCAGCGTGCCGATGATCGGCTGCACCCCCTGCTCTTTGCAGGCCGCGGCGAAGGGCATCGTGCCATACAGCCCGTTGCGGTCGCAGATGGCGATGGCGGGAAAGCCGCGCTCCTTCGCAAGGCGCGCAATCGCCTTGGGATCGATCGCGCCTTCCAGCATCGAATAGGACGAAAGCACGCGCAGAGGGACGAACGGGGCATAAGCCATGGTTGCAACGGTAATAGCCGGGACCGCACGATCAAGCGATTCACGTCCAATGCTGGGGAAAAGAGCATGGGCGCTGAAATAACAGGGGCTTGCAAAACGTTCCGGAAAAGAGTTCCATCCCCCAGCCTAAGGGGAGAACGGCCGAAAAGGGGAAAATGGCTATGTCCGAGAATCCATTGAATTCAGAAAATGCCGCTTCGATCGTGGCACGCGCCAAGGCCATGATCATGGCGCCGAAGGATGAATGGCCCAAGGTTGAAAGCGAGGGCAAGAGCCCGTCGCAGATCTTCACCCAATATGCCCTCCCGCTGATTCTGATCGGCCCCGTCTGCGGCCTGATCGGCGGCCAGATATTCGGCTATGGCGCGATGGGCTATCATTTCCGGCCCGGCATCGGCGCCGCATTGGGAACCGCGATTTCCGGTGTCGTCATGTCGATCATCGGCCTGTTCGTGGTCAGCTATATCGCCAATTTCCTGGCCCCGAAATTCGGCGGCAAGGACGATTTTTCGAAAGCCTTCCGCCTGGTCGCATATGCGATGACCGCGGCCTGGGTGGTCGGCGTGTTCGGCCTGATCCCGATGCTCGGCATCTTAAGCATTCTGGGCCTCTACAGCATCTATGTCTTCTATACCGGCGTCACGCCGATCATGGGCGTGCCCGCGGATCAGGCAGGGGGATATACCGCCGTGACGGTGATCGTCGCGATCGTGGTCAATGTCGTGCTGGGAATGATCGTGTACGGCCTGATGGGCGGACCGGCGGGCATGGGCATGGGGCCCTACGCCTGATCGAGGCAGATTCGGGCCGGCCGCATGCCAGCCCGTATCTCCACTACGCCGGGCTCAGCCGGGGAAATCGTCGCGGCGCGAAAGCTCGGCAATTTCTCCGGGTGAAAGCAGGTGATCGCCCGCTTTCTGGATCACGTAATCGTGCTGCTCGTTTTCGGGCAGCCGCATCACGAAGCGGATCAGATCAGCCAGCTTGCCGCTGCGAACGGACTTGAAACGGTAGAACACGCCCTGCCCGTCCCCTTTGACATGCAGCGTGGCGTAGTCGTCCCAATCCACACCGCGGCTCGGTTCGCTGCCGTCCTGCATGGTGCTGGGATGATCGGTCATATTTCGTTCCTCTTGCTAGCTTTCCGTTCAATATGGCGATTCTCGGGTGCCTATTCCAGCACCCCTTCATGCAATC
>JAUIFP010000006.1 GCA_030430365.1 Alphaproteobacteria bacterium | reverse complement strand
TATGCCAATGGGGCACAAAGAGGTATTCTGGAGGCGGCATCAGCCGTTCAAAATGTGACCGATACGAAGGTAGATCTTGCGCTTCCCGGCCAAATCGAAGTTGGCCCGGGCATGTTGCGCCCGATCATAATTTCCGAGTTGTCGGAGACTTACTGCCGCCTGCGTGAATCGCTTCCGGCAGCGAATGCCTCTGAACGGCTACAGCTATGGGTGGGGGCCATCGGGCCGTTCTACGCGCATGTTGCGGCCAATTCCTCCGCGGAGCTGGAATTCGACGGTGCGCTGCACCCCGAAATCGTGGCCCATTTCTGCGCGTCCTAGGCGCCGCGCAAAACTCTCAGTCCAAATACCGGCAGACAGCAACAAGCTGCAGGCGCCCCTGAGGGCGGCCTGCGTGCCCAGCCGCATGCGCCAGCCGTTCAGGCGTTACGCAGTAACGTCCGCCAGCGCGGCGATGAACTTATCGATATTGCCCGAGGTCAGCCCGGCGACATTGATCCGGCCGGAACCGGCCATGTAGATCGCATGGTCCTCGCGCAGCTTGAGGATCTGCTCGCTGGTGAGCGCCAGCATGGCGAACAGCCCGTTCTGGCTGCCCAGCGGCCTGAGATCCAGGCTTCCCGTCTGGCCGGCCCCGGCCAGCTTGGCGCGGACCTGGCGCATCCGCTCGCGCATTGTATCCAGCTCGTCCTGCCACATCTCGGCCAGCTGCGGATCGCGCAGCACCAGCCGCACGGCCGCCGCGCCGTGATCGGGCGGCATGGACCAGTTGGCGCGGGCCAGCGCATGCCCGTTGGAGAGGATCGGGCCCATCTGCTCGCTCTTTTCCGCGAGCACATACACGGCGCCCACACGGTCGCGATAAAGGCCGAAATTCTTGTCGCAGCTATAGGCGATCAGCGCTTCGGGCACGGCGGAGAGCACCTTGCGCACGCCGTAGGCATCTTCATTCATGCCCACGCCCAGCCCCTGATAGGCCAGGTCCAGAACGGGCAGCACGCCGGTTTCGGCCAGCAGCGCGGCAATCTCGTCCCACTCCTCAGGCGTATAATCGATCCCGGTGGGATTGTGGCAGCAGCCATGCAGCAGCACGGCATCGCCATCGGATGCATTTTTCAGCGCATCGCGCAGCGCGTCCATATCCGCCTTGCCTTCGGGCGTGGCGTGGGTGAAGCCCTGCATGGGAAGCTCCAGATCGTTCATGATCTGGGCGTGATTGGGCCAGCTGGGCGCGCCCATCAGCATCCTGACCGCACCGGACCGCTTGGCCAGGGCCACGGCCAGACGGACCGCGCCGGTTCCGCCCGGGGTCTGCATGCCGTCGATCCGGCCGCCCATGGTGGGATCGCTACCGAAAATATAGGGCATCAGCGCATGGACGAAGCCCATATCGCCTTCCGGGCCGAGATAGGCCTTGGAATCCTGCTCCTCGACCAGCTTGCGCTCGGCCGCCTTGATCGCGCCGAAAACGGGCGTTTCGCCCTCGCCGGTGCGGTAGACGCCCACGCCGAGGTCGATCTTGTCGGCCCGCGGGTCATCATTATAGAGCTTGATCAGCGCAAGGAGCGCATCGGGCGGCTGCTGTGTGAGTGTGTCGAGCATGGCGCGCGCTCATTGGCGAGACGCGCGCCCAACATCAAGCCAGAAATGCGTTCGGGGCGCCAAAATACGCCCAAATGCACGCAAGTCCTCAGAAAGGCAGCCAGCGCTGCTTTTCGGAGAAGTTCATATAGCCGACATTGACGCCCAGGCGCAGGCCCGCACCCATACGTACGGGGATCAGCACCACATCGCCGCGGCGCAGATAGGAAACGTGGAAGCCGCCGATAAAATAGGCCTGGCCCTCGCCCTGGCCATAGCGGTGGAACAGGTCCTGCGAATCGTAGAGATTATAGACCAGCACGAAGGCGTTGGCGGCATTGGCCCCGATATCCAGGCCCAGCGAAGGGCCGGTCCAGTAGACGGGGCGCGTGCCCTCGACCTTGTGATAGAGCGTGCCGGAGCCATAGCGAGCGCCGAAGAACAGCGCGCCGCCGCCTTCGCGCCCGACGATATAGCCGTTGGGCTCGCCCTGTTTCGCCAGAATATCCTCGATAATGCCGGCCAGGCCCTTGGCGCCCTTGCCGAACACGCCTTCGGCCGCGCCGATCAGATCGTCTTCCTTGTAGGTTCCGCTTTGCGCGGTGGGAGCAGCCGCTCCTTCGCCCGCGGCGGCCACTGGCGGCTGAGCGGAAGGCTGCGTGGCAGGTTGAGCAGTCGAAGGCTGGGCAGCGGGGTAGCCTGCCGAATTTTCCGGCGGCAGTTCCGAAGTCTGGCCCTGCGCCCCGGAAGGCGAGACGGTCGGCAGCGGTTCGGGCAGGCCCGGCTGGGAGCCCTGCTGCTGCGTGTCTTGGGGCGAAGCGAGATCCCCGTCGATCGCGATATCCGGATCGATCGTTTCGACCTGCGCGGCGACGGGTGCGGCGTGCAGCATCCCGGCGCAGGCCAGCGCCAGCGCGAATGCCGCGCGGCGGCAAATTGCGGAGAAAACGTTCATCTGAGTGCCCTTCAGCTTCAAAGCGGGCCGAGGCCCATGCTCCACAAGAATCCCTGGGCGCTGAAGGGACAATGAACGAACGACGAGCCGAGTCGCTTTTGCGGCAGGACGAGTCGGACACAGCCCCTGCCGGAAAACGCATTGCATGGAGGGTGCTACGTTGACATGAATGTGCTGCAACCCTAGGGCGCGCTGCGACCTTAGGGCGCGCTGCGACCTTAGGGCGCGCGGAGACGTGGGTGAGTGGCTGAAACCAGTTCCCTGCTAAGGAACCATAGGAGTAATCCTATCGAGGGTTCGAATCCCTCCGTCTCCGCCAGCCATTTGGTTTCAGTCGTCCCTGACAATCCGAGAATAGAGGCATTGCCCCAGAATCGGCTGAGAGCATTGTGTCCCCAGCCATACTTCGCCGCTCTCTGTCAGCCACCATACGTCTTGCGGAGACTGCAATGGGCAAGTTGACGGCCACAACAATCAAGGCTGCCAACGAGCCGGGCCGCTTTGGCAACAGAGCGAGTTCCTTCCTCTTTGCTGACAAACCGTACGGCAGCCTAATCAGCGGCGCTAAGGGCTTGCTGCATGTACCCAGCCTCACAAAATCGGGTCATGCTCGCTGAGCGGAAAATTATCTCCGCGCCGGTTTTCCGTGAATTAGCTTTACCGACATAACTGCGTCGATGGCTTCGCGATCAAAAGGTATCTTTAGTAGATCGAACATTGGCCGCAAGCACTCATGATCACGAGTATATTCATCATAATTCAGTACAACGCACCGGTCAGGATGCTTTTCCGCATAAGCGTGCATTTTGGCATCACTGTTTCGCATCCACTTCAATACCTTTTCCGGGTCTCGTTTTTGGTACCAAGCAGAATTCACAACGTCGGATCCAGTGCGCTTGTTGAATATAATCCGACTGTTTGGGAAGGCTAATGTAATGAAATCCAAGAATGCCTCTGTCTCAACACGGCTTCCGAAATAGCGAATTTCCTTAAATCCAACCAAGCGGGCATCCATTGGAGGCCGCAGCACTTCGCGTAGAAAAAGCGTTGCGAGTTTTCTCGCATACCGGTGCGGCTTAAACTCATCTGCGCCATACCACGGCTGAGAAGGTAAGGTATTGCCAGAAAACTCCCGCTTTGCGGAACGCACTGCTTTATAGCTTTGAAATAAACCATACAGCGCGTTATAGTTTTCACCCCTAATAAAACATCCGCCATTAGATCCAATTATATTTTGTATTAATGTAGACCCTGACCTTCCATAAGTAACAATGAATACAAATTCGAAATTATTTATACTCAAAATGCCATTATTTTTGCGCGACAACCTTTTCTTTGAAAGTGAATACATTCTTTTGTTCAGGTTTCTTACTGCGCAAATCATGCCGAGTGTACTCCTGGTCGTATCTTTCGAGTCTCTGGTGTCGTCAATTCAACACAGCAAAGTCTTCGATGCAATTTTCCAAGAACGGCAATCGTAATTCGTTACTCACTCAAGGCCGATTAATTTACATTTACCATCGTTTTATAAGGCAAACGATTGGAAGAATCTGATGGTGGATTGTATGCTCCGGCCATGGGCGACTGAAGTCTAGACGCCAGTTCCTCGGGGCTCACCCTTGAGAGTCGTGGACGTCCTTGATCATCTGCGGTTCCATTTCGAGGGCCTTGCCGAGATCTTCCTTGCGGAACGGGCGGATTGCGTCGAACCGGCCCTCGCGCACTTTTTCCGGCCATTCCGGATCGGCGATCAGGCTGCGGCCCACCGCCACCAGATCGAATTCCCCGCCATCGAAACGGCGGCGCAATTCGGCGAAGTTCTCCCCCTCCTCGATCCCCTCGCCCGGCGTTCCCACCAGCGAATTCATGACATCGGTGGTGAGGCCCACACTGCCGACCGTGATGACGGGCAGGTCGCTCAATTTCCTGCACCATCCCGCCAGGCTGAGATCCGAGCCGGGAAAGGCCGGTTGATAGAAGCGGCGGCATGAAGGATGCAGCACGCTGGCGCCCGCCTTCTGCAAGGCGGCCAGCAAATCGCCGAGCTCTTCCGGGCTCGTGACGTTCTGCGCGTGGTAATCCACTTCCTTCCATTGCGAGATGCGGATCGAGAGGATCGCATCGGGCCCCATCGCATCGCGCATCGCGGCCAGCACAGTGGCCGGATAGGTCGCCCGCTCCGCAATGGTGGCGCCGCCATATTCGTCTTCGCGGCGATTGGTGTCCGCCCACAGAAACTCGTCGAGGAAGAAGCCGTGGCAGGCATGGAGCTCCACCCCGTCCATCCCGGCCTGCATCGCCAGCATGGCCGCTTCGGCAAAAGTGTCCCTGATCTCGTCAAGCTCTGCACGGGTCGCCGCCCGGCCATTCGCCTTGTCTGCCGTGTAGAGGCCCGAAGCGCCAAGCGAAGGCTTGTCGTTTTCGAGCACGAATTGTGCATTCGTCCTGATCGCGCCGGGGTGGGAAAGCTGCAGCAGCATCGCCCCGCCCGCTTCATGCACGCCGTCGGCACAGCGCGCCCAGGTGCCGATCGTATCGGGCGCAATGCGCGGAAGATTGGGATTGCCGGAGGCCGACCAGTGTTCGACGCAGCACCCCTCCCCCACGATCAGCCCGGCACCCCCGCGCACGCGGCGCGCGTAATAGTCGATCATCTCCGGCATCAGATGCCCATCTTCGCAGCGCCCCCGCTGCATGCCCGGCATGACGATACGCGTGGGCAGACGCGTCTTGCCCAGCGAAAAGGGTTCGAACAGGAATTCGAAATCCATTCTTGGCGACCTCTCCCGGATCCGGCGATCCCGTTGTTTCGATGGCGCGCCTGCCCATTTTGCCAAGGCAGTGTCGCGCCCGATGGAATAACACAATTGTAGTTTATTGCTTTACTGCCGCATGGAATTGCGAAATCAAGCCCTATCCATGTTGCCGCGCGTGTGCCGCGCCGCAGCCAATCTGACAGGCCACAAGGCCTGCAACGGGACGGGGAGTAGCGTGTATGCAGGATTGCACCTGCCGTGAATGGACGGCCGCCGCGGCGGTCTTGCGCTGACCCCGGCCGCCCGCATGGCAGATCCCAGCAAACAGGCAGACCAAGGCAATGCCCCGCTTCATGTCCCGCAAGTGATCGGGGAAGGCCTGTGGACGCGCCAGCAGAAGATCGTGCAGGCGATGCTGGTGGTGATCTTCGTTTCCGAAGGGATCGACGGCAATGTGCTGGGCGCATCGATCCCAAAGATGGCCTCTGACTGGGGCCTGCCGCCCTCCGCCTTCGCCACGGCGCATTTCCTAAGCTCGCTGGGCGCTGCCCTGGGTGTTGCGCTGGGCGGGCCGGTGACGGACCGGCTGGGCCGCAAATGGCCGCTGACGATCACCACGCTGATCTTCGGCCTGGCGACGGCCGCCATCGCATTTGCGGACGACTTGTTCTGGCTGGGCGCGGCGCGCTTCGTGGCCGGTATCGGGCTGGGCATGAACCTGCCGGCCGGCCTTGCCCTGGTCGCGGAGCTCAGCCCCCATCGCTATCGCGGGCGCACGATCGCGGCGGCCCTGGCGCTGACCGTGGTGGGCATCGTTTTCAGCTCGGCCATGGCGGGCCTGCTGCTGGAAGATTACGGCTGGCGCATCCTGTTCTTCATCGGCGGCATCATCCCGGCGGCCTGGGCCGTGCTGTTGATGTTCACCCTGCCCGAATCCCCTTCCTTTCTTGCCGGGCATCCCGCGCGACGGGCGCAGCTTGACCGCGTGATGGACCGGCTGGGCCACCCGGTCCGCGGGCGGCGCATCCTTTACACCGGCGAAGGCGAGAAAGAGGAAAAGGCCGCGCGCCCGCTGTCCAATCTGCTGCAGCCCGAAACGCTGCGCGCCACCTTCTTCCTGTGCGCCGCCTTTTTCTGCCTGTTCCTGATGATCTCCACGATCTTCAGCTGGTTGCCGACCATGCTGGCGGCGGAAGGATTTTCGCTGAGGCTGTCCAATTTCGCGATCACCGTGTGGAGCCTGGGCGGGATCGCCGGAACGCTGGTGACGGGGCGGATCATCGAAGTGCTGGGCAGCATCAGAACGGCGCGCCTGCTGGTAGTGGCGGCACTGATATTCACCTTCATCCTGTTCTCCTGGGAGTACAATCCGGATCAGGCGTTCTGGCTGTTCGCAATATTCGTGATCGAAGGCTCTCTGGCCTCCGGCATGACGACCGCGCTCTACGCCGCAGCCGCGGACGCGTTTCCCGCCCATCTGAGGGGAACCGGGATCGGCCTGGGCAGCGCTTCGGGGCGGGTCGGCATGCTGGCCGCCGCCTATCTGGGCGCGCTGGCGCTGGAGCTTGCAGGCGTGCGGGGATTTTTCGGCCTGGCACTTACGGCGCTGGTCGCCGTGGCGGTGATCTCTGTATTTCTGCCGGCCCGCGCTCAGCCAATGCGCAGCGCCTAGATCCGGCCGAGCAGCACGCTGCCGATACCGATGGCCGCGCCGATCAGCGCGGCAAGCGCTAGGTAGAAGACGACGCGGGTCAGCTGGGCACGGCGGTATTTCTTGTGCCCGCAATGGGTCGCACAGGGAATGCCGCTTTCGCATTCCAGGCACGCTTCAAAATTCTTGCGGTCGATAGGGCCGACCACTTCCAGCATCCGCATCAGCGGTGAGCGCAAGGGCGGCGCATCGCCGATCACATGGGCCTTGGCCGCGATCTTGCTGTGATATTCTTCGTAATCGTCGAAATCGACGGCGTAGCCCTGCATCTCCAGGATCACGCTCTTGGGCAGACGTTCTTCGAATTCGATCCCGTACTGGCCGCCATTGGCCCATGTAATCGTGCCGAAGACTTCGAACCGGTCGAACTTGAGCCAGACCTCGCGCCCCTGCTCGATCGCCCTGTCGCTGCTGACGCGGGCGCCCCCGAGGGAGAGATCTTCCAGCACGCAATCGAAATTGCCATCGGACAGCGCCAGTTTGCCAGGGAAGGACAAGATCGCCCGCCCAGCATCCCGGCGGCAGGATTCATCGTCCTGCATGGTTTCAGCCAGAGCTGTCATCCAGCCACAATAGGACGGGCATGGTTAACATCCCGTTTGCATCTTCACTCGCCCTGGCGCGTTTCCGGGCAGGCCCGGCTAGAGCGCAGGCATGGTCGCCATATCGATGACGAAACGATATTTCACCTGGCCGGCCAAAAGCTTTTCATAAGCTTCATTCACCTCGTCCATGGCGACCATTTCGTAATCAGCGGCAATCCCGTGCTCGGCACAGAAATCGAGCATCTCCTGCGTCTCGGTGAGCCCGCCGGTGATCGATCCGGCCAGGCTGCGGCGCTTCAGGATCAGGCTGCCCGGATCGGGTGAGGGATGCGGGGCCTCGGGCATGCCGACCAGGCACATCGTGCCGTCGATCCTGAGCGTTTCGAGATAGGGATCGAGATCGTGCGGCGCGGACACCGTATCGAGCACGAAATCCAGCGTGTAGGCGGCCGCTTCCATCGCCGCCGGATCGGTGGAGATGACCACTTCATGTGCGCCCAGTGCCTTGGCATCTTCTACCTTTTCAGGAGAGGTGGTGAAGAAGGTGACATGCGCGCCCATTGCCTTGGCGATCTTCAGCGCGACATGGCCCAGCCCGCCCAGCCCGACGATGCCGATCTTCATGCCGGGGCCGACATTCCAGCGCCGGAGCGGGGAATAGGTGGTGATACCGGCGCAGAGCAGCGGTGCCGCGCCTGCCGGATCGAGCCCTTCGGGAAGCCGGAGCACGAAATCCTCATGCACAACGATCACGCCCGAATAGCCGCCATAAGTCGGCCGCCCGGTGGGCTTTTCGATCCCGGAATAGGTGCCGTTGAAGCCGTTTTCGCAGAACTGTTCCATCCGCACTTCGCACGGCGCGCAGGTGCGGCAGGAATCGACCATGCAGCCCACGCCGACCATATCGCCGACCTTATGCAGGCTGGCCTTGTCGCCCGTGGCGATCACACGGCCGATGATCTCGTGCCCGGCAACGAAGGGCCAGTTCTGTTCCCCCCATTCGCCGCGCACAGTGTGGATGTCGGAATGGCAGATGCCGCAATAGACGATTTCGATCACGATATCGTTCGGCTCGGGATCGCGCCGCTCCAGCGGCCAAGGCTTCAGAGCCTCTCCGGGGGAATGGGCAGCGTAGCTGTTGGTCTTGATCAAGGTCTTTCCTCTCCGCCTATTTACTTATCGTGTGTAGCAATTGACCGGCGAGAGGACAATGCCCTGCCGTGGCGAACATTGCGTGTAGCAGGCGCCCCGCCGCTCGCCCAGATCTGCGGCCTCCACGGCCATTTTGCGGAGATTTGCTTAGCTCCCTATTTTTTCATGTGTTCACTCTTGCAATGTTGGTTTTCGTAAGCGACGCTGCGCGAATGCATGCTGCCGTAAACGCAAAAACCGGGCAGCTTGGGAGAGACTTTGCAGATGGAACAACGGGCCGCCCGATTGTCGGCGTTCAGCAGGCGGCTGTCCCTGTCGGCATGGCCGAAAGCGCTGCGCGGCACGAAGGCGCGGTTTGTCCTGCTGGCAGCGCTGCTGCTGACCGCGATTGCCGGGCCGATCAGCGCCGTCTCCCCCGGCGGAAAGGTGACCACCAGCCACGGATATGCCGTGTTCGGGGAGCTGAAATACGGGCCCGTTTTCACCCATCTGGAATACACCAACCCGCAGGCGCCCAAGGGCGGCTTCTACCGCTATGCCGGCGGCTCCAACAGGTTCGACAGCCTCAACCAGTTCGCGCTGACCGGCACCTTCCCCTATTTGATCGAAAATCTCTACGACCCGCTGATGGACCGCCCGCAGGACGAGCCGGTTTCCTATTACGGCGTCATCGCCAAGACGATCAGCTATCCCGAAGACCTTTCCTGGGTGGAATTCGAGCTGCGGCCCGAAGCGCGCTGGCATGACGGCCAGCCGATCACGGTGGAGGACGTGCTGTTCACGCTGGAAGCGCTGGACGATCCGCTGATCCGGCCGCAAACCAATATGGGCGCGCGTGCCGTCGCCAAGGCATACCAGACCGGGCCGCACCGGGTACGCATGGAGCTGAAGCAGAAAGACAATCCCACGCTGCCCGGCGCGGTGGCGAGCATGAAAGTGCTGCCCAAGCATTATTATGAAGGCCGCGACCTGACCAAGCCATCGCTGGAGCGCCCGGTAACCAGCGGCCCCTACAAGATCGGCAGGGTCGAACCGGGGCGCCTGTTCGAATTCGTGCGGGACAAGGATTACTGGGGCGCCAATCTCCCGATGCGCAAGGGACGCTTCAACTGGGACAGCATCCAGCACCTGTTCTACCGCGATCCGCGCCAATCCTACGAGGATTTCTACATCGGCCGCACGCATATGACGCAGGATTTCACCGCCGTGCGCTGGGAAGCGGAAGCGTCCATGCCCGCCTTTGCGGCCGGCGATATCCAGCGCGACAATCTGCCCTACAAGAACAGCGCCTTCTACAATTCGATCGTGATGAACACCCGCACGCCGTTTTTGAGCGACCGGCGCGTGCGCAAGGCGGTCCAGCTCGCTTACGATTACGAATTCATGCTTGAGAACATTCTGCACGGGCATCACGGGCGGATCACCAGCTATTTCGACAACACCGAATTCAAGGCGTCGGGATCGCCTTCACCGGGTGAGCTGGAATTCCTGGAACCCTATCGCGCCGGCTTGCCGCCAGAAGCATTCGCAGCCCCGCCCAAGCTGCCGGAGGCGGGAACGCGGGCGAAGCTGCGCAGCAATCTGATCCAGGCGCGCGACCTGCTGGCCGAGGCGGGATACCGGATCGAGGATATGAAGCTGATCGATCCGCAGACCGGCGAACCGGTCGTGCTCGATTTCGTGACCTTTTCTCCTTTGGCGATCCGCTGGACCAACCTGTTCATCCAGAACATGGAGCGGCTGGGGATCGAGGTGAACTTCCGCCACTACGAGCCTGCGCAATACCGCATCCTGACCGGCACCTATCAATTCGACCTGACCTATGGGACGGCCGTGTTCGGCCCCAGCGAAGCGCCCAGCACCGAATTGCTGACTTCCTGGTCATCGGAAGCGGCGGACCTGCCCAACCAGCTCAATCTCGCGGGCATCCGCGAACCGGCGATCGACAATGCGCTGGATGCGATCCTGCAGGCCGAGAACCGGCAGACCGTGGTGGACGCGATGCGCGCGATCGACCGTATTGCGCGGGCCAATTACTATTCGATCCCGATCCATCATCACTATCCGGCACCGGTGGGCATGAAGCCGGTGGCCTATTGGGACCGCTTCGGCCGGCCCGAAAAGGACCTGACCTATATCTATCCGCTGATGATGCTGGACCATTGGTGGTGGGATCCGGAAAAGGAAGCCCAGCTTTCGCACGGTGAGTTCCGGTGAAGCGCTATGCCCGGCAGCTGCGCGATCGCGCCGGGCGCCAGCTGCGCGCATGGATCGCCCTGATTGCGCTTTGTGCGCTGAGCAGTGCGGGCCAGGCGGCCCCTGGCGCCTATCCCGGCGTCACCACCAGTCATGGCTATGCCGCCTTCGGCCAGCTCAAATACCAATCCGGCTTCGACCATTTCGATTACACCAACCCCGCCGCTCCCAAGGGCGGCGAATACCGCTATGGCCTGCAAGGCACCTTCGACAGCCTGAACCCGGTGGCATTGCTGGGCACCTTTCCGCCCGTATTGCTGTTCACGGCGGATTCCCTGCTGGAACAGAGCCGGGACGAACCGGCATCCTTCTATTGCCTGATCTGCAAACAGGTCCGCTGGCCGCAGGATCTTGCCTGGGTGGAGTTCGAGCTGGACCCGCGCGCCCGCTTCACCGACGGATCGCCGATCACGGTGGAGGACGTGATCTATTCCTTCCGCCTGGGCGAAGGACTATCCGTTCCCGCCTTCAGCCGCCTGTCGCAGATCATCGACCGGGCAGAGCGGACCGGCCCCAGCACGGTGCGCTTTCACTTCGCGATGAAGGACAACCCCACGCTGATCACCGTGATCGGGCTGATGCCTGTGGTGTCCAAGGCGGATTTCGAACGCCGCGATCCGCACAAGCCCAGCCTGGATAGGCCGGTGATGGCCAGCCCCTACCGCGTCGCCTCCGCCGATCCGGGGCGCAATCTGGTGCTGGAGCGGGACCCGGATTATTGGGCCGCCGATCACCCGGTGAACCGGGGACGCTGGAACTTCGACCATCTACGGCAGGATTATTACCGCGACGCATCGCTGCTGAACGAAGCCTTCATGGCGGGGCTGGACGATTTGCGGGTCGAAACCGATGCGGCGAAGCTGAAGCAGCTGGAAGGGCTGCCCGCCTTTCGCAGCGGCGACATCCTGAACGACAGCCTCGAATATGAAAATGGCGCGGTCTACAATTCGCTCACGATCAATGCGCGTGTGCCTTTCCTCTCGGATCGCCGGGTGCGCCAGGCGCTGGTGCTGGCCTATGATTTCGAATGGACCAGGAAGGTCATCCTGGGCGGCGATTACGGGCGCCTGGAAAGCTATTTCGCCAATTCCGAATTCAAGGCCGAAGGCCTGCCCGGCCAGGGCGAGCTGGAAATTCTGGAAATATATCGCGGCAGCCTGCCTCCCGAGATCTTCGTCCGTGAACCGCATCCGCCGGTTGGCGGCAACCGCGCGAAGATGCGGCAGAACCTGCTGCAGGCGCGCGGCCTGCTGCGCCAGGCCGGCTACCGCGTCGAAGGCGGCAAGCTGATCGATCCGGCGAATGGACAGCCGGTGACGCTGGATCTGCTGGCCTATTCGCCAGTGACGATGAACCAGATGGGGCTGTTCATTGCCAATATGGAAAGGCTGGGCGTCACAGTAACGTTCCGCCATGCCGATGCCGCGCAGCTGCGGCATCTGATGCGAAACTACGATTACGACCTGCTGCTCTACCGCAATGCCTTCGCCCCGCTGCCAACGCCGGGCCATGGCATGCTGCTGATCTGGACGTCCGAAGCCGCCGACAAGCCCAGCCTGCTCAATTACAGCGGGGTGAAGCACCCGGCGATCGACGAGGCGATGCAGCGCATGGTCTCCGCCACGGATCGCCAGACGGTGGTGGACATGATGCGGGTGGTGGACCGGATTGCGCGCTGGGAATTCTATTCGGTCCCGCTGCAGCATTCCTATCCAACGCCGGTCGGCGAAATGCCGATCTCCTACTGGAACAGGTTCGGACGTCCGGAGACGGAGCCGAGCTACTTCTTCTCCGTCTATACGGCCGATGTCTGGTGGCACGACGCCGAAAAAGCCGCGCACATCACGCATGGAGCCAGCCGATGACAGCTATGTGGAGTTACATCCTGCGGCGCCTGCTGCTGATGGTGCCGACCCTGATTGGGATCGTCACGGTCAGCTTCATCATCATCCAGTTCGTGCCGGGCGGGCCGATCGAACAGATCGCCGCGAAGCTCGCTGGATCGCAGCTAGACGCCACGGCCACGATTTCCGGCAGCACGGATACCGGCGCGACCAGCGGCGGCCTTTCCGCCACCGGCGAACTCGATCCCGAAATGGTTGCCGAGCTCGAAAAACTCTACGGCTTCGACCGCCCGATTCACGAGCGCTATTTCAAGATGCTGTGGGATTTCGCGCGGTTCGATTTCGGCGACAGCTATTACAAAGGCCAGCGCGTGATCGACCTGATCGTGGAGCGATTGCCCGTGTCGATCTCGCTCGGCCTGTGGACCACGCTGATCACCTATCTCGTCGCGATTCCGCTGGGCATCCGCAAGGCCGTGCGCGCGGGGACGCGTTTCGATGCCTGGACCAGTTTCGCCGTCACGCTGGGCTACGCGATCCCGGGCTTCCTGTTTGCCGTGCTGCTGGTGGTGCTGTTTGCCGGCGGGAATTTCTGGAGCATCTTCCCGGCACAGGGTCTGGTTTCCGAAAACTGGCACGAGCTTTCGTGGCCGGCGCGCATCCTGGATTATCTTTGGCACATGGTGCTGCCCGTCACGGCGCTGGTGATCGGCGCTTTCGCCAGCCTGACAATGCTGACCAAGAATTCCATCCTCGATGAAATCAACAAGCAATATGTGGTGACGGCCCGGGCCAAGGGGCAGACCGAGCGCGGCGTGCTTTACGGCCATGTCTTCCGCAATGCGATGCTGATCGTGATCGCCGGGTTTCCCGCCGCCTTCATCGGCGTGCTGTTCACCTCCAGCCTGCTGATCGAAGTGATCTTCTCGCTCGACGGTCTGGGGCTGCTGGGCTTCGAGGCGACGATCAACCGCGACTATCCGGTGATGCTGGGATCGCTGTTCATCTTCTCCCTGCTGGGTCTGGTCGCCAATCTGCTGGGGGACATCACCTACACGCTGGTCGATCCGCGGATCGATTTCGAGCGGAGGGATGTCTGATGAACGCCGAAGGCAGCGTGATCGCGGCGCAGGAGAGCGCACCGGCCAGGCGGCCCTTCTTCGGCCCGCTCACTCGGCGGCGCTGGGCCGTATTCAGGGCAAATAAGCGCGGATATTGGAGCCTGTGGATCTTCCTGGCGCTTTACGGCCTGTCGCTCTGCGCCGAACTGATCGCCAACGACAAGCCGATCCTGCTTTCCTATCGCGGGGAAATCTACGCCCCGGTGTTCAAGGCCTATCCCGAAACCGCATTCGGCGGCGATTTCGAGACCGAGCCCGATTATCACGATCCCTTCGTGCAGGACCTGATCGAAGAAGGCGATGGCTGGACGGTCTGGCCGATCATCCGATTCTCCTACGACACGATCGATTACGACATCCCGCAACCGGTGCCCTCCGCCCCTTCGATGCGGCACATTTTCGGCACGGACGGCCAGGCACGCGACGTGTTCGCCCTGGTGCTTTACGGCTTCCGATTATCGGTGACCTTCGGCCTGCTGCTGACCGCGCTCAGCTCCGCCGTCGGCATCACTGCAGGCGCGATACAGGGCTATTTCGGGGGCTGGACGGACCTGCTGTTCCAGCGCGGGATAGAGATCCTGCAGAGCCTCCCCGTGCTCTATCTGCTGATCGTGATGGCCAGCTTCGTGGAGCCTAGCTTCTTCTCGATCCTGGGGGTGCTGCTGCTGGTGACATGGATGACGCTGGTGAGCGTCGTGCGCGCCGAATTCCTGCGCGCACGCAATCTGGACTATGTCCGCGCCGCCCGAGCGCTGGGCCTGGGCAACCGGCTGATCATGTTCCGCCATATCCTGCCCAATGCAATGGTCGCCACGCTGACCTTCCTGCCATTCATCCTCTCGACCTCTATCGCCCTGCTGACGGCACTGGACTTCCTGGGCTTCGGTCTGCCGCGCGGATCGCCTTCGATCGGGGAGCTGCTCAATCAGGCGAAGAACAACCTCTATGCGCCCTGGCTCGGCATCGCCGGCTTCGCGGTGATGGCCACGATGCTCTCACTGCTGATCTTCATCGGCGAAGCGGCACGCGATGCCTTCGATCCGAAGAAGGCCCTGTGATGGGCAAAGGTGTCATGGAAAACGCGATGACGCAAAAAGGCGCAGCACACAGCGGCACGGCACGTGCCGGCAGCCAGCCACTGCTGAGCGTGGAGGATCTTTCCGTCTCCTTCCAATCGGAAGGCCGCGAGGTGAAGGCGGTCAGAAACATCTCCTTCTCGGTCAGAAGCGGGGAGACGCTGGCGCTGGTGGGGGAATCGGGATCGGGCAAATCCAGCGCCGCCATGTCCGTGCTGCAGCTGCTGCCCTATCCCACGGCATTCCATCCTTCCGGATCGATCCGGTTCGATGGGCAGGAATTGCTCGGCGCTGGTGAAGCCGCGATGCAGAATCTGCGCGGCGGGCGTATAGCGCTGATCCCGCAGGAGCCGCTGACATCGCTCAATCCGCTGCACCGGGTGGAGCGGCAGATTGCCGAAGCAATGCGGCTGCACCGCCAGGATATCGGTAAGGCGGAAATGCATGATCGCATCATTGAGCTGCTCGGCCTGGTGGGCGTGCGCAATCCCGAATTGCGCGCCAAGGCCTTTCCGCACGAGCTTTCCGGCGGGCAGCGCCAGCGCGTGATGATCGCCATGGCTCTGGCCAACGAGCCGGACATGCTGATCGCGGACGAACCGACCACGGCGCTGGACGTAACGATCCAGGCGCAGGTTCTGGAATTGCTGCACGATCTGCAGCAACGGCTGGGCATGGCGATGCTGCTGATCACGCACGATCTGGGCGTAGTGCGCAAGATGGCAAATCGCGTCTGCGTGATGACTGAGGGCGAAGTGGTCGAAACCGGCGATGTGGACCAGGTGTTCGACCGGCCAGAGCACGATTACACGAAGCGCCTGGTCAATGCCGAGCCCAAGGGCCAGCCGTTGCCCCTGCAAGGGGAGCCGGAGCAGATCATCCAGGCAGAGGACCTCAAGGTCTGGTTTCCGATCAAGGGCTGGTCCGGCCGCGTGCGCGACCATGTGAAGGCGGTGGACGGGGTGACGATCAATCTGCGCCGAGGCCACACTCTGGGCGTTGTCGGGGAATCGGGTTCCGGCAAGACGACGCTGGGCATGGCCCTGCTGCGAATCAGCCGTTCGCAAGGCAAGATCCTGTTCGAAGGTGAGCCGATCCATACGCGCAACACCAAGGCCATGCGTCCGCTGCGCGACAAGATGCAGATCGTCTTTCAGGATCCCTTCGCCTCGCTCAGCCCGAAGATGACGGTCCGCCAGATCGTGGGCGAAGGCCTGCCGATCCACCGCCCCCACCTCTCACGCGAGGAACGGGAAGAGGCGGTGCGCACCATCATTGGCGAAGTGGGGCTGTCTGCCGCCGTGCTGGACAGATATCCGCACGAATTTTCAGGCGGGCAGCGCCAGCGCATCGCCATTGCCCGGGCCATGATCTTGAGGCCGGACCTCGTCGTGCTGGACGAACCGACCAGCGCGCTGGACATGTCGGTTCAAGGCCAGATCGTGGAGTTGCTGCGCGACCTCCAGGCCCGGCACAATCTGACCTATCTGTTCATCAGCCACGACCTGAAAGTGGTGCGCACGCTGGCGCACGATCTGCTGGTGATGCGCGGCGGCAAGGTGGTGGAACAGGGCCCGGCAGATAAAATCTTCGAGAACCCGCAGACCGACTATACGCGCGAACTTCTGATGGCGGCGCTGGAACTGCGCACGCATGCCGCCTAGCTTGGCTTGCATTGCAGACAATTTGCTCTAGGCCACGCCAGTCCATGTGTTAGGCAATTGCCATTTTCCGGTTCCGGCACCATGTTACCGGCGATCGCATCACGATCGCGCCATTCAGGTGGACAAAGAGCAAAACGGGGCAAGTGATGGTTGCATCAAGCGACACAAAATCCGGTACGGGCGTGAAGAGTACTTTCGACCTCTATATGGAAGGCAAGGCCACGCCGGAGATCCGGCTGACCATCTATATGGTTCTGGCGGCGCGCCGATGGCGTTCGCTGCTGGACGAGAAATTGCGGCCGATCGATCAGAGCTCCGCCCGCATGGAAGCCATTTCGGCGATCATGAATTCCCCGCCGCTCAGCCCGCAGGTGGATATCGCGAAGCGCCTGCGTATCGAAGGGCCAACGCTCACCCGGATGCTCGATTCGCTTGAGAAGGACGGCATGGTCGAGCGCTTGCCCGATCCGAAGGACCGGCGCACGAAACTTCTCAAGGCAACTCCTGCCGGCGAGCAGGCGCTTGAGGAGATTTTCGATATTGCCGATGCCCTGCGCGGGCGCTTGCTCGAAGGCTTTTCCGAAGCGCAGCTGGATCAGGTGAACGAATTCTTTGCCGAGCTGCTGACCAGGCTCGACGCAGGGCTACCGGAAAAATAACCCCGCCCCGCGGGACCGGGTTGCCGCAATCCCCATTCCCTTCTGCAGAAGCCGGGACCTCTCCCGGCTAATCCCTGTACGCCTGCCGAATTTATTGTAGGTGTTAAGGATTGCGATAGCGGGCCAGCGTGCCCGCCTTCAGCGTGCAAAATCGGGAGACGGGGATTCCATGAGAACAGGCAGCGGAGATACCGGCCAGCAAGTCCATGCGAACGGCACAGTGGCCGACGCAATCGCAGCGGTGCTGAAACGCGAAGGGGTGGAAATCGTCTTTGGCTATCCGCGCAATCAGATCCTGGAAGCTGCCGCGCGGATCGACATCCGCACCATCATCGTGCGGCAGGAACGCACGGGCCTGCATATGGCGGACGCCGTCAGCCGTATGACCAAGGGCGGCAAGATGGGCGTATTCGTGATGCAGCAGGGCCCGGGCGCGGAAAACGCCTTTGGCGGCGTGGCCCAGGCCTTTGCCGACTGCGTGCCGGTGCTTGTGATGCCGCAAGGTTATGCGCTGGGGCAGATGCACGTCCCGTTCAATTTCAACTCGGTCCGCTCCATGGCCAGCGTTTCGAAACATGCAGAGCCGCTCACCGGCGCAGACCAGGTCGTCCCGGTGCTGCGCCGTGCCTTCACGCAGCTGCGCAATGGCCGCCCGCAGCCCGTGCTGGTCGAACTGCCCTATGACATTCTCGACAAGCCCTATGAGGGGGAATTGGAATATCGGCCCGGCAAGGTCGCACTGAGCCGGCCCGCTCAAGCGGAAATCGAGGCGGCGGCCGAGCGCCTGATCGCTGCGGAAAATCCGGCGATCTATGCCGGCCAGGGCGTCCATTGGTCCGAAGCCTATGAAGAGCTGCAGCAGCTTGCCGAGCATCTGGCGATCCCGGTGATGACGAGCCTACCGGGCAAGAGCACCTTCGACGAAACCCATCCGCTGGCGCTGGGTTCAGGGGGCAACGGCATCAATGGCTGCGTTCGCAAGTGGCTGGACGAATGCGATCTGCTGTTCGGCATCGGCTGCAGCTTCACCGCGACAGGTTTCGGTCTGAAGATTCCGGATGGCAAGGCAGTGATCCACGCCACGCTGGACCCAACCGACATCGACAAATCCGTGGCCAGTGAAATCGCGCTAATCGGCGATGCCAGGCTTACCCTGCAGGTGCTGCTTGACGCAGTGAAGGCACGCCTGCCGCAGGCGCGCGACAATGCACCTGTGGCCCATCGGATCAAGGATGTGGAGGCCGCATGGCTGGCGCAATGGATGCCCAAATGCACGCAGGAAAGCACCCCGCTTTCCCCCTACCGCGTCCTGTGGGACCTGCAGCAAGTGGTCGACAAGCCGCACACAATCATCACCCACGATGCGGGCAGCCCGCGCGATCAGCTGGTGCCTTTCTGGAAGAGCAGCGCGCCGCATTCCTATATCGGCTGGGGCAAATCGACCCAGCTCGGCTATGGGCTCGGCCTCGCCATGGGGGCAAAGCTGGTCCATCCGGAAAGGCTGTGCATCAATGTCTGGGGCGATGCTGCAATCGGGTTTACCGGCACCGACCTGGAAACCGCAGCGCGGGAGAGCATTCCGATCCTCTCCATCCTGCTCAACAACCAGGCGATGGCGATCGAATTGCCGGTGATGCCCGTGGCGACGGAAAAGTACCGCTCCACCGATATCAGCGGGGACTATGCCGCCTTTGCCCGCTCGCTGGGCTGCCATGGCGAACGCGTGACCGAAGCCAGCGAGATCGTTCCCGCGCTAAAGCGCGCGATCGCCGCGACCGAGGCCGGTCAGCCCGCATTGGTGGAATTCATCACCGAAAAGGAAACGACCATTTCGCGCGGATAGGAACGACCGCCTTGCGCTCAATAGCCGTAGCGCAGCCCGGCCCAGACCGTGCGCGGAACGCCTAGATCGATCGAGCCGCCCTGATTGCGGGTCAGGATCTCTTCGTCGAAGAGGTTCTCCCCGCGCAGGACAACGCTCCAATCGCGTGTGACCGGCACTCTTGCGAACATGTCCAGCGTAGTCGCCGCGGGCAGCTCGTCATTCTCCTGATCGCCTTCGAACTGCGCGCCGACATGGCGCAGAGTGGCCGATAGCAGCCAATCGTCCATCGGCTCCCAGCTGAGCGTCGCGCTGGCCGACCAATTGGGCGTTTGCGATGGGCGGTTGCCGTCCAGCGCCGCCTGAACCTCGCTCGCTTCGACTTCGGCATCGGTATAGGTCAGCGTACCGAAGAACGTCACGGGCCCGCCGCCGACCCGCGCGCCAAGTTCCACGCCCTGCGCATGAATGGCATCGAGATTCTGCCTTTGGCGTTCCGTATCGGTGAGCGTGACATTGGCGACGGCGTTCTCCACCTTATTGTCGAACAGGGTCAGCGAGAAATCGGTGTCGCGCGAAAGGATCACATCCACGCCGGCCTCATAGCCTTCCAGCCGCTCATTACTGAGCTGCGCGTTGGCGTTGGTCGTCACCGGGAACACCACGAAGGGCCGGTAAAGCTCGTTCAGCGTCGGCAGGCGCAGGCCGGTATAGGCCGCGCCGCGTAGCCGCACACCGCGCGCGACATCGGCCGTGGCGCCCGCACGCCAGGACACGTCCCAGCCGGAGCGGTCCGCATAGGTAGAATCCTCAAGCACAGAACCATCAGCGGCCAGATTGCGGTGATAGCCATCGCGAATGCTCCAGCGATCCGCACGGATGCCACCGGTGAGCAGGAACATTCCGATCGTCCAGTCATGCTCCACAAACAGGCCCAGATCGCTATTCGTGCCGCCTGCGAACCGGCTGCCATTGGCTGCGCCGCTGAAGGCGTTGAAGCGGTATTCCGAGAGATCGCCTTCCGATTGGCGGAAATCTGCACCCAGGCGCAGCACGTGGCCCCAGCCCAATGGCGGGCGCACTTCCACCTTGCCGCCCAGGCCGCTGGCAGGCGTATCGCGCTGATCCAGCACCGGATTGAAGGTACCCGAACTGATCACGATGTTGGAGAAATTACGCCACTGGCCATAGCCGAGAATGTCGAACTGCCATTCCCCGCGGCCGATCAGGCGGAGGCTGAGATCCTGCCCGTTCTGGGTCGTTTCCGCGCCATCGAAGCGCAAACTGCGATCGTCGTCATAGGCAAGGCCGCGCAGCTGCAACTGCAGATCCGGCCCCAGCGTCTGCACCAGCCGCGCACCGGCCGACCAGCTGTCATAGGAAGCGCGGATCGACGCCGGCGTGCGCTGATCTTCCGGCGCCGTCCAGAAGCCCTGTCCGCGGTCCCAGCGGCCGCTCGCCACAGCGAACCCGTCATCCCATTGGGGCGCAAGGCTGGCTTCCAGCTCGGTCTCGCCGCGATCGTTCACCAGGGCCTGACCGCGCACCAGGCCCAGATCGGCGGCGTCGATGCTTTCCAGCTCGATCGTGCCCGCCAATGCGCCCGCGCCGAAGGGGCCGGAACCGCCCCCGCGCGTCACGCGGATCATTTCCAGCTGGCTGGGCGAAAGCGCGCTCAGTGGTACATGGCCGAAAAACGGATCGAGCATCGGCACGCCGTCCAACAGCACCAGTGCGCGGCTGGTGGCATTGCCTGAAAGGGCGCGCAGCGTCACGCCCTGCGCCGTGGGATTGGAAGAGCGGCTGTCGGAGCGGCGAAACTGCTGGAAGCCGGCAATGTTGGACAGCGCATCCTCGATCCGGCCCGAGGCGGTAGACTGCAACTGGTCCTGGCCGATCGTGATGGTGGAATAGGCGATGACAGACGGGGTCGCGTCCAGACCGGCGCCCGTCACCACGATCGTTTCATCGTCGTCCTGCGCATGTGCAGGCGCTGCAACGGGAAGGCACATGGCGCCGGCAAGCAGGCAGATCCTCAAACTCATTTATCTCGTTCCAATTCAGGTGAAGTCGGTGACGGATCGCAGGGCCGGGCTTCCTTGCCGCACCACTCCGCCTCTGGCAGAGCTATGCGGTAACAAGGGAGAACGGCGATGCGCAAGGCGGCAATAAAATTGCTTCCTGTCATTTTCTTGATTGCTGCGGCCCCAGATAGGCTCGCAGCGGAACAGGACAAGGCACAGATGGGAACTGAGACGAACGGCACCGCACCGGCAACGGCCAGCGATCATGCAGCCCTGCTGGCAAGCGACGACCCGCAGCTCGCGGCGAACAAGCAGCTGGTCTACGACATGTACCGCATCCTGCTGCAGGCAGGGCTGGCGGACCGGGCCGGCGAATTCATTGCCGAGGACTATATCCAGCACAATCCGAATGCCGGGCAAGGCCTGGCCGGCGTGATGGATTATGTGCGCAAAACGCGGCCCGAACGGGAGATAGAGGACCGTTTGGAGCTTCCGCTGATCAACATCGTGGCGGAGCGCAACATGGTGTCGATGGCCTTCGTCCGCCCGGTGAAGGACGCGGACGGCAACACCTATTATTCGACCTGGTTCGACCTCTACCGGATCGAAGATGGCAAGATCGCAGAACATTGGGACCCGATGCTGAAGAGCGACACGCCGATCGACCCCAATGACAACCGACTGAACTGACCGGCTGCACAGGCGCGCAAACAGCGCCATGCTATGCTCTAAATCCATTACGGGCCCGGCGGAGCTGGTGTATAGTATGCGCGGCTCTTCCGCACAGGCGGCGGGCCACGAAAACATAACAGACGGAGAGGCGCAGCAATGAACCAGGACGCACTGCCGCCGGGCAGTCTCGACGCAGCTATCCGCGAGATGGAAGCCGCGCTTGGCAAGGACAATGTTCTCACTGAGGCGGAAGGCATGGCCGATCACGGCGATCCCTTCGCCCCGCCCGGCGAATGGTATAGCCCCGGCGCCGTGCTTCTGCCGGGCAGCGTGGAGGAAGTGCAGGCCCTGCTGCGCATCGCCAATCGGCACAAGACCCCGATCTGGACCAGCAGCCAGGGCCGCAACAAGGGCTATGGCGGCGGAGCGCCACGGGTATCGGGCAGCTTCGTCGTCTCGCTTCGGCGGATGAACCGCGTGCTGGAAGTCGACGAAGAAAACTGCATGGCCCTGGTCGAACCGGGCGTGCGTTTCTTCGACCTTTACGAACATCTGCGCTCGACGGGTTCGAAGCTGTGGATGTCGGTGCCCGATCTTGGCGGAGGAAGCGTGATCGGCAACGCGCTGGAACACGGTGTGGGCTACACCCCCATCGGCGACCATTTCGGCCAGCATTGCGGAATGGAGGTGGTGCTCGCCAATGGCGATGTCCTGCGTACCGGAATGGGGGGCATGTCCAACCCGCATAACTGGCTGATCTATCCGCATAGCGCTGGGCCAACGCCGGACGGGCTGTTCACGCAGTCCAATTACGGCATCGTCACCAAGATGGGGGTGAGCCTGTTCCACGCGCCGGAAGTCTATGCGCCGGGCTGGTTCATGCTCGACAATGAAGAGCATTTCGGCAGCTTCCTGGAAGTCCTGCGCCCGCTGATGATCGACGGGACGATCCCCAACCAGCCGATGATCATCAATGCCGTGTGCGCGGCCAGCGCCTTCGGCGAGCGCAAGGAATGGTACACGGGCGAGGATTCCATTCCTGAGGAAGTGCTGGACAAGATCGCGGCCACCCCCGGCTTCGGGCGCTGGGTGATGCGTTTCGCGCTCTATGGGGATGCTCCGGTCGTTGCGCATAACCGCGCAAAAATCGAAAAGGCGTTCACCGCGATCCCGGGCGGATCGGTTGTGTTCGAAGAATTCGACGGCCGCAATCTGCCTGAATTCGACAATCCGCATCACCGCGTGCAGGCCGGCATACCGTCCATGGCGCTAGACCAGATGACGCGCTGGTATGGCGGTGAGGAAGGCGGCCATATCGGCTTTTCCTGCGCCATGCCGATTGCCGGCAAGGATGGCTGCGCGATCCGCGATTTGACGCGCAAGGTGCTCAATGAGCGCGGGCTGGATTATTCCGCAGCGATCATCGTTGGAAAGCGCAGCATGATCCACGTGGCGCTGGTGGTGTTCGACACCAAGAACGAGCGCCAGACGCGGGAGGCCTATGCCGCGACCAAGGCCATGCTCGAGCCTGCGGCGAAGCTTGGCTATGGCGAATATCGCAGCCATCTGGACTTCATGGACGAGGTCGCCGCGCTCTACGACTTCAACGACAATGCGCAGCGGCGCTTTGCCGAAACGATCAAGGATGTGCTGGATCCCAATGGCATTCTCTCCCCGGGCAAGCAGGGGATCTGGCCGAAGGCATGGCGCGAGGGATAGGCTTGGTGAGGCGCCAAGCGATGCCCGCAAAAGAAAAGCCCCCGGTTCGACCCGGGGGCTCTCCTACCTGGACCTTGCCGAAGGGTCAGACCTTGACCGATGAGTCCAGCATCACGCTCTTCGTTTCGACATAGGGCCACAGGCCTTCTTCGCCGCCTTCGCGCCCGATGCCCGACTGCTTGAAGCCGCCGAAGGGCGCGCCCCAATCCATCTTGAGGCCGTTCTGCGCGATCACGCCAGTGCGCACGCGCCGCCCGATGTCATAGGCCGCCTGCGGATCGTTTGTGAGCACTGAACCATGCAGGCCATAGTTGGATTCGTTGGCGATGCGGATTGCATCTTCCTCGTCCTCCGCCGGGATCAGGCACAGAACCGGGCCGAAGATCTCCTCCTGCGCAATGCGGCTGTTATTGTCGACATTGGCAAACAGGGTGGGCTCCATGAAATAGCCCTTGTTGAGATGCGCCGGACGATTGCCCCCGGTGACCAGATCCGCACCGCTCTTGCGGCCTTCCTCGATATACATCTCCACGCGTTCCAGCTGGCGCTTCATCGCCAGCGGGCCCAGCTGCGTCCCTTCGTCTTCGGAGCGGCCGATCTTGACCCCTTCCATCACGCCCTTGATCGCTTCGGCCAGTTCGTCATGGCGGTTCTTGGGCACGATCGCGCGGCTCAGCATGGCGCAGATCTGGCCCGAGAGCATAGTGATCGTATTGCCCAGCAGGTTCGCAGCGCTTTCAATTGAATAGTCGTCGCGAATGATCGCAGCCGACTTGCCGCCCAGTTCCAGCGTATAACGTGCGATGCGGCTGCCGCAGACTTCGGCAATGCGCTTACCGGCAGCGGTCGAACCGGTGAAACTGACCTTGTCGATGCCCGGATTGTTGACCAGGTGATCCGCCGCTTCCCGGTCTGACGGGACGAGGTTGATCACGCCCGGCGGGAAACCGACCGCTTCGGCCTCCTCGGCAATGATGTAGCATTCCAGCGGGGTTTCGGGCGAAGGCTTCATCACCACCGTGCTGCCCGAAAGCAGGGAATAGGCGACCTTGCTGATCATGATCATGTAGGGCGCGTTCCATGGCGCAATCGCGGCGACGACACCCACAGGCTCGCGCGCGACGACAATCGTGTCGACGGCCTGGCCCTTGCGCTCTTCCACCCATTTGAAACTGTCGGCCAGCTCCGCAATCGTATCCAGAGTGGTGTTGCCGTTCATCACGACGCCGGTGGCCATGCCCGGCAGTCCGCCGATTTGGGCGGTCCAGGCCTTCTCCAGCTCGGTGGAGCGCGCCTTCAGCCGGTCCGCCAGTTCGCGCAGCATGCGCCCGCGCTCGGCAGGCGGCGTCGTGGGCCAGGGGCCGTGATCGAAGGCCTTGCGCGCCGCGGCAACTGCCCGGTCCATATCGTCATTGCCGGCTTCTGCCACGCGGGCGACCACATCTTCGCTGTTGGGGTTGATGATCTCCAGCATCTTGCCGGATTTCGCGTCCACCCATTCGCCGCCGATATAGAGTTTATCGGGATGGCTGATGGATACTCCTTCGGGGATCATGGCTCTCTCCAATATCTAAATTCGTTACCAAGCAAACTACGCCTCATATGTCCGAAAGAACAGTGAGACTCTGCGAATCGAGGGGTTTCCCGGCCGCCTGGAGCTCTAACTCGCGGGCCCGCAAAGCCTTTTGCTGATCGATCAGGAAGGCGTGGATCGCTTTCGTCTCCTGCTCATCGAGCAGATCGTCGAATCGCGGCATGCCATTGGGCAGCAGCAACCCTTCGAGCACGATCTGATCGAAGGCGCGGTGCGTTCCGGGCGCCATCCGGCGCAGATCGGGCAGCGGCGCGCGCGGCTGATTGGAATGGCAGATCGCGCAAGTCGTTGCGAACAGGGCGGAGCCTCTTTCGATGGTTTGTGCCGTCACGCCTTCCAGCTGCTCCGGCGGCTGCGGGGCAGGCTGCAGCGGCGGCAGGTCCTCGGGGATCGGCACTTCGCCGCCGCCCAGCTTGAAGACCAGCAGGCGGTTGGCATTCCCCTTGGAATAGGCTGCGGCATAAGAGGGCACGAAGCCCCAGCCGCCGCCGCCCCAGCCCGTCTGCACCGCGATATATTGCACACCGTTCACCCGGTAGGACATAGGCGCGGCCATGATGGTGCTGCCGGTTTCGATCTGCTTCACGATCCTGCCGCTTTCCGCATCGCGCAGGATCAGCTTGCCAGAAAGCGAGCCGTGGACGACCAGCCCGGATCGCGTCGCCATCACGCCGCCCCGATCCTGCCAGCCTTCCAGATCGGCGGCCCATTTGGTCTGGCCCGTTACCGGATCGACGGCGCGCAGCTGAGAAACGAATGGCTTTTCCTTCACCCATTGCCAGTGGTCCAGCGCCTTGGCCGCTTCCTGCAATGGCGGCGGCAGGCTGGGCAGCAAGGCCTCCAGATCCGGGCTGAAGAGGATGGCCGGCCCGGCATTCAGCGCCTTGGCCCTGTGCGGCGCCTTTTCCAGCCCAGGCGGCAGGAACAGCAGATTGCCCATATCCAGGAAGGACGCGAAATAGAGATTCCGTCCGGGGTCGTAGGCCGGGGGATACCAATTGCGCGCGCCAGGGAAGGCCGGGAACACGATCTTGGGCCCGGTGGAATAATCGGAAGTCTCAGGGCTCAGGATCGGCCGCCCCGCTTCGTTATCCCAGCCCGTGGCCCAGTTCATGCGGACCATTGCATTGACGGCCAGCGGTTTGCCCGTCTCCCGGTCCACCACGAAAAGGAACCCGTTCTTGGGCGCATGCAGGATCGCCTTGTGCGCTGCGCCTTCCACTTCGACATCGGCCAGGATCATCGGCTGGCTGGCGGTAAAGTCCCAATTGTCGCCCGGCGTTTCCTGGAAATGCCAGTTCATCTTGCCGCTTTCGCGGTCGATCGCGACCAGCGAGCTGAGATAGAGATTGTCCCCGCCGCTGGCCGAACGCAGCGCCTGGGGATGCGGTGCGCCATTGCCGGTGCCGATGATCACCTGATCGAATTCGGGATCGTAGGTGATCGCATCCCAGACGGTGCCGCCCCCGCCAATGTCCCAGCGCGTATTCTCGCTCCAGCTGTCCAGCGCGGCTTCCAGCGCTTCGCTCTCCTGCGGGCCTTCGGCGGGATCGCGAGGCACGGTGTTGAAGCGCCAGGCCTGCTCGCCCGTGCGCATGTCATAGGCGGTGACATAGCCGCGCGTATCGTATTCGGCGCCGCCATTGCCGATCACCACCAGATCGCCGGCAATTTCCGGTGCGCCGGTGATCGCATAGGCGCGGCTGCGATCGGGGAAGGTGTCAGCCTTCCAGGCGACTTCGCCGGTCTTCGCATCCAGCGCATAGAGCCAGCCGTCCAGCGTGGCGACGAAGACCTGGTCCCCCGCCACGGCTACGCCGCGATTGGCCTGATCGCAGCAGGAATAGCGGTTATATTGCATGTCCACTTCGGGGGAGAAGGTCCACAGTTCCGCCCCGCTGGCGGCATCGAGTGCATAGACCCGCCCGAGATTGCCCGAAGTGTACATCACCCCATCGATCACCACGGGCGTCGCTTCCTGCACGCGCGCGGTGCCCAGATCGTATTCCCACGCCAGGCCGAGCTGGGCGGCATTGCCGGGGCCGATATCTTCCAGGCGGGAGAAATGGCTTTCCGCCCAGTCGCCGCCCGGATTGTTCCAATCGTCCCCCGCCCCATAGACCGAGCTATCGACGCCGAACGCGTTATCGCCCTTCGAACAGGCGGCCAGGCAGATCAGCGCGCCCGCTGCCAATATGCTGCGCAAAACCGTCATACCGGCCATTCTCCCTGATATTGCTCGAGCACAGAGCGCAAGCTGCGCGGCGCCTTGCCCGTTATCCGTTCGACGCAATCAGTCACCCCGTCGAAATAGCCTTCGCGGATCGACGCACCGAAAGTCACCATGTCTTCGCTGGACCAGGGGATCGGCCCTTCCGGCACGATGTCCGATGCATGGCGCGGTACCCCCAGCGAATCGAAATAGGCGAACATCTCTTCGTCGCTGACCTGCTGGACCTGGATCGGCTTGCCCGCCATTTCGCTTACCATCGCCATGGCCTGCGGGATCGAAAGTGCCTCCGGCCCCGTAAGCGGATAGGCCCGGTTGCCGTGCCCGTCCTGCGTCAGCACGCCGGCGGCGACCGCCACGCAATCGTCCCGGCTGACGAACCCGACTTTCCCATCCCCGCAATTGTCCGGCTTCGCGCCATGCTGGAGCGCGGGGATCGCCATCGCCGCGGCAACCGCTTCGGCATACTGGCTGTCACGCAGGAACGTGTATTCCGCCCCCGTTTCGCGAATGGCGATTTCGGTGGCGAGATGATCGTTCTTCACGATCGCCGGATTGCCCGGCGCGTCCACACCGAACAGCGAGGTATAGGCGATCTGCCGCACGCCCGCCGCCACGGCAGCCTGGGCGGCATTGGTGTGCTGCCCCACCCTGGTGCCGACCCGCGCGGTGGAAATCAGCAGCATCCGCTCCCCCCCTTCCATCGCGGAAGGCAGGCTCAATGGATCGTCGAAATCGGCGCAGCGGATCTGGGCGCCGCTGGCTTCGAATTCGGCCAGCTTTTCCGGCGTGCGGGACAGCAGGATCAAATCTTCGCCGGGGACGGATTGCAGCAGCAGTTTCGCCGCCGCATTGCCGAATTGTCCGGACGCGCCGGTGACGATGATCTTGCCCATGAATCCTCTTCCCGGGCCCTTTTTACGGCCCTTTTGCAGCCTGCCTTGCGGACGCTGCCTTTGTTGCTGGCGACAATAACAAGTGTTACGGTTGTGGCAATAATGGAAAGAGGATGGACGGGGCAATGACACTGGCAATCGAAGACCGGCTGGCGCTGATGGATCTGTTCGCGGATTACGGCTGGGCGCTGGACACGGGCGACGAGGATGGGCTGGTCGCCTGTTTCACCCCGGACTGCCTGATGAGCGAGGAAGTGTTCGAAGACCCCGACATCTGGGAAGGACATGAAGGCATTCGCGGATTGATGCGCCACTATGCCAGCGCCCCCGGCTTTCCAGGGCGCCAGCACCATGTGACGCAGACCAAGTATCTGCCGCAGGCGGATGGCAGCGTGGCGATGAAGAGCTTCGCCTTCGTAACCGAATGTGAAGGCGAGCCGCCTTACCTTCTGCGCTTCACCGGCTGGTATGACGATGTGGCCGTGAAATGCGACGACGGACAATGGCGTTTCAAGCGCCGGATTGTGCGCCTATGGGATGGCGAAGTGCTGAAGAACTTTCCCGGCCACGGCCAATGGGTTCCCAGGAAGCGCCCCGACTCGCTGAAGAAGAGGACTTAGACGCAGCCATGGACAAGCAGGCGCAATGAAGGCCTGGCGCAATGTATTGGCCGCATCGGCCGCCGTGCTTGCCCTTTCCGCAGGCGGTTCCGCTTCCGCCAGGGAATGCCCGGAGCTTATAGACCTCTCGCTTGAAGACGGCGCGGTCACCTCCGCCGAATGGGTCGCGCCGGGCGCCTTCGAACTGCCGGAAGGCGTCATGCTGCCCCCCGGTGTCGGCGCGACGCATTTCAACAGCCTGGACGCCTTCTGCCGCGTGCAGGCGACGCTCACCCCTACCCCCGATTCCAGCATCAAGGTCGAAGTCTGGATGCCGGCGAGAGACTGGAACGGCAAGTTTGTCGGGTTGGGCAATGGCGTGTGGGCCGGCCAGCTCAGCTATTCGCAGCTCGTGGAGCCGCTTTCGCGCGGCTATGCCGTCGCTACCACCGATACCGGGCATACGGGCAGCGGGATGACTGCC
Organism: Alphaproteobacteria bacterium; assembly: GCA_030430365.1. Classification (GTDB taxonomy): domain Bacteria; phylum Pseudomonadota; class Alphaproteobacteria; order Sphingomonadales; family Sphingomonadaceae; genus Andeanibacterium. The sequence continues at coordinate 39,739 of JAUIFP010000006.1, read as the reverse complement.
GACTGGGCCATCGGCCATCCGGAGAAATTGATCGATTTCGGCCACCGCGCCGTCCATTTAATGACCGTGACCGCCAAGGCGGCCATCGCGGATTATTACGGCGAAGGGCCCAGCCTCTCGCTCTGGGATTCCTGCTCCACCGGCGGCCGGCAGGGCCTGATGTCCGCCTATCGCCATCCGGAAGATTACGACGCGATCTCCGCGCTCGCACCGGCCAATCCGATGACGGACCTGATGCTGCAATCCATGTGGGCCAACTGGGTCAGCGAACAGGACCCCGAAGGCGGGCTGACCGGCAGCGTGCTGGGCACGATACATCGGGCCGTGCTGGCGGATTGCGATGGACTGGACGGGCTGGAAGACGGCGTGGTTTCGCGCCCCGGTGCCTGCAATTTCGATCCCGGCGAAATGCTTTGCCAGGATGGCCAGTCCGGTGCCTGCCTGATCGCCCCGCATATCGAGGCGATGCGCGCCATCTATGACGGCGTGCGCGCCGAAGACGGCCGCCTACTGCTGCCCGGCTGGCCGCGCGGCGCCGAAGAGCAGCTTGCCCTGCTCACAAGCGGGCGGCCCTTCTCCGTCGCGCATGATTACTACCGCCTGCTGGTCTATGGCGAACATTTCGGCTGGCACTGGCAGCTGATGGATTTCGGCGAAGCGCTGGCCGATGGGCGCGCCTATGGCAGCGGGATGCTCGACGTGCCTGCCGACGGGCTCAGCACATTCTTCGCCCGGGGCGGCAAGCTGCTGCTCAGCCATGGCTGGAATGACGGGCTGATCCCCGCGGTCAACACAGTCAATTTCTACAGCGATCTCTACCGCGCATTGCCGGAGGCGGAAGTGCAGAGCCAGCTGCGCCTGTTCATGGCCCCGGGCATGCAGCATTGCGCGGGCGGCGAAGGCCCATCCGAATTCGATACGCTGGGAGTGATCGATGCCTGGGCGACCAGCGGCAAAGCCCCAGGTCGCATCATCGCCACACGCCCGACCGAGGTCCCCGCCTTGCCCGGCTTCCCGCCGGAACCGGACCGCGAAGAGATGAGCCGACCGCTTTGCCCCTACCCGCTTTTTCCTGCCTATTCGGGCGAAGGCGACACCCGCCTTGCGGAGAATTTCACCTGCAAAATGCCTGAGTGATGGCGCCCAAATAGCGGGGCCTGGATGCTGCGCGCCCACAGCACCGCTGCCCTGCGAATCGCATTATCGCCAGCTTCTGTATTTGTGCCATAACAGCGTTACGATGTCAAGGCATTTCACCAGATAGGTGAACGTTAGCCGATGCGTTTGGCCAATACCCAGCCCAGCACCAGCCCGCCATCCTTGCCGCCGAACCAGTTGCCGGTGGAGGCGCTTGGCACCGCTCCGCGCGGATCCGCAGCGAAGGCGGCCAGCACTTCGGCCCAGTCCGCCCCGGCCGCGCGGCCTGCCCTCGCCAGCGCATTCCAGCCCGGCATGCATTCCGCCCCGGTGCAGCGCCCGACATGCGATTCCAGGCGGGCCGCCGTGACATAGCCGGCTTCCCGCGCGGCATCGGCGATCAGCAGCAGATCGGCATGGCGGCTGACGCCCACGATCACGGCGGGAGCGGCCGCCAGCACGCTGCGCGCCAGGCGGATCCGGTCACCCTCGATCGCTTGCGGCGCAATGCCTTTGGCTTCGCCCGCGGCGGCAAATCGCCGCCCGGCCTCGAGCGCGGGATCGTGCAGCAGCACGCGCCGGTCCCCATGGTTCCAGCGCCATGTCGCCAGGCCGGAGATCGTCGGCACGGCGAGCACCCCGAACATCGCGCCTCCCAGCGCGGCCCTGCGTGTCGTTTCGATCATGCCCCGTCTCCCTCTCCATGCGGGCCGGCTTCGAGATATTGCGCGATTTCTTCCAATTGCTCGTCGCTCAATTCGCCGCGCGTAACCGGCGGCATATTGCCCATGCCCGTGCGCACCGCAGCGATAACATATTCCGCCGTCAGATCCGCGCGCTTTTCCAGATCGGGCTGATCCATACGGCGGGCGAGCAGGCCTTGCCCCATCCCGCCGGGGCCGTGGCACATCGCACAATGTTCAAGATAGAGCTTCTCGCGCACACTGGCATCCGGCCGGGCGGACACGGTGACAGGCTTGGGAAATGCCGGCGGTCCGCCGCCTTCGCCTTCCGGCGCACTTGCCCTTTCGGAACCGCTGCAGGAACATAGCGCCAGCAGCACCGCTGCAAGAACAGGCGCGCGCATCACGATCTGCGCCCCCCGCCCGCATTCGATCCCCGCAAGCGCTCCGGCCAGATACCGCTCTTGCCCGGGGCCAGGATACCATTGGGATCGAGCGCGTCCTTCACCTTGCCGTTCAGCCGCGCCAGCGCACCGCCATTGAAGTCATAGCTATCGGCAACCAGGTCCATGTAATCCAGATGGGTGCGGTACTCGCCGTAGCCTTGCTCCTTCGCGTCCTGCACCAGCGTGCGGAAGAAGGGATCGACCTTCTTCATCATTTCCGGATCGTCCTTGTCGAAGATCATCGCATTGACGTTGATCATGTGCCGTTCGCCGAAGGCGAAGCTGCCCTGATAATCCATCCCGTATTCCTGATAGCGGGCATAGGTGCGCCGGAACTGCTCCAGCGCCTTGGTCCCGTCTTGCGGAATGATGGGCGAAAAGCCGATATGGCCGCCGCGCCCGCCATACCAGTTCACATTCTGCATCGGGAAAGTCATGGGCGTGCCGGTCCAGCCGGTATGTTCCAGCGGTTCCCCCTTCACCCAGCTGGTCGGCTTGATCAGCATGGGATCGATATCGTTCATCGCCTTTTCCAGGATCTTGTAGGCGGCCTTGTTGACCTCCTCGCGCCCGTAAAGCCTCAGCGAGACGCCCCACCAGCCGATGTTGAAGGTCTTGCGGATCTTGTCGATCACATCCTCGCCCAGCGCGCCGGGCTTGTCCGTCCATTCGTCCCGCGTGGTCAGCACGGCGGCGGCGCGCAGCCAGTTGCCGATGCTGGGGCTCTGGGTCAGCACCCGCTCCCGCCGAAGCGGGGCGATCGTGTCGATCATCGCCTTGAGGTCTTCCGGGCGGTCGAATTCGACATCCATGCCCATCAGGCTTTCCGGCTCCGGCATCAGCCACAGGCCCATCTTGGTGACGATGCCGAAATTGGACTGGACGAACATCTGATCCCAGGCCGGGCCGTAGCCATAGGGATAGGCCTGCCAGGTGTCGGACCCTGCAAACGCACCCATGCCGGTGCGGACCAGATCGCCATCGGGCAGCACCACTTCCATGCCGCAGATCTGCTTCGTGTGCTCGCCATAGGGCGTGTAGCCCACGCCCCGGTCCAGCGCGTTGCCCATCACCGAGCCCCAGCTGTTTCCCGGTGTGGAGAGCCAGAAAGGCAGATCGTTGGCCTGGAGATAATCGTAGAGATCGTAAAAGCCGACGCCGGGTTCCACGACCACCGTGCCCAGATGCTCGTCGAACTCGATCTTCTTCATCCGCGACATGTCGAGCACCACGCTGCCCGCCAGCAGCGGCGCACTGGCGCCATAGCCCAGATTCTTGCCGCGGCTGATCGGCCAGAGCGGCAGCAGATACTGATTGGCGATCCGGACAGCCGCCTGCACTTCCTCCACCGATTCCGGGGCGATCGCCCCGGCCGGGTGATGCAGCGCATCGTCGACTGCGAACTTGTCCTGATAACCGGTCCGGTCGAGCTCTTCGAAGAAGACCTTGCGATGGCCCAGCGCGCTTTCGAAAGCCCGCCGCGCCCGTGCCATCTTGTATTCGTCGAATCCGGGCGGAAGGGGCGTGTCAGCCATTATTCAATTCTCTCCCCCTGTCGGCGGTGCTTGTTCATGCCACCAACTTTAACGAGCGTTACTTTTCTTCTAGCGTGTATCAGAGTCAAGCGCGGGGCGAACCCGCCGAGTGGGGGATGTGCGATGGTCCGGCGCGGTACAAGCGTTAAATTGCAGGCACGGCAATGAGCCAAGGCCGCAGATTGCTGGCGCTGGTGCTGCTCGCGGGCGTCTTCGTGATGGACGGCTTCGATCTCAATGCGATGCCGCTGGCGGTTCCCCATCTCCAAAGGGAACTCGGCCTTTCGCCCGCGCAGTTCGGGATTGCGTTTTCCGCCGTGCTGGTCGGCCTGGGCGGCGGTGCAGCGCTGATAGCTCCGCTGGGCGACCGGATCGGGCGCAAGCCGCTGATCGTCTTCAGCTGCCTTGCCGCGGCGTTGACGACATTCGCGACGGCCTCTTCCGGCAGCATCGCGGAATTCGCCCTGTGGCGCTTGCTGACCGGCGCGAGCCTGGGCGCCTGCCTGCCCAATTGCACGGCGCTTTCGGCCGAACTGGCGAGCGAGAACAAGCGCGCCACGGTGATGACGCTGGTTTCCGCGGGAATCCCGCTGGGCGCGATGGGCGCCGGCCTGACGGCGCCCGAAGTGGTTGCGCTGGGCGGCTGGGCCGGGCTGTTCCTCACTCCGGGAATTCTTGCCGTGCTGCTTGCGCTGGCGCTGTGGGCCGTCCTGCCCGCGCAATCCGCAAGGCCTGCTCCGCCGGCCGGGGCACCGCGCAGCAAGGCCCCGCAGCTGGAATTGCTGCGCAGCCCGTGGAACCTGCCTTTCGCGATCATGGCCGCGGCGCTGACGCTCAATGCCTTGAATCTCTATCTGCTCAGCCAGTGGATGCCCAGCGTGCTGCCCGATGCCGGATTCACGCTGGACCAGGCCGCCCGGATCAGCGGGCTGGTGCAAGGCGCAGGGTTTGCAATGGGCCTATCTGCCAGCGTGCTGATCGACCGGTGGAAGCCAGGCCCCACCATGGTGGGGCTGTTCGCCATCGTGGCGGCCAGCTTCCTTGCGATCGGCTTGATCGGGCCGGCGCCGGCGGCCTGGACCGTGCTGCTGCTGATCGGCGTGGGCGGCAGCGCCGGTGCAGCCATGGCGATTCCCGCGCTCACCCCCGCCCTGTTCCCCCGGCAGCTGCTTTCATCGGCCATCGGCATGGGCGTGCTGATCGCGCGGATCGGCGCCATTTCCGGGCCGATGGTGGGATCGGCCATGCTGGCGGCCGGGACCGGGCCGTCGATGTTTCTGATGGCCGCCGCTCTACCGGCCGCGCTCTGCGCGCTGATCTGTCTGGGGCTGCCCGCCGCGCTAGCAGTGAAGCGCGCTCAGCCGGCAGGCGAGGAGATCACGGCCTGAAGTCCAGCCCGCCGATCCGCTGCTGGAAACGCCACCCCTCCGGCGTGAGCACGATCAGGTCCCGATACCAGCCGACCAGCGGCGAATTGGGCGCCATCGCCGGAAGTTCGCCATCCTTTGCCGCATCGCCGTGAAACAGCAGGATGGCGCTGAAGGCACGCGCGGTGGCAGGCCCTTCGGCATCCACCACCGCATTGGCAATGACATGGCGCTGCGTGCGCGGGGCACGGGCGAGGAAACTTTCCAGAATTGCCTCGCGCCCGATCACCGGATCGCCGCCGCTGGGCCGCTGGAAATGGGCATCCTCTGTATAAAGCTGGGCAACCGCTTCCCAATCCTGCGCATCGTTGAGATTGGCATAGTGGTTGATCAGGCGAGTGCATTGCTGCTCCACCTGCTGGCGTTCCTCGAGATCCATCGCTTATTTTCCCTGCGCCACCACGGCGTCTTCGCCCGGCTTCGTTGCCTCAAGAAACACGGAATTGCCATTCTCGTCGCGCGCTTCCAGCGTATCGATCAATTGGGCGAGGATCCGGTCGAGCGCATGAACATCGGTCTCGGACAGCTCGCTGAAAAGAAACTCGGCAACCGTCAGGGTCTGCGGACGCATGATCTCATAGAGCCGCTGCCCTTCCGCTGTCAGGGTGAGCACCTTGCGCCTGCGGTTCGCGGGATCGAGCGCGACATGGATGCGCCCGTTGCGCTCGAGCGTTGAAACGGCCCGGCTCACGCTCATGACATTGACGCCGGTGATTTCCGCCACTTCGTGGCTGGCGGTCGCGCCAATCCGGCCAATCGTCATCAGCAGGCGGAATTCATTCAGGCTGATCCGGTAGCGATCGGCGAGATGGGTGGAAAAGGGCGCCGTCAGGCGATTGGCCAGTTTCAGCAGATCGTGCAGCATGCGTGCCTGATCGGCGGATGTATCCGGGCCTTCGTGGATCAAATCGTCCTGCATCGCGCTCCCCATCTTCCCGGATTCCGTCTGCTCGCTGCCACGGCTCGCTATATCCCATGATCCGGCCAAACTTTCTTGGCAGCTTTCGTAACACTCGTTAAGATCTGTGCAAACGTATTTGGGAGAATTCGGGCATGGAAGCCTTTCCGCAAACGATCCATTTTATCGGATCGAACACTCCACGGCGGATGGAAATAACGCTTCGCGATCTTGAAGTTGAAGGAGAGATTCCCGACGACATCGACGGCGCCTTTTTCCGGGCCGTGCCCGACAATGCGCACCCGCCCATGTTCGAAGACGATATCGCCCTGAATGCCGACGGCATGATCAGCCGCTTCCATTTTCAGGACGGCGCCGTCGATTTCGACATCCGATATGTCGAGACCGACCGCTACAAGGCGGAAAAGGAAGCACGGCGCGCCCTGTTCGGGCGCTACCGCAATCCGTTTACCGACGATCCCAGCGTCAAGGGCGTGGACCGCACCGTCGCCAATACGACCCCCGTCTGGCACGCGAACCGCCTGTTCATGACAAAGGAAGACGGGCTCGGCCACGAAATCAATCCGCATACGCTGGAAACCATCGGCAAGTGGACATTCGGCGGAAAGCTGAAATCGGCCACCTTCACGGCGCATCCGCGGATCGATGCCGAAACCGGCGAGATGTTCTTCTTCGGCTACGAGGCTGGCGGCCTGTGCGATCCGAACGTCGCCTATTGCATTGCCGACAAGGACGGGAAGCTGGTTTCCGAACAATGGTTCGAACAGCCCTATCTCTCGACCATCCACGATTTCGTGATCACGGAGAAATACGCGGTCTTCCCGATCTTTCCGACCATCGCGGACCTCGAGAGGATCGAATCCGGCGGTGAACATTGGGCGCATGTGCAGGATCTGGAAAGCTGGGTGGGCGTCATGCCGCGCTACGGCAAGGTCGAGGAGATCAGGTGGATCAAGGGGCCAGTCGGCGTTTCCGTGTTCCATGAAGTCAATGCCTTCGACGACGGGGATCTGCTGCATATCGATCTGTGTCTGACAAGCACCAATGCCTTCCCCTTCATGCGGGAGGCCGGCGGCATCGATATTCCGCAACCGGAAGTGGAAGGCGCGCTAACCCGCTGGACGATCGACCTGTCGCAGGAAAATCCGGAAATTTCGGAGCGCCCCCTGGGTCCCACCGGCGATCTGCCGCGGCTGGCCGACAAGGATCAGGGCCGGCCCTACAGCCATGCCTGGTATCTGAGCATGAACCCCGAAGGCGGCCCACCCATGCCCGGCGGGCCTGTGGGTGCCAACTTCAATTGCCTGCTGCGGATCGAACCGGGCAACGGCCATCTGGAAATGCTTGGCCTGCCGCCCGGCGCCGGGATTAGCGAACCGGCCCATGTCCCGTCACGCTCGCGCGGGCACGATGGCTGGCTGCTGAGTGTAGTCGATCTGCCGAAGGATCCCGATCCTGCCCGGCAGATACCCGGCGACTATACCTCGCAGCTCTGGATCATCGATGCCGGCGACGTCGCTGCAGGCCCCGTCGCAAAGGTGAAAACGGGAATGGCTCTCAGAAGCCAGGTCCACGGAACCTGGGTGAGCCGCGAAAAGCTCAACCGCTCGGCCCTCAAATAGGCTGAAGCGTCAAGGCAGGACATTTTTTTCAAGAAAATATCGGCGTATTTTAAGGCTGTAGCCCGCGGCTGCCGCGAGTGTTGCAAAGAATGCAACGGGTGGTGCGTTTAAGTCGATTTTCTATTCGGGAGCCATGGAGCATATCGAACCTGCCTTTCAGGCATCCTCTCCCAAAACTTCCAGGCCCGGCCGGCAACGGTCGGGCCTTTTTTCTTCCTCGCTACATGACAGCGAATGCAGCGGCCTGCCAAGCCGATTTGCTGCGTCCGGATGCACCGCGCCCTATCCCCGGGGAACCAACCTCAGGGTTATCAATTTATATGACAGGGCCTAGGCCCTAACAGGACTTAACTATCCGTGAGGCCCAGGCCTCAGGAGGATGATTTATTGTCCTTGTTCAGTCCTCCGGGAAGGCGGCCATTGCATGGTCGTCTTCCTTTTTGTTTGGCACTGCTGGCGTTTGCAGAAGACTGCGGATTCCCGATGGATGGGCGATCCATAGCTTCCCAGCTGCGGGCGTTGCTTCCACAAAGCACAACATCGTGGCGCCTTGCCAGATTTCGGCGCGCACATGGTTGTTATGCCGATCCACTTCCGCAAATGCGGGTGCAGGATCGTCAGCCTCAAACTCGAAATTGCGAAACTCACCCCATGAATCGGGGGAGAACACCAAGCGGAACACAGGCAATAACAACCTTTCCCAGCCCACGAGTGAGCCAGAATCAACGCGCTTCCTGAGCGCATTGGCCGTCCTTGCCAAAGTCAAGCATGTCATGAAGTGGAGCGGAATACTAGCCGGGAAGTGTTTGGCCGCGCATGGCGCGCTTCAAGTCAGCGCGTAATAGCGCAGCACATTGCCATCTGCCCGCCGCTGCCCGACCCCGACGAATACATGCTTGGTCAGCCAGTCATGCTTGCCTTTCGGGCATTCGAAAGTGGGATTGCCGCGCAGATAATATTCCTGTTCCTCCACCGGCGCGCCATCGGCAAAGGCCCAATCGCGCAGGCGCTGCATCGTGTCCGGCTTGCGCCCCCACAGGAAACCGCGATTGTTGAGCAGGATCAGCGTGCCATCTTCTTCTTCCAGCAGATAACGCGCATCGAAGCAGGCAACGTCATCCGGCCGGAAATAGGCATAATCGCCGCCGGAATGCGGGACGGCACGCCCCTTGATATGCGGGCCTTCGAACGTGCCGCCTTCCACCAGCACCGCGCTGCGCATGCCGCCGGCCGGCACATCGGGCATGGCATAGGTTTCCGGGAAGGTCAGCCGGACCTCCATCGCAAATTCCAGCCGCGGATTATCGAAGGTTGAAAATGGCGGTGTGAAAGGTCCGTCGGCCATCAGCGCAGCTCCAGCAATCCGCCATCGATGAAGAGATTGGCGGCAGTTATGAATGAGGCATCTTCGCTGGCCAGGAACAGCACGGCCTTGGCGACTTCCTCCGCCTCGCCCATGCGGTGCATCGGAACGGCCTTGATCATCTGCTGGCGCAGCATTTCCACCGCATCCTCGTCCATGCCGGGATTGCGGTGGAGCAGCGGCGTATCGATCGGGCCGGGGCTGACCATATTGAGCCGGATTCCCTGCCCCACCAGCTCGCCCGCGAAAACCTTCATCGCGGCATAAAGCCCGCCCTTGGCCGCAGCATAGACGCCGTTGCCCGGGACACTGGCATGCGCCCCGATCGATCCGGTGACGACAGCCGCGCCGCCCTTACCCATCAGCCTCACTGCCTTCTGCAGCGCGAAAACGCAGCCCTTGAGATTGATCGAGTGGGTATGATCCCAGGCTTCGGGCGTGATCTCGCTCAGCGGGGCGAAGCCCCCAACGCCGGCGTTGATATAGACCACGTCGATCCGCCCGTCCTCGGCCTCGATACGCTGCACCACGTCTTCACTCGTGGCGATATCGGCAATATCGGCCTGATAGCCGCGGCTACCCGGGATTTCGGCAACTGCTTCATCCAGCGTTTTCCGGTTGCGGCCGGTAATGTGGACCTTGGCACCTTCCGCGGCGAAGGACTTGGCCGCGGCAAGCCCCATCCCGCTATTGCCGCCGAAGACGAGCACGATCTTGCCAGCGAATCTCATGCCTTGCCCCTCAAAATTGGGAATTCGGATTGGGGCCGCCTTCGACCACATCCTGCATTACGTCCCAATGTTCCTTGATCTTGCCGTTCTCGATGCGGAATATGTCCATCACCACAAAGCCCGGATCGCCAGGCCAGCGGATGACGTGATAATGCACGGTGACGTGATCCTCGTCGACGAAGGCCCGCAGGATCCTGTGCTCGCCTTGCGGGCTCTGCTCCTTGACTGTGTCGAGGAAAGCCTTGAGCGCATCGCGCCCGGGAGGAGCCAGCTGGCTGTGCTGGATATAGTCTTCGTCGATGAAGCGATCGACTGCGCCGCTGTCAAAGGGAATCAGCACATTCTCGAACATGTCGAGCACGAGCTTGAGGTTTGCCTCTTCCTGCGCAGTACGGGTCATATCCATCGCTCTCCCATGCAGATTCCTAACGATCGTTATGATGGCAGGCAAGAAGCCTCATGAAATGGCTGTGACGCTATTTCACACTTGCGTCGTTTTCGCATATATGAAATAGATGGCGGCGTCTTTTCTAGGGGGCCAGCCTTGGCGGCGGACAGTCAGAACAATCCGGCAACCAGCAGCGTCAAATCGGCGACGCGCACGCTCGACATTATCGAATATGTCGTGGCGGCGGGCCGTCCACTGGTCGCCCAGGAGATTTCTACGGCCCTTGCAATTCCCGTTAGCAGTCTTTCCTATCTGCTTTCCACCCTTGTGGAGCGGGGATATCTGTTGCGCCAAGGCAGGCGTTACACGACGGGGCCCGGCCTGGAACGATTGCAGGCCCGCAGCGGCGGTTTCTCGCTGGTCGACAGAGTGGCGCCGCTGGTCAGAACTCTGCGGGTCCAATTGAACGAAACCGTGTCCTTCTGGGTCCAGAACGACTGGCAGGTCGAACCGATCGCGACCGAGAGCAGCGAACAGGCACTGCGCTACGCCGTGGAAACAGGGACACGGCTGCCCATGCATGCGCTGGCATCCGGCAAGGCCCTGCTTGCTGCCATGCCCGAAGAGGAACTGGACCGGTTCTTCGCGCAGGCGAAACTTGAACGTTTCACACCTGCAACGATCACGTCCGAAGCCAAGCTGCGCAAACAGCTGGAAGAGGTCCGCAAAACCGGTTTTGCATATACCGACGAAGAATATTCTCTCGGGATCACCGGTATCGGCCGCGTGGTCGCGATCGATCAGGAAATGATCGGCGCTCTATCTGTCGCGATCCCCAAGGTCCGCAATAATGAGGCGATGCAAATGCGCGCCAAGGACCTGATGCTGCGCACTGCCGGGCTACTCGAAGCGGGCTGACCCGCCTTCATCCCCCACAAAAAATCATCCTGATTTGTCCGGATCTTCCGGACCCGACTTGACGCGCGCATGCCTCGCTCATAGAGACGCTACTGCGACTCATTATTATTATCATTTGGAGGGTTGAGTGAGCTCAGGGGGTATGCAGGGGAATTTCGTCGGATCGAACGGGATCGGCATTCTCGCGGCGCGCGGTCGTACCGCGCCGCGTGAGGAGCGAGCTGTGCGCAAGGGGCGTGGGGGCTTTGCGTATGGGCTCGCTCCATTTCTGCTGGGATCGGCGCTCGGAAGTCTGGCAATGGCCTCCCCTGCCGCCGCACAGGGCAATGACGGCCTTTACTGGCTGGACCGCCTGCGCCCCGGGATCACCGTCACCGCCACGCGCACTCCGATCGAAATTTACGACGCACCGGCGACCGTGACCGTCATCACCGAACAGGACATCGCCGACCAGATGGCGACCGACATCAAGGACCTTGTCCGTTTCGAGCCTGGCGTTTCCGTGCGGCGTGCCCCGGCGCGCTTCGGCGCCGCGCTCGGCGTGACCGGCCGCGCCCAGAACGAAAGCTTCACCGTTCGCGGGATCGGCGGCAACCGCGTGCTGATCCAGGTGGACGGCATCCGCAGCCCGCAAGGCTTCGAATTCGGCGCCCAGGATGCGGGACGCGGCGGCTATACCGATGTCGGCCTGGTCAAGCGGGTGGAAATTCTGCGCGGCCCCGGATCCGCCCTCTATGGCAGTGACGGGCTGGCCGGCGTGATCAGCTTCACCACGTCTGACCCCGAAGACCTCCTGCGCGGGAATGCGTCCGTAGGTGGCTTTGCCCGATCACAGTATAATTCTTCGGACGACGAGTTCACGCAAACGGCGGCACTGGCCGGCCGTTCGGGCAATATCTCGGCGCTGCTTGCCTATACCAGGCGCGACTTCGGCGAACTGAAGAACAAGGGCACAGTGGACGGGATCGGCTCCAGCCGCACGCTGCCCAACCCGCAAGGCGGACAATCCGATGCCTTTCTGGGCAAGCTGGTTTGGTCCGAAGGCGGTCACCGACTGCGCCTGACCGGCGAATATCTGAAACGCCAGCTCCACAGCGACGTTCTTTCGGGCCAGGGCCCAGCCTTCCTGTTCGGCCCGTCGCCGAGCTGGATTGTCGACGATCTGACCGCCGACGATGAATCGAAGCGCGGCCGCGTCTCTCTCGACTGGACTTGGGAGGGCAGCGCGGACGGTTCCGACGCCATCGATTACGCCCATGTCGCCGCCTATTGGCAGGACGGCAACGACATCCAATTCACCGACGAAGATCGCTCCGATCTTGGCGGCGGCTCTTCGGTTCCCGACCGCGAACGCTACAACACGTTCGAAAACCGCGTCTGGGGCTTTTCCGCCGAAGCCCGCAGTGATTTCGGCACCGGCGATATCCGCCATGTCCTGACCTTTGGCGGCGACATCAACTGGACCAACCAGAAGGGCATCCGCGACGGCACTGTGCCGCCGAGCGGGGAAACCTTCCCTACCAGCGCCTTTCCGGAAACCGATTTCACGCTTGGCGGCCTGTTCCTGGGTGACGACATCGCGCTTCTGGACGGCGCGCTGACGCTGTATCCCGCGCTGCGTTTCGACTTCTACAAGCTCGATCCGCAGGACGATCCGCTCTACCCGGCGCTGAGCCAGGCGGAGCAAGATGGTTCGCGGCTGTCGCCAAAGCTGGGCGCGGTCGCCAAGCTGGGCGATACGGTCCGCCTATTCGCCAGCTATGCCCAGGGCTTTCGCGCGCCGACGCCGTTCCAGGTGAACAACTATTTCGGCAATATCGCCTTCGGCTACACGTCCGAGCCCAATCCCGATCTCGGGCCGGAGCGCAGCGAAAGCTGGGAAGGCGGCATCCGCTATGTGAGCGGCAATCTCACGCTTTCTGCCACGGCTTTTCGTGCCGACTATACCGACTTCATCGAACAGGCCGCGGTTTCCGGATCCTTCACGCCGCAAGACCCGGCGATCTACAAATACATCAATATCGGCGAGGTGGAGATCGAAGGCGTCGCGGCGAAGGCCAGCCTCAAGCTGGAAAGCGGCATAACCGGGCGTTTTGCGATCGCCTATGCCAAGGGTGACGAGATCGTCACTGGCGGTGGCACGATTCCGCTCGATTCCATCGATCCGGTCAATATGGTCCTCGGGCTTGGCTATCGCGATCCGGGCGGCCTTTTCGGCGGCGAACTGATCGTGACGCATCATGCCCGCAAGCAGAAGGTGCGCACGGATCCCACCTATTTCCGCCCCGACGCTTCGACCATTCTCGATGCGACAGCCTTTCTGCGCATCGCGGAGATGCTGACGCTGCGCGCGGGCGTGTTCAACATCACCGACGAAACCTACGCGGTGTGGAGCGACGTACGCGGCCTCTCCGAAAGTTCCAGCGTGATCGATGCCTATACGCGCCCCGGCCGCAATGCCTCCGTCTCCGCAACTTTCCGCTTCTGATCCAGACCACCAGTTCGTTTTTTCCGGGAGAAACCGACAATGAGAATACTACCCAAAACCCTTCGCGCCGGCCTTTGCGCCGCGGCCTTATGCACCGGCGCATTGGCGAGCGCTCCGGCACTCGCGCATGGGCCGATCGATCATGGCGGCTCCGCGCAGGAGCAGGCCGCCTATGAGGCAGACCGGGCCGACATCCTGGCCATGGCCGGCAACTTCAAGGTGCGCTTCGACATGCAGGAATCCACGGCATGGATGGCAGGTTACGAACCGCTCGACCGCAAGATTTCCGGTGGCCACGAATCCGTCCGCGTGATCGAGGATACGGGCGAGAAGATTGTCCTGCAGCACCTTCTCGTCGTCGAACATGAAGGCCAGACCTTCGTCATCAAGCATTGGCGGCAGGATTGGGAATACGAACCTGCAAAGATCCTGGTCTATTCCGGGCCGGACAGCTGGACCTGGGAAGATGTGCCCGAACGCATGCGCAAGGGCCGCTGGGCGCAAACCGTCTGGCAGGTGGATGACAGCCCGCGTTATGCCGGCTGGGGCCAGTTCGAAACCCAGGGCGGCGTGCGACGCTGGCGCTCCAACTGGACCATCCGCCCGCTGGCCCGCCGCGATGCGGTGCGCAATCCGATCTATGACCGATATCGGGCGATCAACCGCCACCAGCCCACGCCCAATGGCTGGATCCATTGGCAGGACAATATCAAGATGGGCATGATCGACGGCGAACTGAAACCGGTGGTGCAGGAATATGTCCTCAACACCTATACCCGCTTCGACGAATATCCCGTCTCTGCCGCAGACGAATACTGGGCCGCAACGGAAGGCTATTGGTCGGCCGTGCGCGCCGAATGGGATGCCATCGCCGAGGCCAAGGGCGGCATCCATATCGAGGAAGAAGCGCAGACGGGCACCGTGATTTCCGGCCGCCTGCTCGAAATCGCCAATGAGATACAGGATGGCTCGAAGAGCGAGCAGGCCGCGATTGCCGAAGCTCTCGACCTCATCCGCAAGAATACCGCCTGATTACTCCATCGTCAGGCGGTTGCCCGCCTCCGGTACCCGGAAACTGCCGGAGGCGGGCTTACTCTCTCTTTGGGCCTACCGCTTCGCTGCTCGAGGGCGGTTTTGCCTGCCCTATCGCTGCGCTGCTTGAGGGCGGTTTTGTCCGCCCCATAACTGCGCTGCTTGCATAAGGGCTATTGCGGCATCCGGTTCCACGCATCCAGCGCGGCGATCTTGTAGGCTTCGGCCAGCGTCGGATAGTTGAAAGTGTTCTCGATGAAATAATCGATCGTGCCTTTCAGGTTCAGCACGGCCTGGCCGATATGGATCAATTCGGTCGCGCCTTCCCCGATGATATGCACGCCCAGCAGCCGGCGCGTGGCGTTGGAGAAGATCATCTTCATCATCCCCTGCTCCAGCCCCATGATATGGCCGCGCGACGTCTCGCGAAAACGGGCAATGCCGCATTCATAGCTGATGCCCTTTTCGCGCACTTCCTGTTCCGAAAGGCCAACGGTCGAAATCTCCGGCACGGCATAGATCCCATAAGGGAAATAGGCCGGAGCCGGCGGAAGAGGCATTTCGAAGGCGTGGCAGGCGGCGATCCGCCCCTGCTCCATGGAAGTCGAGGCCAGGCTGGGAAATCCGATCACATCCCCCGTCGCATAGATATGCCGGACCGATGTCTGGAACGTGTTCTCGTCCACCTTGATCCGCCCGCGCGCATCCGTTTCGATCCCGCATTTGTCCAGCCCGATATCCGAAGTCGCGCCCATGCGCCCCGCGCAATAGAGCAGCATTTCGCTCTTCACCTTGCGGCCATCCGCAGTCGTGGTGACGATGCCACCAGTGGGCAACGCCTCCACTTTCGTCATCGGCGAGCCCATGCGGAACTGCACGCCGCGGTCGCGCAATTGATGGATGAACTCCTCCACAATCTCCTTGTCGACGAAATCGAAGAAGCTGCTGCGCGGTTCGATGACCGTCACCGCCACGTCGAGCGCGGAGAAGATCGTCGCATATTCGATGCCGATCACCCCCGCGCCTATCACCGTCAGGCTGCGGGGAAGCTTGGGAACGGAAACGATCCCGTCGCTGTCGAGAATATTGGGCACGGTGAAATCGATCGTGTCGGGACGATGCGGCACGGTGCCCACTGCAATCAGGATACGCTCTCCCCTGACTTTAAGCTCGCTACCGTCGGGCGATTGAATGACGACGTTATGCTCGTCCACAAAGCGCGCGAAACCCGCCATCGTCGCCACGCCATTGCGCAGAAACTGGTGCTCCAGCACGTCGACCTCATAGGCGAGCGTCTTGGTCAGGCGCACCGAGAGGTCTTCGCTGCCGATATCCTTCTTCACGCGGTAGGATCGGCCATAGAAGCCGCGTTCCCGCCAGCCGGAGAGGTTGAGCGCGGTTTCGCGCAGGGTCTTGGAGGGGATCGTGCCGGTATGCACCGAAACCCCGCCGACCTTGGTCCGCCCTTCCACCACCAATACCGATTTGCCGAGTTTTGCCGCCTGGATAGCAGCGCGGCGCCCCGACGGCCCGCTGCCGATCACGATGAAATCGTATACGTCCCCCATTGACGTCTCCCGAGAGGGAGCAAGGCGCGCCCTACGCCCTGCCCATATGCAGATTCTCCTCTCCAGAAGCGGTGCGAGTTTGCGAGGGTCCGTGCGAGGATGCAAGGCGGGATTTCATGGCGGGCGTGGCACATGGATTCCCGGCAAAGAAAAAGGGCGGCCACCGAAGTGACCGCCCCCTTTGTTTTGGCTTTACGCCGCTGAACCGTGTGCGGCTCAGGCGTTGGCGCCAACGCCGGTCTGGCGCCAGCTGTCCGCATAGGCGTCACGGGCGACCTTGGAGTAAGGCACCGGCGAAACGATCGCCTTGATTTCCGTCTGAACGTGCGGCTCGACGGTCGGCTTGGTGGTGCCGCCATTGGGCTCGCCCCAAACCAGCGTCACTTCCTTGCCCATTTCGACATAGGCCGGATCGATCATCGCCAGGGTCAGCATCTTGCCTTCGTTGGAGGAATAGCCAACCCAGGTCGAAACGCCGATCACCTTGCCGTCGCACTTCACTTCGTCGAACGGGTGCATCGAATACACTGCGCTCGGGAATTCGAAATACTTGGCGCGGTCGCCTTCGGCATAGAGCGACGAGAGGACACGCATCATGTCTTCATTGTCGAGAGCCAGCGTGACCTTCTGCTTGTGCGTTTCGGTTGCCATCTTTTCGAGAGCTTCGCGGCCCACGAAATCATGGTCGAACTTCACGATGTGGCCATAACCGATATCCCACGGCGTGAGGTAGTAGCCCTCTACGCTATCGGGAACGTGGCTGCCGCCGACCGAGCACATGCCGGCATAGGAATTGGCACCGGCCCAGGCGCGGAAGTCCTTCATCATCTGGCTGTCGCCAGTGTAGAAAGCGGGCAGCGGCGAAGGCAGCCAGCCCGATTCCAGCGTGTTGGACGAATAGGCGCGGCCGCCGACCAGGGTCAGGCCGTCATTCTTGCCGGCTTCCACCAATGCGCTGTGAACGGCCTGATAGTCTTCCCACGGGCCGAACAGTTCGTAACCCGGCTGACCGGCCATGCCGTGACGCAGAGCGATCACGTCCTTACCGTTGATGTCGACATGGGCCATGTTGAAGAACTTCAGGTCCGGCGGCGTTTCGCCCATGGCGATGCCCAGGATCTTCATCGCATTCGGGCCCTGGAGCTGGAAGCGATAGTTCTTGCGGACGCCGTCGGTCCGCATGGCGGTGCGCTCGTCACGCTCCACTTCCACGTCCCAATCGCCATACTGCGCGTGGAATTCGACCCATTCGATCGCCGGCACGCGGCCGACCAGGCTGAATTCGTTTTCAGCAAGGTAGAACAGGATCACGTCGCCGATGACATAGCCGTCGGGCGTCACGGGCACGAACTGCTTCGCCTTGTTGACGGTGAAGTTCTTGAACGAGTTGATCGCGAGATATTCGAGGAGCTTGAAGGCGTCCTTGCCGCGAACATAGAGCTCGACCATGTGGTAGCTCTGGTTGAACAGCACGGCGCTTTCAGCCCAGGCGCGCTGCTCGTTGCGCCAGTTGGAATATTCCGCCGGAACGCCCGGATAGGGGTTCGGTCCGACCTGCTGGTTGCGCAGGAGTTCGACGACATCGCCGGCTGCGTCCAGCTTCTGCTGAAGGTTTTGTTCACTCATTTGTCTGCCTCTCCTAGAAAGAGCCTGGTTGATTACACTTCGGTTTAGTCGGTCACCGGCTGGGCAAGCCAGCGGGCGATTGCTTCATTCACCGCTTTAGGCGCTTCGAGCTGGATCATATGCCCAGCACCTTCGACGATGACGAGTTCGGAATTGGGGATCGCCTCTGCAATCTCCTCATGCTGTGCAGGCGGGCTCCACGCGTCCTCGCTTCCGGTCATGACCAGCGTGGGGCAGGTAATGTCCGGGAGCAAGCTCTTGACCTCGCCGCGTGCAAGCAGCGCGTCGATCTGCGCATCGAACACCTTAAGTCCCGCACGCATGCACATGGCCTGCAGCGGCTCCATGATAGCAGCATCCTGGCGGTGGGCCGGTGCAACCATCGGCGGCAGCCAGGAATCGACCAGCGCTTCCATGCCTTGCTCGCGGCCTACGCGCCGCAATTCGAAACGGTTGCGCACCTCGCCCGGCTTGAGCGGATGGATGCCGGTGCTGACAAGCGCCAGCCGCCGAACACGCTCGGGAGCGGCGCGGATGATTTCCAGCGCGATTCGCCCGCCCATCGAATGGCCCAGCAGATCGAACTTCTCCGGCGCTGATTCGAGGACATATTGCGCCATGCCTTCGAGCGTATCGCGCATGCCATAGCCGTCGATTGCGCGCGAGTCGCTGAATGCTGCGGTTTGCGGCGCATAGATGGAAGCGTCGCAGATCAGGCCGGGAAGCAGGATTAACATCGGTTTTCGCGCGCAACATTCTTCGTCAACGTGAAGTTTTCATCTATACGAAGAAATGCGATTCTGCTAGAGTCTTTCTTGAAAAGGCTGCCTTCCTGTTCAATCAGGCTCCGGATACGCCTTTATTCCGGTGCAATACCGAACAGATTCGATCTTGGGAGTTCATGAGATGTCTTACGCCGCGATCCACCCCGATTGGGAAAAACCCCGCACCAATATGGTCGATGGCTATTCGCTGGAAATGACGGCGAAGGAAATCGAAGGCATCAAGGAAGCCGCACCCCTGATCCGCCCCGGCACCCAGGTCGCCGTGACCTTCCTGCCCGGCGAAGAAATCGAACAGCGCGTGGAAGCCGCCGTGCTGGTCCGCGAATTGGGCTTCGAACCGATCGTCCACCTTTCCGCGCGCCGCATCGCTTCGGAAGAAGTGCTGGATAATTACCTGCGCGACATCACCACCAAGGCCGGTGTGAAGCGCGTCTTCATTATCGCGGGCGACCCGCCGGAGCCCGAAGGCCCTTATTCGGATTCGCTGCAGATCATCGAAACCGGCCTGCTGGAAAAGCACGGTATCGAGATCGTCGGTATTGGCGGGCATCCCGAAGGCCACCCCAACAACACCAAGGACGAACTGTGGGACTGGATGGAGCGCAAGATCGCTGCCGTAAAAGCCCATGGAATGGTCCCGCTGGTGGTCACCCAGTTCGCTTTCGATGACGAAGCGATCGTCGAGTGGCTGAAGGAAATGCGCGCACGCGGCATCGACGTGCCTGTGCGCCTGGGCGTGCCCGGCCCCGCCGGCATCAAGCGCCTGCTGGGCTTTGCCAAGCGCTGCGGTGTCGGCGCATCGGCCAATGTCATGAAGAAATACGGCATCTCGCTGACCAACCTCATCGGCAGTGCCGGCCCGGACAAGCTGGTTGCCTCGCTCGACAAGGGCCTGACCGAGGATCTGGGGCGGGTCCGCTTGCACCTCTATCCCTTCGGCGCGCTGACCGCCTCGGCCGAATGGATCAACAAATACGACGCCGCGCATTAAGCGGCCTAATATTTTCATATGGTATTGAAAGGCAGCGCGCGTTCGCTAGGACGCGGGCTGCCTTTGTTTTTGGAGCAACCCGATGGCCGACATTATCGACGGACGCGCCGTAGCGCGCGAACTTGACGAGCAAACCGCCAAAGCCGTGCAGGCGATGGTCGATGCCGGCATGACCCGTCCCGGCCTGGCCGTGGTCCTGGTTGGCAACGATCCGGCGAGCGAAGTCTATGTCGGCCGCAAGATCAAGGGCTGCGAAAAAACGGGCATTCGCAGCTTCGAACACCGGCTGAGCAAGAACACGACCCAGGATGCCCTGCTTACGCTGATTGCGCGCCTCAATGCCGACCCGGAAGTGCACGGCATTCTGGTGCAGGTTCCGCTGCCCGATCATATCGATACCGGTGTCGTTCTGGGCGCGATCCATCCCGACAAGGATGTCGACGGATTCCATCCGGTCAATGTCGGGCGTCTTTCCACCGGCACCGGCGGCATCGTTCCGTGTACGCCGCTGGGCGTGACCAAGCTGCTCGACACCGTGATCGACGACATGACCGGGCTGGACGTCGTGGTGATCGGCAAGTCCAACATCGTCGGCAAGCCGATCGCCATGCTGCTGCTGGAGCGTGAAGCCACCGTCACGGTCACCCATATCGAAACCAAGAACCTGTCGGACCTGTGCCGCAAGGCCGATGTGATCATCGCGGCCGCAGGCGCGCCCGAGTTGGTCAAAGGCTATTGGGTGAAGCCGGGCGCGGTTATCATCGATGTCGGCATCACCCGCAGGAAGACGGAAGACGGCAAGGTCAAGCTGGTCGGCGATGTCGCCTTCGACGAAGTCCAGCACGCCCGCGCAGTGACGCCGGTGCCTGGCGGCGTCGGCCCGATGACCATCGCCTGCCTGCTGGCCAATACGGTGCAGGCCGCCCGCGAGGCGCAGGAAGGCGGCAAGGCGCATGCCTTCGCCTCAAGCGAATGGGACCTGCTGCCCGACCGATCGATGATTTTCGACAAGAACGACGACTAGTCGATCCACGGGCTGCCCCAGCCGAGTGAATGGGAGCATGGTGTGGCCGAACAGCAGACGGAAGAAGTTGACGTTCTGATCGTCGGCGCCGGTATTTCCGGCATCTCCATGGCGGCACATATGAAGATGCTGCGCCCCGGGCAGAACTTCACGATGCTCGAGCGTCGCAAGCAACTTGGCGGCACCTGGGACTTGTTCCGCTATCCCGGCATCCGCTCCGACAGCGACATGCATTCCTTCGGCTTCGCCTTCGAACCCTGGATCGACGACGAGGCAATTGCCGGGGGCGACGCCATCCTGCGCTATCTGAACCATGTGGTGGATAGCCGCGGTATCCGTGAACATATCCGCTTCGGCACGAAAGTGATTTCCGCGGACTGGAGCTCCAGCGAAGCACGCTGGAAAATTGTCACCGAAGATGCGGCGGGATGGCGGGAAATTGCCGCCCGCTTCCTCTATCTCGGTTCGGGCTATTACGATTACGATCATCCCTATGACCCGGAATTTGCAGGCACTGAGGAATTCCAGGGCAAGCTGGTTCATCCGCAATTTTGGCCGGAGGATTTCGACTATTCTGGCAAACGCGTGATCGTGGTCGGTTCGGGTGCAACTGCCGTAACGCTCGTGCCGGCAATGGCCGCAAAAGCCGCCCATATCACCATGCTCCAGCGCACGCCGACCTGGATGGGCGCCCAGCCGGCCCAGGATCGTTTCGCCAATTTCCTGCGCCGCATCCTGCCCGAAAAGCTGGCCTACAGGCTGACCCGCTTCAAGAATATCCGCCTGCACCGTTTCGTATTCAACCAGGCGCGCAGCCGGCCCGCCAGAATTGCCAATTACCTCACCAAACATGCGCGCAAGGCGCTTGGGCCCGCCTGGAACGAGAAGGATTTCGTGCCGCCCTATAATCCGTGGGAACAGCGCCTATGCCTCGTGCCCGATGGCGATCTGTTCAAGGCGGTCAGGGCCGGCGAGGTTTCGATCGTGACCGATCGCATCGACCGCTTCGACGCGACCGGGATCGTGCTTGAATCGGGAACTCACCTGGAAGCCGACATCATCGTCACCGCGACCGGCCTCAATCTGGCGATCGCAGGCGGCATTGCCGTTACGCTTGACGGCAAGCCGGTCGATTGGGCGCAGCACTGGTTCTATCGCAGCTGCATGTTCTCCAACGTGCCGAATTTCGCCGTCGTCTTCGGATATCTCAACGCTTCCTGGACATTGCGGGCCGACAATTCCGCCCAATATATCTGCCGCGTGCTTGGCCGCATGGAGGAGCTGGGCGTCGACGTCGTTTGCCCTCATCTGGCGGAGGATCACGCGCTGGAGGAAGGGGACGTCTATTCTTTCTCTTCCGGCTATATTCAACGCGTCCGGCATCTGATGCCCAAGAGCGCGCCTGCCCTGCCCTGGCGGCTGAATATGGACTATCTTGAGGATCAGCGCGATTTCCGCAGACGGCCGGTCGATGACGGGATCCTGTCTTTCCGTCAGAAAGACGCCGCACTGGCCCGCGCTGCGGAATAGGCAATGCAGGCGGTAGCCGGACGCAGCGAATTCGCCTAACGATCTGATCATGGCATCGAGCGACAAGATCTGGACTGCAGGACTGGTGGTGATCGGCGACGAGATTCTCTCGGGCCGGACGCATGACAAGAACATCGCCCAGCTCGCAAGCTGGTTGCAGGTGCAGGGCATCCGCCTTGCCGAGGTGCGCGTGGTGCCCGATGTCCTCGAAGCGATTGTAGAGGCTGTGAACGCCTTGCGCGCGCGCAACGATTATCTCTTCACGACCGGCGGGATCGGCCCCACGCATGACGATATCACGGTGGATGCCGTGGCGGCGGCACTGGGTGTGGGCGTTTCCATTCATCCCGATGCCCGGGCCGTGCTGGAAGAATATTATGCCAGCCGCGGCGGATTGAACGATGCGCGGCTGAGAATGGCGCGCGTGCCCGAAGGCGGGGAGCTCATCCCCAACCGGATGTCCGCCGCCCCCGGGATCAAGACCGGCAATGTCTATCTCCTTGCTGGCGTGCCGCATATCTGCGCGCAGATGCTGGATGCTTTGACCGGCCAGCTGGAAGGCGGATCCCCCCTGCTCTCCGAAACGGTTGGCTGCTGGGTGCCGGAAAGCGAAGTGGCCGACCTGCTGCGCGAAGTCGAAAAGGCCCATGATGGCTGCCAGATCGGCAGTTATCCCTTTTTCCGCGAAGGAAAAACCGGCGCCAACTTCGTCGTCCGGTCCACCGATGCAGGCCTGCTCAAGAGCTGTGTCGACACTTTATGCGAAGGCCTTGGAGAATTGGGCCGCGATTTCACCCCCGGCGGGATATGAGATTCCCCAAATCGCTGCCAGCCTGCCTGCTGCTGGCTGCCTGCGCAGCGAGCATAACGCCGCCACAATCTGTAACTCTCGAAACATTCGAGGCCGCATTGGCGCAGCAAGACAGCGCCACGCGCGCACTTGAAGAATGGTGCGCCGCGCGGGGCATCGCCGAACCCGCCCGGATTGTTGCCATCCACGCGGAACCGGGTGAACCCGCAGCGGACGACAGCGGCGTGCGCGAGCGGCTGGAAGTCGGCGCGGAAACCAGGCTCGGATATCGCCATGTGCGCCTCGCCTGCGGGAGCGTCGTCCTATCCGACGCGCATAATTGGTATGTGCCCGATCGTCTGACTTCGCAGATGAACACCACCCTGGAGACGACAGACACGCCGTTCGGACGTGCAGTCTCATCTCTTGGCTTCACACGGCACCGTCTCGCCAGCCAGCGCGGAGCGGCAGCCCAGTGCCCGGCCGACACGATCCTTTCGCACCGGGCGGTGCTGCGGCGGCCCGACGGCCAGCCGATCAGCCTGGTGATCGAATGCTATACGCCGGCCAATCTGGGCTGAAACACAAGAAAGGCCGGAGGATCGCTCCCCCGGCCCCTTGGTGATCCCAATTTTCTGAAAAGGGCTTAGGCCCCTTCGACTTCCGCCGTATCGATCTTGAGGCCCGGCCCCATAGTCGAAGTCAGCGCAAGCTTCTTCAGATATTTGCCCTTGGCGCCCGACGGCTTGGCCTTGACGATCGCATCGACCAGCGCATCGAAATTCGCTTTGAGCTGCTCATCCGAGAAGGAGAGCTTGCCAATGCCGGAATGAATGATGCCGGCCTTTTCCACGCGGAATTCGACCTGGCCGCCCTTGGCATCCTTGACTGCCTGGGCGACGTCCATCGTCACCGTGCCGAGCTTCGGGTTGGGCATCAGACCCTTGGGGCCCAGAACCTTACCGAGACGGCCGACCACGCCCATCATGTCCGGGGTCGCGATGACGCGGTCATAATCCAGATTGCCGGCCTGCATGTCTTCCATCAGGTCATCGGCACCGACCTTGTCGGCACCCGCATCCAGAGCTTCCTGCGCCTTCGCGTCCTTCGCGAAAACGGCGACCTTCATGTCCTTGCCGGTGCCCGAAGGCAGCGAGACCATGCCGCGAACCATCTGGTCCGCATGGCGCGGATCGACGCCGAGATTCATCGCGACCTCGACAGTCTCGTCGAACTTCTTGCTGGAAACGTCGCGCAGCGCCTGAAGCGCTTCATTTACGCCGTACAGCTTTTCGGCGTCGAACTTCTCAGCCAGCATCTTCTGCTTTTTCGAAAGCTTGCCCATGTCTTAGCCCTCCACCACGTCGAGGCCCATCGAACGCGCGGAGCCTTCGATGATCTTGGTTGCCTGGTCGATATCGTTTGCGTTGAGATCGGCCATTTTCATCTCGGCGATTTCGGAAACCTGCGAACGCTTGATCGTTCCGGCAGAAACCTTGCCCGGCTCTTTCGAACCCGATTTCAACTTTGCGGCCTTCTTCAGCAGGAAGCTGGCCGGCGGCGTCTTGGTGATGAAAGTGAACGACCGGTCCGCATAAACGGTGATGATCGTCGGGATCGGCATGTTCTTTTCGAGTTCCTGCGTAGCGGCATTGAACGCCTTGCAGAACTCCATGATGTTCACGCCGCGCTGGCCCAGAGCCGGGCCAATCGGCGGAGACGGGTTTGCCGTGCCCGCGGGCACTTGCAGCTTGATATAGCCTTCAATCTTCTTGGCCATTGCTGGCCTCCTTTCACACTATCAGGCGGGCCATAGGCTGCGCCTTCATGTTAAGCGGTCCAAGCGACCTCCACAAAGAAGGCCTCCCGCAATATTTCCCGTGGCTTTCGCTTGGGAAGGCGCGCGGATAGTCGCATTCCCTCCAAAAATCAACCGGCATCCGCAGCGCGAAGAAGCGCGCGGCGACGTGCAGTTATTTGGCCAGTTCGACCTGTTCGAAATCGAGTTCGACCGGGGTCGCACGGCCGAAGATCGAAACCGAAACCTTGACCTTGTTCTTATCGAAATCAAGCTCTTCGACAACGCCGTTGAAGCTGGCGAATGGGCCGTCCAGCACCTTGACCTGATCGCCGATCTCGTAATCGACGTGGATTTCGCGCTTGGGCATGGCGGCGGCTTCGTCGCGCGCACCGAAATACCGCGCAGCTTCACGCTCGGAAATCGGTTGCGGCTTGCCATTCGGGCCAAGAAAGCCGGTAACCTTCGGCGTGTTCTTGATCAGATGGTAGACATCGTCATTCATCTTGAGCTTCGCCAGAACGTAGCCAGGCATCGTCTTGCGTTCGACCTGGACCTTCTTGCCGCGTTTGACTTCGGTCACGGTCTCAGCGGGAACCTCGACCTGCTCGACCGCTTCGGAAAGGCTCATGCGCTCCGCTTCCGAGATGATCGAATCGCGGACCTTGTTCTCGAAACCGGAATAGGCGTGAATGATGTACCAGCGGGCCATGTTTTTGAAATATCCGTATTAATCGCCTCAGGCGAGGGAAAGCAGCCAGCGCACGACGGCACCGAACAGCGAGTCAATGCCGAGGAAGAACAGCGAGAGAATGAGCATCATGATCGCAACGAAGATCGCCGTGGTCACGGTTTCCTGCCGCGTCGGCCACACGACCTTGGATGCTTCGGCGCGCACCTGACGGATAAATTCGCCCGGATTCGTCTTGGCCATTGTCTCTCTCGTTTCCGCCGTGCCTTCGGCAAAATTCCTGATGCGCCTTGAGCCATTGGATCATCGCCGCCCCGGTCCATATGACCGGGAGGGGCTGCGATTCTCCGAATGTCGGAAGGCGAAAGCGATTTAGCTATGCCTTGCCCGAAAAGCAAGTGGCTGGGGAGAGCGGAAAAAGGGGGCTGGTGATGATCGCTTCGCGCAGATAGCCTGCGCTTTCCGCAGCGAAGAAGGGAATCCGCTAGTGGCAGCACAGGATCAGGGCGCGACATTACTCGATCACGTCACCAATGTCTCCGATTTCATCTGGGGGGGGACGTGGAACGGCGCCGAAGTCCTGCCATTGCCGCCGATGGTGATCGTCCTGTTCGGCGTCGGGCTTTATTTCATGATCGGGCTGCGCTTCTTCCCGATCCTGAAACTCGGCACTGCCTTTGCCGGGCTGTTCAAGAGCCGCAAGGGGAGCGGTTCTGGCGAGATATCGCCCTTTGCCGCACTTTCTACCGCGCTTTCGGGCCAGGTCGGTACCGGCAATCTGGCCGGTGTCGCCACTGCAATCGCGCTGGGCGGCCCCGGCGCGGTTTTCTGGATGTGGGTGACGGCGCTGATCGGAATGGCACTGGCCTTCGGGGAAGGCTCCCTGGCGATCCGCTATCGCGAACGCACTTCGGACGGGGTCTATCGCGGCGGCCCGATGAGCTACATCATGATCGGCCTGGGGCCGAAATGGACTTGGCTGGCCATTCTCTTCTGCGTCGGCACACTGTTTTCATCGCTGGTCACCGGCAATGCGATCCAGTCCAACGCCGTGGCGGACGGTTTGAACGAGCTGTTCGGGCTGGACGAATGGGTCGGCGGGCTGATCGTCGCGATCGCAGTGTTCGTCGTGATCATCGGCGGCATCAAATCGATCGGGAACGTTGCGGAGAAAATCGTTCCCTTCATGGCCGCAGCCTATATCGCGATGGCGATTGTCGCGATCCTGCTGGACATTCAGGACATACCCGAAACCTTCGGCCGCATCTTCCACGGCGCCTTCAATCCCCAGGCCGCTTCCGGAGGTTTTCTGGGCGCCGCCATCATTATCGCGATACGCGCAGGCGTTGCGCGCGGGCTCTTTTCCAACGAGGCCGGGCAAGGCTCCACCCCCATCGCCCATGCCGTGGCGCAGACGAACGATCCCAGGCAGCAGGGTCAGATGGCGATGATGGGGACATTCATCGACACGATCGTGATCTGCACGATGACCGCATTGGTCATTTTGACCGTCGAGGGTGACTTTGCCGCCGATGGCACCGCAGTGCTGCATGCCTGGCAAAGCGATCTCAGCGGATTTGCCATGACGTCCGGGGCCTTTGCCGCGGCTTTCCCGGTCAATGTCGGGACGATCCCGATCGGCACCCTGATCGCCAGCGTGGCATTGATTCTGTTTGTCTTCACCACCCTGCTCACCTGGTCGTATTATGGCGAACGGGCCATCACCTTCATTTACAGCCGGATTCCCGGATCCACCCGGAAAGGCGAATTGCGGCTCCACCTCATCTGGCGAATTGTCTGGTGCGTTGCGATCTTCATCGGGGCCAGTCAGCCATTGCAGCTGGTCTGGCGCCTGGGTGACATCGCCAATGCGGCCATGGCCCTGCCCAACCTGCTGGCGCTGGCCTTGCTGTCCGGTGTCGTGTTCAAGCTGGCGAAAGGCGACAAAACCGCGGGGCAGGATTTCGGCCATGAATCGCCGGAAGAACCCGACGAGTATTGATTGCCCGAACAGCTTGGCGGACTGCCCCGCCGCACGGCCTCACCGGAGGCGGAAAAGCTTCCGGAAAAAGCCCGGTTCTTCCATCGGCTGAACGGGGCCGTGCATCATATGGCGCAAGCTCGCATCGCTATGGGGACGCGGCATTGTCCAGTGGTCTGGGCGGCTCGAATGGAATGTGAGGTTAGCCATCGGTGCTCCTTTCATCGAAGACGCTATATCGCGGCTAATGCACGGCCCACGGCCAACGTTCCCGGATTTGCGGTGAGCCGAGCCGGCATTTCCAAATTCGAGCGAAAGAACGGCTCGAAAGCGCCAATCGCGGCGAAACAAGAATTCTTCGAAAATGGGAGCCCTGGCAGGAGTGGAGGGATTCGAACCCCCGGCACTCGGTTTTGGAGACCGATGCTCTACCAACTGAGCTACACTCCTGCAGGCCGATGGGCCTCTAATGCGACTGGCGGGGCATGGCAAGGTCCGTAAGTCGACACCGTAGGGCGTCATAACGCTAAAGCCATTTCCGCTAGGCGGCAGGAGCTGTTACAATCGCTGCGTGCACGCGCCCGCCACACAGCTCATTCCGGTAGAAACTCTCCTGCTCGCCTATCGCAGCGGAATCTTCCCCATGGCAGACCGGCGGGACGATCCGGAAGTCTTCTGGGTCGAGCCGCGCAAGCGGGCGATCATCCCGCTGGAAGACTTCCATTGCTCGCGCTCTCTGGCGAAGCTGCTGCGCAGAGACAAATACCAGGTCACCTGCAACGAGGCATTCGCGCAAGTGATGGATGCCTGCGCCGCCCCGCGGCCGGATCACCCGGAAAGTTGGATCAGTGAGCGAATCACGGCAAGCTACAACGCGCTTCACCTGGCCGGTTACGCGCACTCGATCGAATGCTGGGAAGACGGAGAACTCGCCGGCGGGCTTTACGGCGTGGGGTTCGGCCGCGTCTTTTGCGGCGAGAGCATGTTCAGCCGCTCACGCGATGCCTCGAAAGTGGCACTGGCCTGGCTGGTCGCCAGCATGAAGCGGGCAGGCTGCACATTGCTCGATTGCCAGTTCATGACCAGCCACCTCGCCTCCCTTGGGGCGATCGAAATCAGCCAAAGCGAATATCTCGAAAGGTTGACCGAAGCGCGGGCCCCGCTGCCGGCCTCGGGAGACAATTCAGATGAATATACAGGGGAAGCCAGGGGCGATCTCGTCCCTCTGGGCCACCGGGCGCTTCAATCCGATGCGGATGGCGACGGCGCTTCCTCGCCCGGGAAGCTCATTGCGCAATCCTTCACCCAAACGTCATAGACCGGGTGTTCGACCACGTTGAGCGATGGCGAATTCTTGAACAGCCAGCCGGAAAAAACGCGCTGCCATTGCGGATCGGCGCTCGGCGAGCTGCGCTGCGCGATCAGCACCTGAACGAAGGCACCGGTTTCCGGCGGCGATTCCCACGGCGCGGTTCTTTCGCAAGTCGCCAGCCTGACGATCACATCGCCCACGCGGCGCGATTCCCCCGGCTTAATCTCGATATCCTGGGTCAGATTATTGCGCTTGTTCAGGACGCCGATGGTCGCCACGCGCTCTTCGCGCGGCGTTCCCAATTCTGAGTCACCATCGGATTGCGGCGCTTCGAAACTCGCCAGGTCCTCCGGCAATTCGGTATCTTCGGTTTCCTCGAAATCGGGCCTGTCGGAACAGCCTGCCAGCGATAGGGCTGCCAGCGATAAGAGGGCCAGCAGCGTCCCGGAACGGGGCCCGGAGCGCATCACGTTCAGGAATCCGGCGTCCAGGCTTCGTAATCGCCCGTGGCCCGCGCACGCTTTCCGCCGCGTTCCAATGCGCCCTGCGGGCGATAGGCTGCCGGCGTGCCGGTGGCGTTTGGCGAATAGTCCACTTCCCAGATCCGCGGAGGCGGCAGGAAACTTTCAGGCACGCCATCGAAACTGCCATGCAGCCAGCCGTGCCATTCGGCGGGGACGCGGCTCGCATCATTCGCTCCGTCATAGATGACCCAGCGGCGTTCGCGTCCGTTCGGGCCCGGCTTCTTGGAACGGTAATAGCGATTGCCCTGCGCGTCAGTGCCCACATGTTCGCCATTGCGAGCCGACCAGAGCGACGTGCCGATGGTCGCGCCATCCCACCAGGTGAATATCTTTCCGAAGATTCCCATGGACGCCGCGTTAGCCACAAGCTGAGGAAAAGCGCAAGACAAAGCCTGCTTTTGGGCCTTCGAAGACGGCAATTACCACTGCACCAATGCCCCCGGGCCGATGCCCAGTTCTGCGGCGCGTCCGCCCGGCAATTCCAGCACTGCAAGCGCCAAGCCTTCCGACTGACGCGGATCGAGCGTGTAAGGCGTTGCATTCGCCGCGATATTGATGATCCGGTGATCCTTGCCGATGAAGATGATGTCCAGCGGGATCACCGTGTTCTTCATCCAGAAACTGGCAAGCCGCGGCGGAGAAAGCGGAAAGATCATGCCTTCGTCCGGCCCAAGTTCTCTGCGGAACATCAGGCCGCGGGCCTGCTCTTCCCGGTTCGCCGCGACTTCAACCTTGAAACGATGAACCTCCCCATCCTGCGTGACGCGCAGCGGAATGACCTCCAGGCCGGAGACCGGGTGGCGATCGTCCTGCGCGCTTACTGCACGCGTCTCGGACGGAATCGCCTGAGCCGTCTGAGGGGAGCAGGCAGCCAATGCTGCAAGCAATACCAATGGCCGAAACAACGTCATTCTGCGGATTCATCCTCAATCTCGGCCGCCCAATCCTCGGCCTCTTCTTCGGTGGCTGCATCCACCAGTTGTCGCGCAGTGTCGAGCGAATGGCCAGCGCGCAGCAAGGCCGCAATCTGCTTTTCACGTTGCTTGCGATCCGGGCAATCCATTCCGAACGGTCCGAAGCCGCGCTTGCGCACCATCGCCAACGCGGCTTTGCGTGCGGCAGCCTCCCCCATGCGTAGTTCATCGCGAATGTCGGGCTCGATGCCTGCTGCGCCAAGCGCCTGTTCCACGCGGCGCGGGCCATATCCGCGCCTCTGGAGGCCCGCCGCCTTGGCACGGGCGAAGGACTTGTCATCGACATAGCCGAGCGAAACGTAGCGTTCGACCAGTTCCTCAACCGGCGGCTCCTCATCGCTTTCCCAGCCACGTTCACGCAATTTCCGCCGAAGATAGCTCCGAAGTTTTGCCTCGCTGATGGCGAAGCGCGCGACATAGGCAAGCGCCAATTCCTCGAGAATCGAGGGGTTTAGCGGTCGAAATGCCCTTTTTTGGCGATGGGTTGAGGAGGGTGTGGCCATATTTGGCCATATTCGTGCCACAGTCCGCCCCGATTGAGAAAGGCCGTATTAAGCATGACCGGGATGTGAGCCGCCTTTAATGCTGGGTTCAAGCGCCGCAGGGATCAAGGCGCACGAATGGGATCAACAACGGGTTTCGCACACAATTATGACCGACGCCGCAATCAAACCGACGCCGAACACCTGCGCGATTCCGCGCCGCTATTCGGATTTCGCCACATTTGGCGACGCGCTGGACTATGCCGCCAAGACCGCGAAGGGGCTCAATTTCCATGACCCGCGCGGCAACCTTGCGCAGGTCTACACCTATGCCGATTTGCGGGAAGACGCGCTTGCCGCTGCCCGCAGGCTGGTTTCCCAGAATTTCCGGCCGGGTACGCGCATCGCGCTTGTCGCAGAAACCGGGTCCGATTTCGCCGCCCTGTTTTGCGGCGCCGTCTATGCCAGCGCCTGGCCTGTGCCTCTGCCGCTGCCCACCAGCTTTGGCGGCAAAGACAACTATATCGACCAGCTTTCGGTCCAGCTGAGCAGTTCGGACCCGGCAATACTCCTCTATCCGGCCGAAATAGCGGAAATGGGGGCAGCCGCCGCCAATCGCCAAGGCTGCATCGGCATGAGCTATGAAGAGTTCCTGGCGCTGGATGCACCGGATTGCGAGCTGCCTTCGCCGGCGCCCGAAGATATCTGCTATCTGCAATATTCCAGCGGTTCGACCCGCTTTCCGCATGGCGTTGCAGTGACTCACCAGTCCCTGCTCAACAATCTGGCCGGACACGCGCACGGCATGGAAATCGACGGTGAAGACCGCTGTGTGAGCTGGCTTCCCTGGTATCACGATATGGGCCTGGTCGGCTGCCTGCTCTCGCCGATCGCCAACCAAGTATCCGTCGACTATCTCAAGACCGAAGATTTCGCTCGCCGCCCGCTTGCATGGCTGGACATGATCAGCCGCAATCCGGGCACGACGCTCTCCTATTCACCGACATTCGGCTATGACATTTGCGCGCGGCGCATTTCCAGCCAGAGCAATGTCGCGGAGCGTTTCGACCTTTCCCGCTGGCGCGTGGCCGGCAATGGCGCAGACATGATCCGGCCCGACGTGATGCAGGGTTTCGTCAATGCCTTTGCCGATGCAGGTTTCAGCGCTTCCGCTTTCCTGCCGAGCTATGGCCTGGCCGAAGCGACCCTGGCCGTAACGCTAATGCCGCCGGGTGAAGGCATCCGTGTGGAACTGGTGGAAGAAGAACGCCTTTCAGGCGCGCTGCGCGATCTCTCGCGGCCCGCCCGTTACCGCGCGATTGTGAATTGCGGCAAGCCGGTGCGCGATATGGCCGTCGAGATTCGCGGAGAAAACGGCCTGGCCCGGGCCGATCATCAGATCGGCAAGGTCTGGTGCAAGGGCCAGAGCGTGATGCATTCCTATTTCCGCGACCCAGAAGCGACCGAGGCGTGCCTGGTCGATGGCTGGCTCGATACCGGGGACATGGGCTATATGGCCGACGGCTATCTGTTCATCGTCGGCCGCGCGAAGGACATGATCATCATCAACGGCAAGAACCATTGGCCGCAGGACATTGAATGGGCCGTTGAGCAGCTGCCCGGGTTCAATCACGGCGACATCGCCGCTTTCTCGGTCGAGACAGAGAATGGCGAGGAGGCACCCGCCGTGCTCGTCCATTGCCGCGTTTCCGATCCGGCGAAACGGGTCGAACTGCGCGAAATGATCCGCGACAAGGTCCGCTCCGTCACCGGCATGAACTGTGTGGTCGAGCTGGTCCCGCCGCGCACTCTGCCGCGCACAAGCTCCGGCAAGCTCAGCCGCGCAAAGGCGAAGACGCTGTACCTCTCAGGTGAGATCGAGCCCTATCAGCTTGCCGCCTGATCATTCGTCGGGCGCGCCCCAACTGGCCGTCACGGCTTCGTCTGCGCGCTCGTCCACGGTAGCACGGGTTTCGACCCCCTCGCCTTCCAGGAAGTCGGCCACTTGCGCCACCTCGCCAGCCCTTCCCGAAAGGATGACGGGGACGCCGATCCGCTGTGCCGCCCATGCAATGATATCCAGCGCAACCTGACCTGCCTCTGTGGGCTCGCCCTCTTCAAACGGAACGTCGGGTAACGGACGGGCAGGCGGTTTTAGGCTGACGCTCCATTCCGGTTCCGTCCGAATGATCCGCTCTTCCAACTCGCGATAGGCTTCCAACGTAGCCCCATCGAGCGGACGTGCGGTCACGAAAGCCTGGCGCTTTTCCCGGTCGAGCGTCACGCTTCTCTCGGTAACGCCGGCCACCAGCGCAAGGCGGGTAGCCAGTTCTTCCGCCCGGCGCAGATTGGCCGCTTCTTCGCGCGCCCGGGCCGCCGCCAGCTGAGCTTCTTCTGCTGCGTCCTCGTCCTGGCCCACCTTCGACTGGATGATCGCGATGTCGACATCGCGATTGATCTCGCGCGCGATAGCCCGGGCCGCGATGCCTTCCGCCTCGGGCTCCAGTTCGGGCGTGAAGACCGTCGCGTCGATCTGGATCGGCTCGGAATCCCAATTGATCTTCACGTCCGAGAGGACAGAGCGGCTGTCGAATGCGTCCAGCACCTCGCTGCGGATCTTCTGGGTGGAGCGCGCTTCCCAGGCGATCTGGCGCAAGGACAAGCCGAGCGGGATAGCCAGAGCGATGAAGACCACGACGATCACGAAGGTCTGAAACTGGGTCTGACGGTCCGAAAGGCTGGTCCGGAACCCGTAAAGCCGGGCCATGACTGCGGCGGTGAGGGCAATGGACAGGAGGTTGGTGACATAGAGGCCGAGCGCGCCCCAGAATACCGCACCGTTCCAGGT
The DNA here is from genome assembly GCA_030430365.1 of Alphaproteobacteria bacterium. GTDB lineage: Bacteria > Pseudomonadota > Alphaproteobacteria > Sphingomonadales > Sphingomonadaceae > Andeanibacterium. The sequence goes on along the minus strand of JAUIFP010000006.1, from coordinate 6,126 downwards.
CGCCAGTCCGAAGCCGACCACAGCGAGCGGCGGCATCAAGGCCGTGGCGATCGCCACGCCAACGACAGTGCCCATGCGCCCGCGGATCATCGCATAGGCGCCGGCCAGGGCTGAAAAGAACGCCACGCCCAGATCAAACAGGTTCGGCCTGGTTCGCGCCGCGATTTCCGACGTCACGGTCTGCAAGGGCGAGAGGAACACGATCACCGCGCACAGCGCAACGGCCAGCGCGGTTCCGATCGCGAGCGACATCGCCGCCCGCTTCATCCAGGAATAGTCCCCGATGGCCAATGCGAAGCCGAGGCCCATGATCGGATCCATCAAGGGCGAAAGCAGCATCGCGCCGATCACAACGGCTGGCGAGGAGAGCAGCAGGCCGAGCACGGCAATGCCGGCGGACATGGCCAGCATGAACAGGTAGCGCGCCGAAATATCGCATTCCGCCCGCCTGTTTTCGATCACATCCGCCTGGTCGACCGTGCCGACCACATTGATGCGCCACCATGCACGCAGGCTCGTCACCACATGACCGAAGGAATAGCTTGGCTGCGGCGTCTCGGTAGTTGGCATGGACGCTCCTTGATTTGCGTGCCCTGGAATCCCAATACAGTAGGGTTAGTGGAGCGCAACGATCCGCGTGTTACAAGGCGGTTCCAAGCAGGCAAACGGAACAGACCGAATGCGGAGGAAGCATGGCCAGCAATGAAACCAAGACGGCGGAAAAACTCGAACTGACGCCGCCCGAGCCCGTACGCTCGGTTGCCCCGGAAAAAGCCGCCGGTCTTGTCCCCGTATCGGAAGAGAAGAAGTCGCAACTGGACGAAAAGGTCGAAACCTTCGTCTCCGACCTTCTGGCGCAGGACGTCAATTCGCCTGAATTCGGTAAAAAAGTGGATCAGCTCACCGATATGGGCCGCAAGGAGATTGTGGCCGCCGCTGGCATGTCGAACCGCTTCCTGGACCGCCCGGTGCGCGCAATGGACCGGGACCAGGGTGTGGGAGCCGATCTCTCCGAATTGCGCCGCGTGGTGGAGGATCTCGACCCGGGCAAGCGAGGGAAGCTCTCGCCCGGGCGCAAGCTTCTGGGCATCATACCCTTCGGCAACACGCTGAAGAGCTATTTCCAGAGCTACCAAAGCGCCCAGACGCATATCCAGGCAATCCTCTCCAAACTTGCCTCCGGCAAGGACGAGCTGCTGATGGACAATGCCGCAATCGACGTGGAGCGGCAGAATCTGTGGGAAGCGATGGGCAATCTGGAGCAGATGATCCACATTTCCAAATCGCTGGACGCCAAGCTGGAGAGTAAGGCGAACGAGCTAGACGCCACCGATCCAGCCAAGGCAAAGGCGGTGCGTGAGACGGCCTTGTTCTATGTCCGCCAGCGGACCCAGGATCTGCTGACCCAGATGGCCGTGAGCGTGCAAGGCTATCTCGCGCTCGATCTGGTCAAGAAAAACAATGTCGAACTGGTCAAGGGCGTCGACCGTGCCAGCACCACGACCGTGGGCGCATTGCGCACGGCCGTGACCGTGGCCGAGGCGATGACCAACCAGCGGCTCGTGCTGCAACAGATCACCGCGCTCAACGATACGACGGCGGGGCTGATCGATTCCACCGGCACCATGCTGGCCGAGCAGACGAGCAAGATCCACGAACAGGCGACCAGTTCGACCGTTCCGATCGAGACGCTGCAGCGCGCCTTCCAGAACATCTACGACACGATGGACAACATCGACAGCTTCAAGGTTCAGGCACTTTCTTCGATGAAGGAGACGGTCGACACGCTTTCGGACGAAGTCGAGAAATCGAAGGGCTACATCGCCCGCGCGGAAGGCCAGGCGGAGGCTCAGGCGAAGATGGAAGCCAGCGAACCGTCATTGCTGAGCCTCGATAGCCGATGAGTTCAAACTTTCCCGCTCGAAGCGAGCGCCGCAATTACCCGATCGGGCGAGGATCGGCACAGCTGCGCCGGAAAGTCAGGCGCAAGCGGCTGAAATATTTCGCCATTGCGCTGTTTGCCATCCTGCTTACAGGAACGGTCGCCGGCATCGTGCTGGATGGGATCGGCTTCAACGGCATCGTCCTGACCTTCCTGGCGATCGTGGCGGCGATCTATATCTTCTCAAAGTATCCCAAGGTGAAAGTCCCCATGCGGTCGGACTTGACCAGAACCCAGGATGCCCGGCAGCTGGTGGCACGCACCGAATTGTGGCTGGAGCACCAACGCTCCGCCCTGCCCCGCCCAGCCGCCACCTTGATCGACAAGATCGGCGCGCAACTCGACGCGCTCGGGCGGCAGCTCGAGGGTATCGAGCGCAATCATCCGGCGGCCACCGAAACGCGCAGGCTCGTGGGCGAGCATTTGCCCGAAACGGTCGAGACATATCGCAAGATACCGACCCAGATGCGCAGCGAACGGCGCGCCAACGGATCGCCTGACGAACAAATCGTCGAAAGCTTGGGCAAGATCAGCAGTGAGATCGACCGCGTCACGCGCCAGCTCGCCAGCGGCGCGATCGACGATTTGGCAGTGCGCACCCGTTTCCTCGAATACCGATATGGCGAGGCGATGCAGCCCGCAGAAAAGAAGGACTGATGCAGGTTTCCATCCCGCACGAATTCGAAAAGGAAGAGGTGCGCAGGCGCCTGAAAGGTTCGAGCCATAAGATCGCCGACCAAATTCCAGGCGGCATGGCCCAGGTGACGACGGATTGGCCAAGCGAAGACTGCATGACGATGCAGATCGCCATGATGGGGCAGCATTTGTCGGGACTGGTGGAAATCGCGGAGCGTCAGGTCATTTTCTCGATCGACCTGCCGCCTGCGCTATCGTTCGTGGAGCCGATCGTCGAAAGTACGATTCGTCAGAAGGGCGAAAAGCTGCTTTCTCCCCCGGCCTAGACTCCGCCGGCCCTAAAGCTCTCGGTCTTTCTCCAGGAATTCCTCGGGAATGCGCAGAGCCGCCGCCGCCTGCCGGGTTTCCTTCAGGAACAGCAGCAAGGCCCCCATCAGCAGCCCAATAGCGATGATGAACGCTGCGCCGGCGGCGTGCTGCAGGTCCAGTTCCAGAAAGCCACCCAGGAAGAGCAGAGCGACTACGACACCGACCGTAAGGCCGCTGAGAACCAGCAGTAGGATCGCCTTGCCTACCGTGGCGATCCGATCGTCCACGATGCGTATCTCCCGCACGATCATGTCATGCTCTTCGCCGGAGGTTTGGCTATGCCGATCCTGCAGCAGACGCGATCGATCGACGATGCGCCCCATCCGCTGCGAAAGAATATTCATGATATTGCCGATCGCCACCAGCAGGAATACCGGCGCAAGCGCAAGCTGAATGGTGTGAGCGATCATGCATCGTTCTATGCGCCCGTTACGCCGGGCCACGCAAGCAGGCACTGTGCTTCATCCGCAGGCGAGACTGCATCGGGCCCGCTCGCCACGGCGCATTCACCGGGCGATACGGCCTCGCCTGCAACCAGCACGTCCCCCTCGATCGGGACGACCAATAGCGGGCCGTGCCTCTCGAGGTGATCGCCGGCAAGCCGGCCCTGAACCCGCTCCAGAGTGAAATAGGGGCCCATTGTCAGCCTGGCCGACCCCTTGGCCGGCAATTTGCGCCGCATGGCCGGATTGTGCGGGCCGCCATGTGCCACGGCAATCGCATAGTCCAGGTGAAGCTCACGCGGACGGCCGTAATCGTAAAGGCGGTATGTGGCATCGTTGTTCTGCTGCAATTCGACCAGGCAGACGCCTGCGCCGATCGCGTGGACCGTGCCTGCAGGGATATAGACAAAATCGCCCGGCTCGACCGGATGCCAAACCATCAAATGCTCGATGGAGCCGTCCAGGGCCGCGGCCCGCATTTCCGCCGGGGAAATGTCATCGCGAAAGCCGATGCCGAGCGTCGCACCCGGCTGAGTATCCAGTACCAGCCAGCATTCATCCTTGCCCTGCGCCCCGGGCGGATGGACCTGAACCGAGAGCTTCTCGCTGGTGAAAAGGTATTTCACCAGAAGGCTATCCAGCTCAGGTGGCGGCTCGAACCAGATTTCGCCTACACGCCTTCCTCCCGACGGCGCAAAGGGGGCCGGCAAGTCGCTGCGCCCCCAGGGCTTTTCAACGATACGGGTCGGAAGCAGTGCACTCATCCGCCGGCTGGCCCCTTCAGCTTACCGACGCTGGCCGCGCCTGCGGAACTGGTGACGAGTATTTCGTCGCCGTCGACCACCACGATCACATTCTCCAGGCCGACCAGCGAAACGCGCGGCCCATCGCTCTCCACCAGCACATCGCGGCAATCGAGCAGATCCGCACGCCCATTCACGACATTGCCCTGCGCATCGTGTTCGCGGGCTTCACGTACCGCGCTCCAGTTGCCGATATCGGACCAGCCCATTGCGGCAGGGACCATCGCGGCATGGTCCGTTTCTTCCATTACCGCGTAATCGACCGATTCCCCTTCGATCTGCGCGAAGGCGTCCGCGCCCGGCAAGAAGCGCCGGCCATCCTCGCGGCCGGAATCCACCGCCTTGCGAACGGCATTTGCCAGGGCAGGACGGTGGCGGGAAAGTTCTTCGATGAAAGTGCCTGCGCGGAAGGCGAAAATGCCGCCATTCCAGCTATAGCCACCTTGCGCCAGGAATTCTTCCGCCCGAGCACGGTCCGGCTTCTCGACGAATTTGTCGACGCGATAGCCGCCCGCAAGCGGTTCACCCTGCTTGATATAGCCGTAACCGGTCTCCGGCCGGGTCGGCACGATTCCGAAGGCGACCAGCCAGCCTTCCCTTGCGAGCGCGGCGGCCTGAAACGCCGAAGCCCTGAAGGCTTCGACATCGGCGATGTGATGGTCACTGGGGCACACCAGCATGACCGCGTCTTCGGGCAGGCGATAAGCTGCCAATGCGATCGCAGCAGCGGTATTCTTTCCTTCCGGCTCGATGATCAGCCGGCATTCGCTTCCTTGCGGCAACTGGCCCTCGACAAGGTCGCGATGCTTGTGCCCGGTCACGACGACTGGCGGCGCAAACTCCTCACCGGCGCAGCGTCCGATCGCTTCTTCGAACAGGGTCGTGTCGCCCACCAAGCGCAGGAACGGCTTTGGCGCACAAGGCTTGCTACGCGGCCACAGGCGCGTGCCATTGCCGCCGCAAAGCACAACTGGCGTTATCTTCGATTCGTCCGCCACTACAGGTTCAGGCCCCTATCGTTCGATTCATTCTGGAACATATAGCCGATAGTTATTGCGAAATAGACAAAGCAAAGGGCACTAATCCTTGTTCAGTAGAACCAGCGCTGCCGCCAGGCATATCTTCCAACAATAGGATTACCCCGTGAATCCGTGGCAGGTTCGAAACGGAACCGTTCCCGTGCGAGCCTGCAAGTGATCCGGTCTGCCTCCGCATCGGGGCTCGGCTCGCTAATTCGGCAATCCTTTACCAGGCCATCCGTGCCGACCGTGAGCAACACTGTCACGCTGTGTCCGATCCGCAGATCGCGCGTTTCCCGCGGATAGTCGCGGGCCGAATTGATGTCTCCGGCCACTTTGCGAAGCTTGCGAAAACCGTTGCCCTGGCCGCTGCCATCGGTGCCGCTGCCCGTTCCGCTGCCTGCCGAGGCACCGCCAGTGCCCGCGCCGGTTTCCTGCGCCCCGGAACGGTCTGCCGTGCCAGTAGAGGAAGCGCGCGGCGCAGGCGGCGCCGGCTTAACCGGGACTTTGACTTCGGGGGCGCTCGTTTCGCGCGGAGTAGCCTCGCGGCCTGCTTCCCCCTCGGCGCCTTCGTCGGGCTCGGGCGGCTGCTCCAGCTCGGCAGGCGGATCTTCCTCCGCCGTACCGACCGAAACGGTGAGAATCGAAACCGCCCTGTCCATGGCGGCATTTGTGAAATCCGGTGCGAAAGCCCGGGCAAGACCGGCCAGCACCAGAATATGGAACAAGACGACGAGCGTCAGGGTGCCCCATTTGGGCTTGCGTCGCGGCCGGGCGGTGCTGTCTTGCATGGCGAGGCATCCTAGCAGCCAGCCTGCGCGGCGAAAGAGCGGCTAGAACAACTGGAGTGGTGAGCCCTGCTGGATTCGAACCAGCGGCCTACTGATTAAAAGTCAGTTGCTCTACCAACTGAG
>JAUIFP010000157.1 GCA_030430365.1 Alphaproteobacteria bacterium | reverse complement strand
CCAGCGGCCGGGCCGCGAAATCACCCGGATCTTCGGCCAGTTCCAGGTAGCCATAGCCGGTTTCCGCATGGGTCGGCTTGATTCCGAAGGTGACGAGCTGCCCGGCCTCGGCGGCGGACACCCCCGCCATGACGGCGGCGCGAAAGGCCCCGGCATCCGGCACCACGTGGTCGCTTGGCGCCACCAGCATCAGTGCGTCGGGATCGCTCTGTTCCAGCCACAGGGCGGCGGCGAGAACGGCGGGCGCGGTGTTGCGCCCCTCGGGCTCGATCAGGATCGCCGCAGGATCCACCCCGGCCTCGGCCAGTTGCTCGGTCACGATGAAGCGGAAATCGGAATTGGTCAGCACCATCGGCGCGCTGAACCCATCGCCTGACAGCCGCGCGGCACTGGCCTGGAACAGGGTCTCCTCCCCGATCAGGGCCGCGAACTGCTTGGGATAGCTCTTGCGCGACAAGGGCCAGAGCCGCGTGCCGGAGCCGCCGCAGAGAAGAACAGGTGTGATCATCCGGATTTGGCTCCTGTGGTCCTCGGGTCTCCCTGCATATCCTCTGAACCGGGCGCGCGATGCAAGGCAAACGCGGTGCCCGAGAGAGCTGGGCACGGAAAGACAAGTTCGCCCCGACCCGCAGATGCGGCGGCGGCAGGTTTTCGCCACTGCGCCCAGGCTCGAGAAGTCCAAAAAATTTTGAAATTTTTCAATGCTTTATTTCTTCTCACCAATTCCAGCCTCGGCCTACCTCCGCCGCAGCACCGCTCGGTTAACCCTTTGTTGACCACGATCCCGGAAACCGTCTGGAATCACATTCCTGTATTGATATGTATTGCAAGCGGAATATGATCGTCCGCGACACAGTCCGCGCATACCGAAAAGAACCCTATCGAGGCCTCCATGAGACACGCAAAGCAGTTCCGCAAATTCGCCACCGCCGACAGGGGCAAGGCAGCAGACGATACGACCTCCACCGAAACCGCCACCACCAGTCCCTTCACCGACGCCACGACCGACGAACTGGTCTACATGCTGGAAGAGGAAAAGCTGGCCGGCGACATCTACGAGGCCTTCGCCGAACTTTATGACGTCAAGATCTTCGACAAGATCGGCGCCTCCGAAGACCGCCATTTCGACGCGCTTCTGAAACAGGCCGAGGCCCAGGGCGTGGACACCGACGCCTTCGTGTTCCAGCCCGCCGGAAGTTTCGTGAACCCCGATCTGCAAGACTTCTATGATGATCTTCTGGAGACCGGCAGCGCCTCGCTTCAGGACGCGCTGGAGGTCGGCGTCGCGATCGAAGTCAAGGACATCACCGACCTGGCCGAAGCCGCCGAAGCCGTGGCCGGCACGCAGTTGGAAACCGTCTACGAAACCCTGCTGGCCGCTTCAGAAAGCCACCTCGCGGCCTTCGAGAGCCTGCTGGGCTGATCCCCGTCGCGTTTGCGTTGCAAACGCGACGCCCGACAGCACCGTGCGAGAGGGCGGCCCTGCGGATGACGCCGTCCTTGTCGCGGATACCAGGCCCCGATACGATCCTTCGCAATTTCAATGCGATATTTTCAGGATCACCGACATGCCCAAGGCCTATCTGATTGCCCATATCCGAGCACATGATCTCGAAAAGATGCAGGAGTTTTCAGCCCTCGCCCGACCGGCGGTCGCCAAGCATGGCGGCACGGTCCTGGTCACCGACACGACCCCGGCGCGCAAGGAAGGTCCTGACAGCGGAATCGCGGTCGTGATCGAATTCGAGAACATGGAAGCCGCCAACGCGTTCTACCATTCCGATGACTACACGGCCGCCAAGGCCATTCGACTGCTGGCCGCGGACACCGATCTGATCCTCGCACAAGGCGTTTGAAACGGCGGGAGACCTGAATCCGCTGCGGGCAGCCCGGACGTCTGTGCAGCGCACATCCGACGTGGGTCAGCCCAAGAATTTCCGGAAGATGACCTTTTCAGCGCCCGCCTTGCGATAGAACGCGCGACCGTCATCCTGCCGCTCGGCAGCCATTTCATTTTGCCCGCAGCGCGGCGGCGTCCTGGTTCAGGAACCAGTCGTAGGTGTCCCTGATCCCCTGCTCGAGCGGGATCGTCGCCTGCCAGCCGA
>JAUIFP010000077.1 GCA_030430365.1 Alphaproteobacteria bacterium | reverse complement strand
CCTACATCCTGATCCACGAAAAGAAGCTTTCCAACCTGCAGTCCATGCTGCCGATCCTGGAAGCTGTCGTTCAGTCGGGCCGTCCGCTCCTGATCATCGCCGAGGACATCGAAGGCGAAGCGCTGGCCACGCTGGTGGTCAACAAGCTGCGCGGCGGCCTGAAGGTCGCAGCCGTCAAGGCTCCGGGCTTCGGCGATCGCCGCAAGGCCATGCTGCAGGACATCTCCATCCTGACTTCGGGCGAGATGATCAGCGAAGATCTGGGCATCAAGCTGGAAACGGTTACGCTGGGCATGCTCGGCGAAGCCAAGACCGTCACCATCGACAAGGACAACACCACCATCGTCGATGGCGCGGGCAATGCCGAAGACATCAAGGCACGCGTGGAACAGATCCGTGCGCAGATCGAAACCACGACCTCCGACTATGACCGTGAAAAGCTGCAGGAACGCCTGGCGAAGCTCGCCGGCGGTGTTGCCGTGATCAAGGTCGGCGGCGCCAGCGAAGTCGAAGTGAAGGAACGCAAGGACCGCGTCGACGACGCGCTGCACGCAACCCGCGCTGCCGTTGAAGAAGGCATCGTTCCGGGCGGCGGCACGGCCCTGCTTTACGCGACGGCTGCGCTTGAAGGCCTGACCGGCGAAAATGACGACCAGACCCGGGGCATCGATATCGTGCGCAAGGCACTGTATGCTCCGGTCCGCCAGATTGCCGAGAATGCCGGCCATGACGGCGCGGTCATCTCCGGCAAGCTGCTCGACAGCAAGGACGACAATCTCGGCTTCAACGCCCAGACCGACGTCTATGAAGACCTGGTCAAGGCCGGTGTGGTCGATCCGACCAAGGTTGTGCGCGCCGCGCTGCAGGATGCTGCATCGGTCGCCGGCCTGCTGATCACCACCGAGGCTGCAGTCAGCGAACTGCCGGAAGACAAGCCTTCGGCACCGGCCATGCCCGATATGGGCGGCATGGGCGGAATGGGCGGCATGGGCTTCTAATCCAGCCTGCCACCGAATACGAAATGCGAAGGGCCGGGAGAAATCCCGGCCCTTTTGCTATGGGCCGCAGCAGGGCGATCCGGCGGCTTGCACCCGCCCTGCCAACGGCTCGTCTCATTCAGGGACTCGGCTCGTCGACGCTGAGCGTCTCACCGCTTGCTGCCGCGCCTGAGCTCATTCATCTTTTGCAAAGCTTGTTTTGAGTAGGGTGGGGCTATGGCTTTCAAGAAACTCGGATCGCTGCTTGCAGCACTTGCGCTCGGCGCAGGGCCGCTTGCGCCGGCCCAGGTCGGCGCCGAAACGCTGGAAGCCAGTTTCGACCAGATTCTGGGCACGGAGCTGCGCAATCCGGCAACCCTGCAGGCCACCTATTCCAGCCCGCTGGAACGCCATATCAGCGTGGTCGCCAATGGCGAGAAGGGCCGGATCGGCGTGGCCGCGATCGACCTTTCCACCGGCGAGCAGATCGCGATCCTGGGGGATCAGCGCTTCCCGATGGCCAGCACCAGCAAGATCGCCATCGCGGCGACCTTCCTGGAAGGCGTGGACAAGGGACGCTGGAGGCTGGACCAGAAATTCCCGTTGATGATGCCGCTGCGCTCCAAGGCGTTTTCCACCAAGGTGGCGCCCGTCACACCGGGCCAGGCGCTGCCTGCGAGCCAGCTGATCGAACTGATGCTGACCCGCAGCAGCAACCCCGCAACCGATGCCATCCTGGCAGTTGTCGGCGGCCCGGAAGCCGTCAATGACTGGGTGCGCCGCGCCGGGATCAAGGAATTCAGCATCAATCGCGATATCGCCACGCTGGTGCGCGACGATGGCGAAGTCGATCCCGCCAGCTTTATCGATATCCGCGATTCCGCAACGCCGATGGCCATGACGAAGCTGCTGAAGGGCCTGTATGAAGGCAAATGGCTGAGCGCGTCGAGCCGCGATCTGCTGATCGAGACGATGGAGCGCTGCCGCACGGGCACGCGCCGGATCCCCGCCCAGATGCCCAGCGACGTGCTGGTTGCGCACAAGACCGGATCGCTGAACAACACGTCCAGCGATATCGGCTTCCTCACCGCGCCGGACGGACGCACGATTGCAGTGGCTATCTATGTTACCGGCCAGGGCACCCGCAGGAACCGCGAAGCGCGCATCGCCTCGATCGCGCGGGCCGTTTATGACGGATATACTCAGCCATCGGCCGTGTGGGTGAAGGCCACCTATGGCTCCGGCGCAGGCGGATCCCGCTAGGCCGCAATGGCTTGGCCCGAAAGGGCTTAGGATTTGCCCGAACGGGCCTGGGCCCGGCCCCTTTTACACCAATCCGCTTGGCAGCAGCCTAGCCCAACCGATCTGCGTGGCCGCCAGGCAAACAAAAAGGGCGCGGTCCGCCGGACCACGCCCTTTCCGATTCACTTGAGAAGCGAAGATTACTCAGCCGGAGCTTCTTCGGTCGCTTCTTCAGCCATTTCGTCGGCAGCTTCTTCAGTCGCTTCAGCAGCTTCTTCCGTTGCTTCAGCAGCTTCTTCCACCGGTGCTTCGACAGCTTCTTCAGCCATCACTTCTTCTTCCGCAGCCGGTTCTTCAGCAGCTTCCTGGCAGCCCGCGAGGGCCAGAGCGGCGCCGGCAGCGGCGGCGACGAGAATGATCTTGCGCATGAATAGTAATCCTTGAACAGCGAGTAAAATACGCGCGGCACATCGCCGAACGCAAAGCCTGCAGTCTCAAACAGGCTTCGGGGCGGACAAATAATGTCCAAATCATGGCGATGCAAGCATGTTAGGCATCTGAAGCAACCGCCCCAAATACTCATTTACCGCCCGGAGCGCCCGCAGGCCCTCAATAGTGCCAAAAATCACACCGGCCAGGCATTGTCGCATTGTGGAACGAATCCGGCTGACCTGCACCGCAGCCGCTGCTACCAACCTGATATGTCAGGCAAGAAACACCTCTATCTGGTCGATGGCTCGTCCTATATCTTCAGGGCCTATCACCGCCTTCCCCCGCTTACCAATCCCGAAGGCACGCCGGTCGGCGCTGTCTATGGATATACCACCATGTTGTGGAAGCTTGCCGACGATCTGCACAAGGCGGACGGACCCACGCATCTGGCGGTAATCCTGGATAAATCGGGCAAATCCTTCCGCAACGATCTCTATTCGGAATACAAGGCCAACCGGCCGCCGCCACCCGAAGACCTGGTTCCGCAGTTCCCGTTGATCCGCGATGCGACCCGCGCATTCAGCCTGGCCTGCATAGAGGAAGAAGGCTTCGAGGCCGACGATCTGATCGCCAGCTATGCCCGCGCCGCGACGAAGAGCGGCTGGGACGTGACGATCGTTTCGTCGGACAAGGATCTGATGCAGCTGGTCGGTTCCGATCCGGAAACCGGCGCCATGATCGACATGCTCGACACGATGAAAAGCCAGCGCATCGCCACGGAAGAAGTTGCGGAAAAATTCGGTGTCGAGCCTGAAAAGGTGGGCGATGTGCTCGCCCTGATGGGTGATTCGGTCGACAATATTCCGGGTATTCGCGGAATTGGGCCCAAGACGGCGACCAAGCTGATTCAGGAATATGGCGATCTGGAAAGCACGCTGGCCGCGGCGGAAGGCATGAAGCCTTCCAAGATGCGCGAAAGGCTGATCGACGAGGCCGAGATGGCGCGGCTGAGCCGGGTGCTGGTGGAATTGAAACAGGATTGCTCATTGCCGATACCGCTCGAGGATTTCGAGCTGGGCGAGATCCCGCGCGATCCGTTGATCGAATTTCTGCGCACGCACGGCTTTTCCAGCCTGCTCAAGCGTCTCGATGCCGGCAATGGCAGCCCGGCCCGGGCAACCGATCTCAATCCGGCCAAGGCGGACAATAAGGGCGCACCCGCTTCGCCAGAGGGCAACCGCCAGCCGCCGCCCGAGCTGCCCGCCATCGACCGCAGCGCCTATGAATGCGTCCAGACCATCGAGGCGCTGGAACGGTGGATAGAGCGCGCCTTCGCCGCCAGAATGGTGGCCGTGGATACGGAGACCAGCTCGCTCGACGCGATCCGGGCAGAGCTGGTCGGCATCAGCCTGGCGCTGGGTGCGAACGATGCCTGCTATATTCCGCTGGGCCATGGCGGCACGGACCTGCTCTCCGAAAAGCCCGAGCAGATCGCGGTGGAAGATGCGCTCGGCCGCCTGAAGCCGCTGCTGGAAAGCGACGCGGTGCTGAAGGTGGGGCAGAATATCAAATACGACCTCAACGTGCTCGCCCGGGCAGGCGAATGCGTGGGCGGGATCGCAACCGCGCCGATCGACGACACGATGATCATGAGCTTCGCGCTGGATGCCGGGCGCAGCGAAACCGGCATGGGCGGGCACGGAATGGACGAGCTTTCGCAGCGCCATCTCGGCCACACGCCGCTCGCCTTCAAGGATGTCTGCGGCAGCGGCAAGAAAGCGATCTCCTTCGCCGAGGTGCCGCTGGAGCGGGCCACCGAATATGCCGCCGAAGACGCCGATGTGACATGGCGGCTCTACAAGCTGCTGAAGCCGCGCCTGGCCGCAGAAGGCGGAACCCGCGTCTATGAGCGTGTGGATCGCCCGCTGATTCCGGTGGTCGCCTCGATGGAGCGCCACGGCATCAAGGTCGACCGCGAGCAGCTATCGCGTCTCTCGGGCGAGTTTTCCGTGCAGGTCGGCGCGCTGGAAAAGGAAATCCACCAGCTGGGCGGCGGGGAATTCACCATCGGCAGCCCCAAGCAGCTGGGCGAAGTGCTGTTCGACAAGCTCGGCTATAAGGGCGGCCGCAAAGGCAAGAGCGGCCAATATTCGACCGACCAGAGCATTCTGGAAAGGCTGGCCGGCGAAGGGGCGGAGATCGCCAATAAGGTGCTGGAATGGCGCCAGCTGACGAAGCTGAAAAGCACCTATACCGATGCCCTGCAGGCCGCGATCAATCCCGATACGGGCCGCGTCCATACCAGTTACAGCCTGGTGGGGGCGCAGACCGGACGCCTTTCCTCGACCGATCCCAACCTGCAGAACATTCCCATCCGCACCGAAATCGGCCGCCAGATTCGCGACGCCTTCGTGTCGGAACCCGGCAATGTCCTGCTGGCCGCCGATTACAGCCAGATCGAATTGCGGCTGGCCGCGCATATGGCCAATGTGCCCGAGCTGAAATCAGCGTTCGAGAAGGGTGAAGACATTCACGCGCGCACTGCGGAGGAACTGTTCGGCGAAGTCGACCGCGATACCCGCGCCCGCGCCAAGACGATCAACTTCGCGATCCTCTATGGCATCAGCCGCTGGGGCCTGGCCGGGCGCCTGGGCGTGGAAGCCGATGAAGCGCAGGCAATGATCGACCGCTATTTCGAACGCTTCCCGGGTATCCAGCAATATATTCACTCCACGCTCGAAAGCGTGCGCGAGCATGGCTATTCGGAGACGCTGTTCGGCCGCAAGACTTGGTTCCCGCGGATCAATTCGAGCAACGGCGCCGAACGCGCAGGCAGCGAACGCGCAGCCATCAATGCGCCGATCCAGGGGACCAGTGCCGATATCATCAAGCGGGCGATGGTGCGGATGGTCCCGCAGCTGGAAGCAGAAGGGCTGCACGATGTGCGCATGCTCCTGCAAGTGCATGACGAACTGGTTTTCGAACTGCCCGAAGGCGATGTCGAAGCCGCCAGGCCGGTGATCGAACGCGTAATGGCGGGGGCCGCACAGCCGGCGGTTTCCCTGGACGTACCGCTGGGGGTAGAGATAGGAACCGGGTCCAGCTGGGGAGCTGCGCATTGAGCAAGGCATCAATCGGCCGGCGGTTATTGGCTCTGCCGCTGGTCAATCTGACACTCCTGACTTTGCTCGGCATTGCGCTGGTCGGCTCGGTCGTGCTGATTTTCAACACTGTCGAGGCAGAGCGCAAGGAACGCGAACAGGTCCGCCGGACCAACGATATCTTGCTGTCACTGCGGGATATCGGCCGCGCGGTGATCAATGCCGAAACCGGGCAGCGGGGCTATTACATCACGCTGGATCAGCGCTATCTCGATCCATACCGGACGGCGCGCGAACGCTATGAAGGCTCGATCGACGAATTGGCCGAACTCATCGGAGAGCCCGTGTCGCAGCGCCAGGCCGACTTGCTGGCAGACATAGAGAGGCTGGGCGATGCGAAATTCGAAGAGCTGGATCAGTCGGTCGCGCAGATTGCACGCGGCGAATTGATTGCCGCGCAGCGCCAGATTCTGACCGATGAAGGCCAGGAGAGGATGGCGCGGCTGCGCCGGGCGTTGACCGATATGGAGCGCCTGGAGACCGAGATACTGCAGAAGGCGGCCGACGATGCCGCCGCGGTGGAAGCCCGCGTGCTGCCCTTGCTGGCCATGTTGCTGGTCATGCTGCTGGCCGCCCTGGCGCTAGCCTATTGGCAGGTGACGCGCGCGGCACGCGCCGCGGCACTGGAAGCGCATGCCCAGCAGCTGGCCGATGCGAACGACCGGGCCGAATTGCTGGCGCGCGAACTCAACCACCGGGTCAAGAACCTGTTCGCGGTGATCCTGGCGATCGTGCGGATGAGCGGCAGGAACGATCCCGAGGCACGCGACGTGGTAGAAAGCATCGCCCAGCGCATTCATGCGTTGCTGACTGCGCACGAAGTCACACAAGGCACTCTGGGCCATCAGCAGGCCGATCTGCGCAAGCTGATCGAAACAACGCTGGCCCCGCATCGCGGAGCGGACACCGTCCTCGAGATCGAAGGCCCGGACGTTTCCATCTCTGCCAAGCAAGTGACCCCGCTTGGCCTCGTCCTGCACGAGCTGACCACGAATGCCGTGAAATACGGCGCCTGGTCGCAAGGGGGGACGATCAAGGTCGATTGGCAGCGCAGCGACGGCAAGATCCTGCTGGAATGGGTGGAGCATTGCCCGAGCGGTATCGTCGCACCGGAACAAAAGGGCTTCGGCAGCCAGCTGATAGACAGCGCTGCGCGGCAGCTGCAAGGCAGCATCGAAAGGCGCTTCGGGGATGAGGGCGCCCAGGTGAGCATAGCCATTCCGATCACCGAATAGGGGGATTAGGCGCAGAGGCGGTTGAACCCTTTATCGTGCAGGCATAGGTTCCGTTCATGGCCGAAACCTACCGCCGTTTCGTGGATCTCCTCCCGGGCTGGATCGGTCAGTCCCTGACGGCAATCATCACGACAGTTGTCGCGGTAGGTCTGGCGCTGCTCTTCCATCGCATTTTCTTCCGCATCCTGCTGCGCATTTCCAGAGCGAGCGAAAGCCCGAGCGACGATCTGCTGGTCAGGAAACTCGCCCGGCCAACCCGATATTCGCTGATCGCTCTCGCGCTTGCCCTGGCCGCGCGCGAAATCCCCGCATTGGCCACGATCTGGGACAAGCTGGCAGGTTTCGTGATGCCAGCGTTGATCGGGTGGATCGCACTCGCCGTGCTCCACACGCTCATCAACGCGATGGAAATGCACACCGACACGTCCCATCCGGACAATCGCGATGCTCGCCGGAAGCGCACCCGCCTGGCGATTTTCTCCCGGATTGCGAGCTTCCTGATTATCTTCGTCACGATCGGCCTGATGCTGCTCTCGATCCCCGGTGTGCGGGATGTCGGCGTGACACTGATGGCGTCCGCGGGCCTCGCCGGCCTGGCAGTGGGCGCAGCGGCCCAGCCTGCTCTCAAATCGCTCATCGGCGGATTGCAGATGGCGCTGACGGAGCCGATCAATATCGACGACGTCGTAATCATGGACGGCGAATGGGGCTGGATCGAGGATATCCGCACAACCTATGTCGTCGTGCGCATCTGGGACCGGCGCCGACTGATCGTGCCGATGTCCAAATTCCTGGAAGAAACGTTCGAGAACTGGACCCGCGTGGGCGCGCAGATCATCGCCCCGGTTCACCTCTATCTCGATCCGACGACCGATGTCGCGCCGCTGCGCGCCCATTATGAAAAGCTGATCGACGAAAACCCCAAATGGGACCGCGACGTCCAGAACATGCAGGTGATCGAAGCCACACCCGAGGCGATGGAAGTGCGCATGCTGATGACGGCGAAGGATTCGCCCACCGCCTGGGAACTGCGCTGCGAAATCCGCGAGCAGATGCTCGATTGGATCAGGCAGAACCAGCCCGAAGCGCTGGTGCGGCATCGCCTGGCGCCCGTCGACACGCCGGCCGAACTGGCCGCCGCTGCCGCCGCAATGAAGAAATAGGCGGCGCCACGCGAGCGGCTGCGGCTATTCGTGCTTCTTGTCGCGCGTCGATTCCAGCATGCCTTCATGCAGGAAGCCGATCGGATTGACTTCGGCAGCGCGCTTTTTCAGCTCGCCCTTCATCTTGGCATATTCGGTTTCCATCTGCGCCGTCACGGTCGCACGCGAATCCTCCAGCGCCTCCGCGAAGTCCGCGCCCGTCACCTTGTCGACGCCCACGCCGTCGCGGCGGATCGCCACCAGGCCAGCGCGCCGCACGACGTCCTCCAGATCGGCCCCGGTGAAACGGTCGGTCTGTTTGGCGATATCTCCCAGGTCGACATCGTCCGCCAGCGGCATGTCGCGCGTATGGATCTTCAGGATGTGCTCGCGGCCCGGAAGATCGGGCGTACCGACATAAACCAGCTCGTCAAAGCGGCCCGGACGGAGCAGCGCCGGATCGACCAGCGTCGGGCGGTTCGTTGCACCGATCACCACGATCGACTGCAATTCCTCCATCCCGTCCAGCTCGGCCAGAATGGTGTTGACCACCCGCGCAGTCACTTGCGGTTCGGCAGTCCCTGAACCGCGCGCCGGAACCAGGCTGTCGATCTCGTCGATAAAGACCACGCATGGGGCAACCTGGCGGGCCCGGGCGAAGAGGCGCGAAATCTGCTGTTCGCTCTCGCCGAACCACTTGGACAGCAGATCGCTGCTCTTGATCGAGATGAAATTGGCTTCCGCTTCCTTGGCAACCGCCTTGGCCAGCAGCGTCTTGCCGGTGCCCGGAGGGCCGTAGAGCAGAAAGCCCTTGGCCGGCCTGATACCCAAGCGGTGAAAGGCTTGCGGATTCTTCAGCGGCAGCTCCACGCCTTCGCGCAGCCGCTCCTGCGCTTCGCCCAGCCCGCCAATGTCGGACCAGCCGACAGTCGGCGCCTGAACCATGACTTCGCGCATGGCGCTGGGCTGCACGCGTTTCAGCGCCTCGACGAAGTCCCTGCGTTCCACGCACAGCGTTTCCAGCACTTCGGGCGGAATCGTGCGCGCTTCCAAATCGATCTTCGGCATGATCCGGCGCACGGATTCGATCGCCGCTTCGCGCGCCAGAGCGGCCAGATCGGCACCCACAAAGCCGTGCGTGGTCCGCGCCAGCTCCTTCAGATCCACCCCTTCGCCCAGCGGCATGCCGCGCGTGTGGATGGCCAGGATTTCGCGCCGACCCTTCTCGTCGGGAACGCCGATCACGATTTCGCGGTCGAAACGGCCGGGGCGGCGCAGCGCCTCGTCGATCGCGTCGGGCCGGTTGGTCGCGGCGATCACGACAAGGTTCGTCCTTGCGTCCAGGCCGTCCATCAGGGTCAGCAGCTGGGCGACCAGCCGCTTTTCCGCTTCGCCGGGCACCTTGTCGCGCTTGGGCGCGATCGAATCGATCTCGTCGATGAAAACGATCGCCGGGGCGACCCGCGCCGCTTCCTCGAACACTTCGCGCAAGCGGGATTCGCTCTCGCCATAGGCCGAGCCCATGATCTCCGGCCCGTTGATGGTGAAGAATTCGGCATCGCTTTCATTCGCCACCGCCTGGGCCAGCCGGGTCTTGCCGGTGCCGGGCGGGCCGTGAAGTAGAACGCCCTTTGGCGGATCGACCCCCAGCCGTGTGAACAGCTCCGGATAGCGCAGAGGCAGTTCGACCATTTCCTGAAGCTGGCGGATCGTGTCGCTCATGCCGCCGACATCGTCGTAATTGACCGATCCGCGGCCATCGCGCGGCTCTTCGAATTCGGCGCGCAGCTCGACTTCGGTATTCTCGTCGATATGGACGATGCCCTTGGGCACGGTGGAGACCACCGACAGGCGAATCTCGGTGAGCGCATAAGGCTGTGCGCCGAACATCCGGCGGACTTCTGGCGGGACGTCGCGCACCGGCTGCTGCCCGTGCGTGGCGACAAGATCGCCGGCGACGAGCGGCTTTCTGAAAAAGTTCCGCTTCAGGGCCTCGGTCGGGCCCTGCAGGCGCATTTCGCGTTGAGCGGGCGCGAACACCACGCGGGTTGCCGGCTTGGATTCGCCGCGCTTGACGGTGACATGCTCGCCCGAGCCAGCTTCGGCATTGCCGCGCTGCAGCCCGTCCAACCTGACGACATCGAGCGCCTGATCCTCTTCATAGGCAGGCACGGCAAGCGCGGCCGTGGTCCGCTTGCCGGTGATCTCCACCACGTCGCCTTCGGTAATGCCCAGCTTGGAGAAGACCGATTTGGGCATGCGGGCAATGCCGCTGCCGCTTTCTTCCTGCCTGGCAGCCGCAACCTGGAGCCTGACCGTTCCTTCTTCCACTTCAGTCGCTTCTGGTTCGGCCATGCGCTTGGCGCTCCTCTACCTTGTCCGATACGTTGTCCGGAGAAGCTAGGAAGCGCCCACCACGATTGCAAACCGGCAATTGCCCAAAAGACCGAAAAGGAGGACCGCGCGGCCGAAATCAGCAGAGATCAGAAACCAAATCGGCGGGGGGCAGAAAAAAGGCCCGACCGTTGCCGGCCGGGCCATTGAAGTTTTGGGAGAGGATGCCTGAAAGGCAGTTTCCATATGCCTGTTGGGCCCGATTTGTGCAAGTGCGAAGATGCCATTTTTGGTTGCAAGTTTTGCAAGCGCAGTTGCAAATTATCGAACTGCGTTATATCTGATTGATATTGAGGTATATTTTTTGAGAGTCCCGCGGCGGCTATCTGGTTTCATTTTATACTATATTGCAGTGCACCCAAACCGGCGCTTGCCGACTGAGCATACGCAACACGCATTTCAGCCGCCGTGATTGCATACCGCAACGTGATGACAAGGGCGGATGCACCGGTTATGTGCGATGCAATACCGACCTGAATATGCCTGCCTCAAACCAGACAGGAGCCTCAATGAAAAAGCTTTTTCCCGATGCCGCGGCGGCCCTTGACGGCGTGCTGAAAGACGGCCTTCTGATCGCCTCGGGCGGTTTCGGCCTATGCGGACTGCCGGAACGCCTGCTGGAAGCCATTCAGGATAGCGGCGTGAAGGATCTGACCTTCGTCAGCAACAATGCCGGCATCGACAATGAGGGGATCGGCAAGCTGCTGCGCACCAAGCAGGTCAAGAAGATGATC
>JAUIFP010000076.1 GCA_030430365.1 Alphaproteobacteria bacterium | reverse complement strand
TTGTCCAGCGAAATCGCCTGTTCCAGCGTGAAGGGCCCCGCCTTCAAACGCCTGAGCATGGTCACGTGGCCGACTGTACCCAGCGCATGGGCAATGTCGCGCGCCAGGCTGCGGATATAGGTACCCTTGGAGACGCCTGCAACCAGTGTGACGCTGTCCGCCAGTTCCAGCGGCGCGGCCGGATCGAAGGGATCGGGCCGCCCGCCTGTGGTTGCGAAAGCGCTGCGGATCGCGCCTGCGCCTTCATGCGGCACAGCAAGTTCTAGCGAATGGATCGTCACGCGCCGGGTCTTGAGCGCCACTTCCTCGCCAGCCCGGGCAAGGTCGTAGGCGCGTTTCCCATCCACTTTCAGGGCGGAATATGCGGGCGGAACCTGGTCTATCTCGCCCGTGAAATGCTCCAGCGCCGCCGCGATGGCCGCGAAGGGCGGCCGGTGATCGCTGGTGGCGACCGTCTTCCCTTCCGCGTCCAGCGTGTCGGTTTCCTCCCCGAATGCCACCGTGAAGGCATAGACCTTGTCGCTGTCCAACATGCGCCCGCAAAGCTTGGTCGCTTCGCCCAAGGCGATCGGCAGCACACCCTCGGCCAGGGGATCCAGCGTGCCGCCATGGCCGACCTTGACCTTGCCGTATCCGCCCTCGCGCAGATTGCGCTTCACGGCCGCGACGGCCTGCGTAGAGCCCAAGTCCACCGGCTTGTTCAGAACGATCCAGCCATGCGGAGCCATCACCAGAAACCGAGCTTGATCCGCTCGGCAGGCTGCCAGGCATCGTCCCTGCGCATGAAGGCATAGGCGCCCAGCCGTCCATCAGGCGAAGCAAACTCGACAAAGGAATAGTCGCCGATTTCCACCGGCTTGCTGACCGAGGCATTGCATTTGACGCCCGCGGTCTGCGGATTGACGTCGATCCCGGTGATCTCGATCTCGACTTCCTTGCCCTTGCCCTGCGCCACCTGCCGGGCAAGCTCCCGCACCGGGGGACTCTGGAAATTGCCGGGATGCAGGCCGGTAGGAACGGCGCTGGGCCGCGGATTGTGGCCCAGCATTTGCAGCCGCACGACATTCACGCAGCGCGCCATGCGCCCCATATCCGTTTCGAAGATGAAATCGATCCTGTCGTCGCTGCTTGCCATTACATCTTCGGTTTCCGGCGTGCAGCCGGCCGCCAGCGAAAGCGCCAGCGCAAGAGCGGTATGGCGAACGATCATGGCCAAACCTTACCCCCGGTGATGCCCGCGAGAAACCGCGAGCGGCCTGTCATCCCCCGGCGACTGCCAAGGCAAGGTTAAGATAGCGTTCCTGCAGCCATTGAACCGGCGGCAGAACGACCTTTTCGATGATGCCCAATCCGGGGAAGAAATAG
This sequence comes from Alphaproteobacteria bacterium, assembly GCA_030430365.1. Taxonomy (GTDB): domain Bacteria; phylum Pseudomonadota; class Alphaproteobacteria; order Sphingomonadales; family Sphingomonadaceae; genus Andeanibacterium. Next base: position 9,979 of record JAUIFP010000076.1, on the reverse strand, counting down.
GGGATCACCAGCAGCAACAGGAACAGCAGCGGGAAGCCGAAGGGGCGCAGCTTGTTGTATTGGCGCGCGGCATCGGGCGGCAGCAGGCCTTCCACGATATGCGAACCGTCGAAGGGCGGAATCGGAAGCAGATTGAACAGGGCCAGGAAGACATTGAGAATGATGAAATAGTAGACCGACAGCAAGACATAACTGGCCAAGCTCGATGGATTCACAATGCTTTCGTACAATGCCATTCTAATTGCTTGCCCGCCGGCGCCGGGCACAGCCAAGCCAGCCAGCAATAGGCCAAGTACGATTGCTCCGAGCACCGCCAATACCAGATTGCTGCCCGGCCCCGCCGCAGCCACTGCCATCATGCCATAACGGGGATTGTTTAAGCGGAACTTGTTGACCGGAACCGGCTTGGCCCAACCGAATGCCATTCCCGTCGTCAACCACATGATCCCGGGCACGAAGATCGTACCCATCGGATCGACATGGCGCACGGGATTGAGGCTGAGACGCCGGCGTTCCTTCGCCGTCGGATCGCCCAGCGCCAGCGCCGTCCAGCCATGGGCAACTTCGTGGAAGACGATGGCAAGAACCAGCGCGGGGATCAGCGCGAGCGCCGTCATCAGAGTGTCGTTCATGGCAGTCAGATAGGGTGTGAGTGTGCCCGGGCCAAGGAAAGACGCTTAGGCGGGCGAATTCTTTGGCCGATTCCTCATCACCGATCGCTTCATTCAATAGGCGTGTGCAGAGCTGCGGTTAAGCGAACGCCCCAGCCGCTCCGAAAGCCAGGGCACGATCGCGCGTATCCCCTCGCGATCGATGCCGGTATCGATGCCGGATCTATCCAGCAGATAGAGCAGGTCTTCCGTGGCGGCATTCCCGGTCGCCCCGGGAGCAAACGGGCATCCCCCAGCGCCGCCAATCGCTCCGTCCAGGGTCACGGCGCCTTCCTCGATAGCGGCCCATGCGTTCGCCACCGCCGTTCGCCGCGTATCGTGAAAATGCGCCCTCAGCGGCATGCCCGGAACCGCAGCACGCACCTGCCGGATCAGGGCCGAAACCTCGCCAGGCACCGCCACCCCGATCGTATCGGCAATCGCGATTTCCAGCGGGCCCGCTGCGGCCAGCTTCGCTGCGATATCTGCAACCCTGCCAGGCTCTACCGCCCCGTCGAAGGGGCAGCCGAAGGATGCCGAAATCGTGACCTGTGCAGGGCGGGCCCGGGCGCGCGCCAGCTCGATGATCTCGATCGCATCCGCAACGCTTTCGTCCGATCTGCGCCCCTGATTGGCCATGCCGAATCCGTCGCTGGCGCTCACCACCGCGCCGATCTGTTTCACATTCGTCGCCAGGGCCCGTTCGCACCCCTGCCGGTTCAAGGCGAGGCCGATGGTCGTGACATCGTCTTCAAGTTGCAGCGCCGCGCAGACTTCTTCCGCATCGGCCATTTGCGGCACCCTTGCGGGATCGACGAAGCTGGCCACTTCGATCCGGCGCACGCCCGCCGCGACGGCCCGTTCGATCAGCGATACCTTGTCCGCTGCGGAGAGAATGGCCTTCTCGTTCTGGAGGCCGTCGCGCGGACCGACCTCCACCACTTCGATCGCCGCGGGAATGCTCACGCAGCCGCTCCGACAGCCTTGGCTGCCATCGGCAGCACGCTGAGCAGCACAAGCGGGAAGAGCGAAGTTTCGTTCATGGCGGTCAGATAGGGGGCCTGAGCGCCGAGGCCAAGGAGAGACGGTTCAGAGCGTAATATCTGGAAGTCTGCTCAAGGCCCATTGCGGACATTAACCGGCCGTTGCACGAAACCCCGTTCGTCCTGAGCCTGTCGAAGGACGCGCGCTGCCGGTTCCCCCCCAGTATGTCGCTCATTCCTGGCGGTTGCGGGCAAGCTGAGTGATCCGATCCCAGTCGCCGGCAATAAGCGCCTCCTTCTTCGCCCTACTCCAGCCCTTGATGCGGCGTTCGGCGGCCAGCGCCTCATCGCGGGTGGGAAAGCTCTCCGACCAGACCAGCGTGACAGGTCTGCGCTCGGCAGCATAGCCGCCAAAGCTTCCGGTCTCGTGCTGAGCCAACCGTAAATTCAGATTATCGGTATGTCCCGCATAATACGACCCGTCATTGCAGCGCAGAAGATAGGCGAAGAAGGACATCGCCAGAGGCTAGCCTTATTGCGCGTCCTTCGACAGGCTCAGGACGAACGGATGTGGAGCAAACGCTGGCGCCCGATTTCCACTCATTGCGGACAATCCCAAGCGGCGTGGCCGGTTAGGATACAGCCAGTAGGCCCCCTCCTCGCACGAAGAGAGGGCGAAGTGGATCAGGCGCTTTCGGGCCAAACGAAATCGGGGCGCAGACCTTCATAGACCGGGCGGCCGTCATCGGGCTTGGCATAGCCCTTCGTCTCATCCCAGAACGCGTGATAGGTCGCCTTCGGGAAGTTGGCATCGTCATAGCCCATGACATTGGGCACTGCGACGCGGATACGCTTCTGCTTGTCGTCCAGCATCAGCACCGCATCGCAGGATTCGCACAGGCAGATTTCCAGGGGTCCGTCCGGATTGTCGGCGTTGAAGGGAACGCGCTTCATGGCGCCTTCATTGTCCGTCGTAATGTCGTCGTGGTTGAAAAACGCGACATGGGTCGTGTGCTGGCCGGTCACACTCTTGCAGACATTGCAGTGGCACTCGTGATTATCGATGGGCTCAGCCGAAGCGCTGACCGGATGGTGCTCGCAGCCGCCCGAATAATGTACCGACATGGTTCCGACTCCTAGATTGTTAGGCAAAGATTTATTCACGCCGAATAGCCCAGATGCGATCCGGGCACTAGCGAAAGGTTTCGCCTGTTGAAGTGCCCTGCCAGAATGCAGGGTAACGCTAGCTTCAGGGCATCGAGTATCCGATACGTCACCGGCTCTCGCCATCCGGCGGGCCGCCGCGTTCGCTGGGTCTAACGCCCCAGCATCGCCCCGCGAAATCAAGCGCTGGGCGCAGGGGCCAACTCTGTCGAGAGCGGAACGTCAGCCAATGGCGGCGGACCGAACTGCGTCCGCCAAAGGACACGCTCCATGAAGCTGGAATGATCCGTGTCCGTAGCACCTGCATAGGCGGCATCGGGATAAGGACGGCTCTCTGCGGAGGAGAATGCCAGGCGATAGGCTTTTGTGATCGGCCCCAGATATGCTCCGAAAAACGAATTGTATTCTGCCTCTTCCGGCTTTCCCAAGCCGTAGATAATCTCCTCATTCTTGCCCGGTATGTAGATTGTCCCGAACAGACGGTCGAAGATCGAAAGCTTGTTGCCAAAATTCATGTCCCAATGCTTCGGCAGCGAACTGTGGTGGAGCTGATGCATGTGAGGGCTCAGGATCACCTGGTTGAGTGGGCCGAACGAAACTGGGAAATGCGAGTGGCGCAACGGATCCAATACCAGAAGCGTCCCGATCAGATTTGCCGAACCAGCCAGAATGAACAGGTCAACTACGGAAAGATGATAAAGGAAGAACAGCAGGCTAATCGGTATTATCTTCAGTATCGCACCAAACAGCCCGTCAAAGGCATCGCCCAACGGATGCTGTCTTCCCGTAGTCAGTGGGTTCAGGAAAGTCGCTGAATGGTGAACCTTGTGCAGTTCCCAAAGAAGCGGAACACGATGCTGCAGATAGTGCGAGAGGAAATTGGCAAAATCACCAATAAGGAAGAGGATGAATGCCGCGCCGAAAAAGACCCATAAATTTGGTGTCAGCGGCTCGAACGATGGTAGCTTGTTGGCGATGTACTCGCCCGACATGACATATACGGCAAAAAACACGCCGTACGTTAGAAATTGATATATCCTGTCAGTTGCCTTCTTTGAAACATATAGGACAACATCCATCCTGGCTGAGCGGCTCAGCCAACTTTTTATTGGAAAGCAATGGTCCAATAAAGAATATAATCCAATCTTCTTCGTCTCATATGCGATTGCAATGATGTAAAAGAGCAATGCTGTGGCAAAGAATATTGTCCATGACATCACGAAGAACGGGATTTCGAGTAGGCGCGAATACAACGACACGCCCGCACTGGCCGCAACATCCATATCGGCATACCCCCCGGTAACCCCTATCGACAAGCTAGCGTTCCGGCAGGGCGAGGCAAGATTTTTGTTCCGGACGCCGCAAGCAAATCGGAATTGGCCGCATGATTCGATTCACACCATCGCGATGTTCCGTACCTATAACCAGATAGCGTTACGATGTCAAGTAAAATATTCCAAATAGGTTATTTGCCTGCAGCTTCCCGATCGGACCATTCATGCGCCAGGATCGAGAAGACGCCGGTATCGCGCACATGGCCGGTCCAGGTGATCCGTTCCGCGCGCAGCACGCCCTCCTTCACCGCGCCAAGCTTCATCACCGCAGCCTGGGAACGGCCATTGCGCTCGTCCACCCGAAACTCCACTCGCTGAAGCCCGCAGACGAAGGTATGATCCAGCATCAGCCGCTTGATCCGCCGGTTGAACCCGGTGCCGCGCAAATCGGGACGGATGAAGGTGTTGCCGATCTCCACGGCCCAGTCCGGTGCCCCGCGCTCAATCCAGGCGGTCATCCCGACGACTTCCTCTTCATGGACGATCGCGTAGACGCGCCGCTGCGGCGCATTGGCCAGCAACAGATCGAAGCCCGGGTCGAAGGCGTCGCCCGCATAATTGACCGGATAGATTTCCCAGATTTCCGCATCCGCGCCCGTCGCCGCGCGCAGCCCTTCGCGGTGCGCCTCTTCCAAAGGCTCTAGCCTCAGATCGCCCGCCGCCAGCGGCACATAAAGCCCATCCGTCATGCGCCCCTCTCCATCATTTTTGCAGCGCCTCGCTGAAATGACGGCGGCATAGCGCGACATAGCGCTCGTTCCCGCCAATCTCGGTCTGCGCGCCGGACTTGATCGCCTTGCCGCCTTCGTCGACGCGCAAATTCATCGTCGCCTTGCGCCCGCAATGGCAGACGGCCTTGAGCTCCACCAGCGCGTCCGCGATTCCCAGCAGTGCAGCCGAACCGGGGAACAGCTCCCCCTGAAAATCGGTGCGGAGCCCATAACAGAGCACCGGAATATTGGCCTCGTCCGCCAGCCGCGCGCATTGCCAGACCTGCTGCCTGGAGAGGAACTGCGCCTCATCCACCAGCACGCAGGAGAGCGGTTCCACGGCATTCGCCGCAGTGACGTCCGCCCACAGATCGGTGCCGGCTTCGAAAAGATGCGCCTGCTTTTCCAGCCCGATCCGGCTGGCGATCGGCAAGCCGGCCGAGCGCGTGTCGAGCCGCGCGGTCCACAGCATGGTGGCCATGCCGCGTTCGCGGTAATTGAAATCGGCCTGCAGCAGGGTGGTCGATTTCCCCGCATTCATGCTGGCATAGTAGAAATAGAGCTTGGCCATGTGTCACAAGCTTGTACCCTTGGCGGGGGGATCGCGTAATCCCCTGCAATTCATGACTGGGGAAAGGTCGCAAAATGGCGAATGGCGCTGAAACGGAAACGCTTCCGCCAAAGGGTTTCCTTATGCGGGTGGAGCGGATCGGCAACCGCCTGCCCGACCCGGTATTCCTGTTCTTCTGGCTGATCGCGATCCTGCTGGGCCTGTCGGTGGTCGCCAGCCAGGCAGAATGGTCGGTGCTGCATCCCACCGAAATCGACCCGGCAACCGGCGAGGCGCGCGTGATCGCGGCGACCAGTCTGCTCTCGGCAGAAAACATCCGCCGCCTGTGGGTCGAAATGCCCGCAACCTTCACCCATTTCCACCCGCTGGGCTACGTCCTTGTCGTGATGCTGGGCGCCGGCGTGGCCGAGCGGGCCGGCCTATTCGGCACTGCCATGCGGGCCGGCGTGCGCCGGGCGCCCGCATTCCTGCTCACCCCGATCGTGACCTTCGTGGGGATGATGGGCAACCTTGCAGCCGATGCTGCCTATGTCGTGCTGATCCCGCTGGCAGGGATCATCTTCCATGCTGCGGGCAGGCATCCGGTGGCAGGGATCGCCGCGGCCTTTGCGGGTGTTTCCGGCGGGTTTTCCGCCAATCTCCTGCCCGGCCAGCTGGATGCCTTGCTGTTCGGCATCACGGAGGCCTCGGTTGAGGCGACCTTCGGCGACTTCACCGCCAATATCGCCGGAAACTGGTATTTCATCATGGCGATGATGGTCCTGTTCCTGCCGGTGATCTGGTACGTGACCGACCGCATCATCGAACCGCGGATGGGCCGGTGGGACCCGTCCAAGGCCGGCTCCGCCGCCGCGGGTGAGCAACAGGACCGGCCGCTGACCGACAAGGAACGCAAGGGCCTGCGCCATGCCGGCCTGGCGATGCTGGGCGTCTGCGCCCTGTGGCTGTTCTTCCTGATCGGGCCGGGCACTCCGCTCTATGACATGGAGGCCCCGCCCGAAGCACGCATGTCGCCCTTCTATCAAAGCCTGGTGGCTGGCTTCTTCCTGCTCTTCCTGCTGGGCGGCTGGGCCTATGGCAAAGCGGCCGGAACGATCGCCAATCACCGCGACCTGGTGAAGCTGATGAGCGATTCGATGGGCGACATGGCCTACTACCTCGTCCTCGCTTTCGCCGCGGCGCATTTCGTGGCCATGTTCGGCTGGTCCAATCTCGGGCTGATCACCGCTGTCGAGGGGGCGGATCTGCTGCGGGCATCGGGCCTCCCGGCCTGGGCGCTCCTGGTCATGATCGTGCTGTTCTCTGCACTGCTCAACCTGTTCGTCGGCTCGGCCAGCGCCAAATGGGCGCTGCTAGCACCGGTGATGGTGCCGATGCTGATGCTGCTGGGGATCTCGCCGGAAATGAGCACCGCGGCATACCGCGTGGGCGACAGTGCAACGAATATCATCACTCCGCTGATGGTCTATTTCCCGCTGATCCTGATCTTCTGCCAGCGCTGGCAGAAGGATTTCGGGCTCGGCAGCCTCGCTGCAACGATGCTGCCCTATTCGGTGGGGCTCATGCTGGCGGGTCTTGCGATGGTGGGCTTCTGGGCCGTGCTGGATGTTCCGCTGGGCCCGGGTGCCGGGGTCTTCATCGAACCGGCCGGGGGCGGCGCGGCCGTGGCACGCTAATCCGCGCGCCTAGCCCTCTTCCCCATCGTCCAGATCGCGCCGGACCCGCGGGTCGGATAGGAGCCTCTCGATCCGGTCGGCTTCCTCGAAGCTTTCATCCGCGCGGAACTTCAGCTTGGCCGCGAATTTGAGGCCGAGCCGCTTGGCGACTTCGCGCTGGAGATAGGCGGTGTTCTGCTGCAGCGCCTTCACCACCGCATCCTCGTCCGCGCCGAGCAGCGGCTTCACATAGACGGTCGCCTGCCTCAGATCGGGCGTCATGCGCACTTCGGTGACGCTGACGGAATGGGCAGAGAGCGTATCGTCATGCACCTGCTGACGCGCCAGGATCTCGCTCAGCACATGGCGCACGCGTTCACCCACCCGCAGCAAGCGAACCGAATGTTCCTCCGCAGTGAATTGCTTCCTTGCCATTAGCCTTTGACCAGTTTCGCCACGATGAAGATGAACCCGCCGAACAGCAGGAGAAACCCCGAGCCGAACACGGCCAGGAACATTTTCTCCGTCTTGCCAAAGCGTTGATCGGCCATGATCGGCTATTCTCCCTCCCCTCTCAAGTAAGAGAGGGGAGCGTGATCACAAGGTCCGTTCGCGTTCCTCGATCTCGAACACTTCAAGCATGTCGCCAGGCTTGATGTCGTTCGTATCGGCCAGCACCACGCCGCATTCCAGGCCGGCGCGGACTTCGTCCACATCGTCCTTGAAGCGCCGCAGCGAAGCGATCGTGGTCGCCGAAACGATGACGTCCTCGCGCGTGAGGCGGGCATGCAGCCCCTTCTTGAGGTAGCCTTCGGTGACCAGCAGGCCCGCGGCCTTGTCCCGCTTGCCGGCAGGGAACACTTCTTTGAGCTCCGCACGACCGACGACATGCTCGATCTTTTCGGGGCCGAGCTCGCCAGCCATCTCGCTGCGAATATCGTCGGTGAGATCGTAGATCACATCGAAATATTTCATTCGCGTCTTGTTGCGTTCGATCAGTTCGCGCGCCTTGGCATTGGGGCGGACGTTGAAACCGATGATCGGCGCGCCGGTGGCCGAGGCCAGCGTCACGTCGCTTTCGGTGATCGCGCCCACGCCCGAATGCAGGATGCGCACCTTGATATCGTCATTCGAGATATTGTGGAGCGCAGTGACGATCGCCTCTGCAGAACCCTGCACGTCGGCCTTCACCACCAGCGGATATTCGATGACGTTCTGCTTGTCGGCCAGGGCCGAGAACATCGTGTCGAGGCTGGCCGGGGCCATTGCCGTGCGCTTCTCGTCCGCGCGTTCCTTGCGGTATTCGGCGACTTCGCGGGCACGCTGTTCGTTTTCGACAACCGCCAACACGTCGCCCGCATTGGGCACGCCGTTGAGGCCGAGCACTTCGACCGGAACCGACGGGCCGGCTTCCTTCACCTGCTTGCCCTTGTCGTCGATCAGAGCGCGCACACGGCCGCTTTCGGTACCGACCACGAAAGTGTCGCCGCGCTTGAGCGTGCCGCGATTGACCAACACCGTGGCAACCGGGCCGCGGCCCTTGTCCAGCTGAGCCTCGATCACCGTGGCTTCGGCATCGCGGTCCGGGCGTGCCTTGAGCTCGAGCAATTCGGCCTGGAGATTGATCTTCTCGATCAGGTCCTCAAGCCCCGTCTTCTTGAGCGCAGAAACTTCGACGTCCTGCACATCGCCCGACATCTCTTCCACGATCACTTCATGTTCGAGCAGGCGTTCACGCACCCTTTGCGGGTTCGCTTCGGGCTTGTCGCATTTGTTGATCGCCACGATCATCGGCACGCCGGCCGCCTTGGTATGATTGATCGCTTCGATCGTCTGCGGCATCAGCCCGTCATCGGCGGCCACCACCAGCACCACGATATCGGTGACATTCGCACCGCGCGCGCGCATCTCCGTGAAAGCGGAGTGGCCCGGCGTATCGAGGAAGGTGATCTTGTCACCGCCCTTGGTCGTAATCTGATAGGCGCCGATATGCTGCGTGATGCCGCCGGCTTCGCCCTTCACCACATCGGTGCCGCGCAGCGCGTCGAGCAGGCTGGTCTTGCCGTGATCGACATGGCCCATGATCGTGACGACCGGCGGGCGCGGCTGCTGCGTTTCTTCCGGATCGACGTCGCCCGAAGTATCGATATCGATATCGCTGGCCGATACGCGCTGAACCCGGTGGCCGAATTCTTCCACCAGAAGCTCGGCCGTATCCTGGTCGATCGTCTGATTGACGGTGACCATCATGTCCATGTTGAACAGGGCCTTCACCAGGTCTGCGCCCTTTTCCGCCATGCGGTTGGCGAGTTCCTGCACCGTGATCGCCTCTGGTACGATCACATCGCGGACCTGCTTTTCGCGCGGCTGCGACTGGCCGGAGAAATGGGCACGGCGTTCCTTTTCCCGGGCGCGCTTGAGCGCAGCCAGAGAACGGGCGCGGGCGCCTTCATCTTCATTGAGCGCACGGTTGACGGTCAGCTTGCCGCCGCGCCGGCGATCGTCGCCGGCACGGTCGCGCCCGGCCGATTTGCGATCGTCCTTCTTGCGCTCTGCCCGCTTGGGCGCTTCGGGCCGCGCGACCGGCGTGAATTTGCGCGGAGCTGGCGCAGGCGCGGGGCTTTCTTCCGAAGCCTCGGCTGCAGGCTGTTCTTCCGCTTCGGTCTGCTCCGCCTCGCGCTGGGCCTCGGCTTCGGCTTGCTTGCGTGCCTCTTCCTCGGCCGCTTCTTCGGCCTTGCGATTCTCTTCGGCGCGGCGCTTCTCTTCCTCGATCGCCTTCTGCTTGGCTTCTTCCTCGCGGCGGTTGGCTTCCTCCATCGAGGCAAGGCGCGCTTCCTCAGCCTCACGCTGAAGCCGTGCAACACGCTCCTGCGGAGTCTCGTCCGAAGCCGACGGAGCCGGCTTTTTCGGCG
>JAUIFP010000005.1 GCA_030430365.1 Alphaproteobacteria bacterium | reverse complement strand
CTTTCCCGATTGGCTATTGGCGGCTTAACCAGAGCTGACGCCAGCGGGACCCCTATCCTCAGGCAGGGGCCGATAGCGTGTTTGGGCGGCGGTGCCAACGGCCTTGCCGTCATGCCGCCGTCACGGCGCTGCAATGGCGGCATTGCGGCAGCCCAAACCGGTCTTCAGAAGCCCAGATTCTTCAGCGCCACGTGAATCTGGAAGGTGTTGCCCCTGCGCGCGTCGCCACTGGCAACATAGTCGCGGCGCCAGGTGACGCCCAATTCCAGGCAGTCATCGGTGTAGGCCACGCCCAGGCGCGTCCGCAAAGGCTCGAAACCGTCAGACAGGCGGTCGGGATCCTGGTCTTCATCGGTGAGATTGACCACGGCTGCACCGAAAAGCGACCAGTAGCGCGCGAAGGCCACACGCCCTGCCACGCGCAGTTCCTCGCGATCCTGCAAATCCTCGATATCGCCGCGAATGTCGCGGTTCAGGCTGAGATAGCCGACTTCAAGATAGGTCCGGTCGGAACCGATGGCAGCGTCGAATTCGTTGCGGCGTACGGCCAGGCTATCCTTGTCGAGCCGGAACCGGTGCGTGACCTTGACGAAATCCTTGTAGCGTACCTCCGTTCGTCCCACGAAGTCCGAAGTCCGGTCCGAAAGCCCGGTACCATCGGGCAGCAGTGTGGGATCGGTGGTGAGACGGTAGGATTGCCCCACGGTCGTCTTGATCCTGATCCCGGGCCGCGTGAACTGCCAGTCCACGCCGTAGGTGAAACGCACGCCGTCTTCGATCCGATCGTAGCCGGGGAAGCGGTTGAGCGCGAAGAGGTTGCTGTCTTCCAAATCGATCGCGCGGGCGTCTTCGTTCGGCACATCGAGATTCTTGATCTGCGGGCTCGCCACCACCTGAAACCGCGGGGTCAGGACCTGGGTGCCGCCCAGAAATTCGCCGACAAAGGGCCATTTCACGTCGACGGCGCCAATCGCCACGCCGCGCGTCTGCCACCCGGACATGCCGCGATAGATGTCGGTCGCGGTCAGGTCGTTTTCCTGCGAGTGATAAACGTCGCCGCGGGCCAGCGCCGTGAAAGTCACTTCCTGGCCCAGGCCCGTAATGCGCCGCATGTCCCAGCGGGCACCGGCGAAGGCGCGCTGCGTATCCTGCCCGTCCGTGCGCGTAATGGCGAGGCTGTTGGCCTGCAGCTCCAGCTTCCCGCCCAGGAAGGGATCGTCGATCCGCCTGCGGTAATCGATCACCGGCAGTGCGATCGGCACCTGACCCTGCGGATCGTCCGACCGCATGGTTTGCGTCACCCAGGCAGCGATGGAGAAATAGGAATCCTCGTCGATCCTACGCACATTGAGTGTGGAGCGCAGGCGGTCGTCGCGGCTTATGTCGTAGCGGCGCAGGAACGTGCGGTCGCTCGCCGCACGAACGGAGCCCGTCACGCTCCAATTGGGATCGAGCTGGAATTTGCCGTTGGCGAAGAAATAGCCGCGCCAATCCTCCTGCTCCAGATCCACCGGGATTGAATCGCCGATCGGAATGCGCGCACTGCGGGTGGCATAGCCGGTGACCTGGAAGGCGCCGGCACCGGTGAGCATCCGGTATTGCGCGGAGATCATCGGCGGCGCTTCGGTATAGACATGGCCGTTGACCAGCAGATCCTGATTGTCGGCCAGGCGCCAATAATATCCCTCGCTCACTTCTACGCCGTTCGACGCGGAAATGCGCAGGTTGGGGATGGTCAGCCCTGATATCGCGCGGCCGTCCGTGGTCACGACCAAGCCGGGCAGGGGGACCAGCCGGGCGCCGAACAGCTCGAGCTGCGCACCGCGGAAACGGACCCGGTTCTCGTCCGGGTCGTAGATGACGCGCTTGGCGACGATCCGCCAACTCGGCGTCTTCGGGCAGCCTTCGAAATCCTCCACCGCGCAGGCCGAATAGGTGGCGTAGGACAAGGCGACGTTGCCGTTTTCTTCCCGCTCGCCTTCGCGTGCGGCCAGCCTTCCGCCCTCGCGCAAGGCAAGCAGCATGTTGTCCATGGCGCCGATCCGCAAATCGCCGGAGAGGGAAAGCGTATCGGCGTAGAGCGTGTTGCCGTCGCTATCGACGAATCGGATATTGCCGAAGGCAGTGATCATGTTCGCCCGGCGGTCCCAGCTGACCCGGTCGGCCCGGACTGATTCCCCGTGACTGCGCATGATCACGTCGCCGGAAGCGGTGACGATCTCATTGTCTGAATCGTAGCGGACTTCGTTGGCTTCGAAAGCAATCTCCCGCTCTTCGCTTTGCTCCTGCGCGCCGCCTTGTTCCTGCATTCCGGGGTTTTCCGCCTCGTCTTCCTGGGCGGAGGCGGGAACGGCGCAGCCCAGCGCGGCAGCAATCAGGCCTGCGGAAATTGCGCGCGGCACGGCATGCGGGCCCGGCAAGCGGCCTGCTCTCAAACATGAAAGGGAAGCGTGCAGCGATGGCCGCAATAGAGGGTGCATGCCTTGCCTATCGCACTGGTCCACCTTAACTGCAACGGCACGTGTAACACGCGGCGCAAACACGTTTCTGCTTGCCGCACTCAAGGATGACCGGAGATTTCATGGAATTTACTTTCCGCGCAGCAGCCGATGAATCGCTTCCCCGCCTTCAGGCGCTTCTCGTCGATGAAGGGGCGATCCCTTCCTGGCTGGAACAGTCCGTGCTCCAGGGTGCCGAGGCCGCGCGCTTCACCGGCAAGACCGGCCAAATATTCGAAACCTATGTGGAACGCGATGGATCGCTGGTGCGGCTCGCGCTGGCCGGTGCCGGCAAACCGCGGGCATCCGATCGCGTCGCAGCGGCGGAGCGGACAGGGGCGGCACTGGCCGCACGCTTTCTGACTTCCGGGGAAACGAAGCTGGCACTGGATCTGGGCCAGGCGGATTTCTCGCCTGAGACGGCCAGTGCGGTTCTGATCGGGCTGCGCCTGCGCTGCTGGCGGCACGATGCGTACCGCACCAAGCTGAAGGACGAACAGAAGCGCTCGCTCGCCCAGACGATTGTCATCAATGCGCCCGAAGGCACCGAAGCGGCCTGGAATGTCGAACAGGCTCTGGCCGAGGGCGTGGAGTTCACGCGCGAGCTCGTCACCGAACCGGCCAACATCATCTATCCGGAAAGCTTCGTGGACCGCTGCAAGGCGCGTTTCGAAGGAACGGACGCGCAGATCAGAGTCCTGGATGAGCAGGAAATGCAGAATCTGGGCATGGGCGCGCTGCTGGGCGTGGCGCAAGGTTCCGTCCGCAAGCCGCGCCTGTTGGCGATCGTCTGGAACGGCGGCAAGCAGGGCGAAGCGCCGGCCGCTTTCGTGGGCAAGGGCGTCACTTTCGATACGGGCGGTATCTCGATCAAGCCCGCGGCGGGCATGGAAGACATGAAATGGGACATGGGCGGCGCCGGCGCCGTGGCGGGGGCCATGCTGGCCATCGTCAAGCGCAAGGCGAAGGCCAATGTCGTGGGCATTTGCGGGCTGGTGGAGAACATGCCGGACGGCAATGCGCAGCGCCCCGGCGATGTCGTGACGTCCATGTCCGGCCAGACGGTGGAAGTGATCAATACCGATGCCGAAGGGCGGCTGGTCCTGTGCGATGCGCTCAGCTGGGTGCAGCAGGAATATAGCCCCTCCGCAATCATCGATCTGGCGACTCTGACCGGGGCGATGATCGTGGCGCTGGGCCACGAATATGCAGGCCTGTTTTCGAATGAGGACGCTTTGGCAGGCAAGTTGGAAGCCGCCGCCAAGACCAGCGGAGACAAGTTGTGGCGCATGCCGCTGGGCGCTGCCTATGACAAGCTGATCGACAGCCCGATTGCCGATATGAAGAATGTCGGCCCGCGCTGGGGTGGTTCAATTACGGCAGCGCAGTTCCTGCAGCGCTATATCAATGACGGCACGCCCTGGGCACATCTGGATATTGCCGGCATGGCCTGGGCGGACAAGCCGGGCGCCACTTGGGACAAGGGCGCGACCGGTTATGGCGCGCGCTTGCTCGACCGGTATGTGCGCGACAATCTGGAGGGATAAGGCTCTGGTTGTGCTCCCGGCCTCGGGCAGCGGGGCGTTAGGCCGGAAATTCGGGCCTCAAGCAGCGGAGCGGTAGGCAAAAAGAATGCGCGTCGATTTCTATCAGTTGAGCGGCACGCCTGCAGAGGCGGTGGTACCCCTGATCGCGCGCGCGACGCGCAAGGAAGGTGAGCGGCTGCTGGCTGTCTCCGGCGATGGCGAAGAACTGACGCGGATCGACGAAGCGCTATGGACGCGTGTGCCGGAGGCGTTTCTGGCACATGGAATGGCGGGGGACGCGCATGCCGCGCGTCAGCCGATCCTGCTCTCCGGAGATTGCGAGGCGGAGAACGGCGCGCGTTACATCGCGCTGGCAGACGGTGTCTGGCGTGACGATGCAATGAAATTCGATCGCGCCTTTCTGCTTTTCTCCGAAGCGGGATTGGACGGCGCACGAAATTGCTGGCGAATGCTGGGCCAGCATGAAGATGTCGAGCGCCGGTTTTGGAAACAGGAAGGCGGCAAATGGCGCGAAGGGCCGTGACAAGCTGGCTTTTTAGTTGACCTGTTTCCGCTCAGCGAAGAAAATCCGGCAAGAGAGGAAATGGGGATTGAAAATGAAGAAGCTGGCATTGCTTGTCTCATGCGCGGCGCTGGCCGCTTGCGGTTCGGAACAGTCGGGAACTTTCCAGACCGATGATGGCGAAACCGGAACCTATTCCGTCGATCAGTCAAATGGTGAGGGCAGCATTTCGGTGAAGACCGATGATGGCGAATTCACGATGCAGTCCGGCGCCGATGTCGATGCGGAGCTTCCCGAGGGCTTCAGCCTCTATCCCGGCGCCACGGTGCTTTCGAACACCAGGATCAGCCATGAAGAAGGCTCCAATGTCAGTGTGCTGATGAGCACCGATGCCTCGGCCGAGGAAGTCCTGGCGTTCTACCGTCCGCAGATCGATTCAGCCGGGATCGACGTGAAGACCGAGTTCAAGAACCAGGCCAGCACGATGATCGGCGGCGATGACGGGGCCGGCAATACCTTCGTGCTGAATGTCACGCCCGGCGATGACGGGATGACTGCCGTCAACCTGTCGGTCAGCAAGGCAAGCGGCGAATAGTCCCAGGCCGGCAAGGGCGGCCTGCGGCCTCTCCTGCGTGGGCCCTCTCTCCATAGGGCTTGCCCGTTTGTGTGGGGGAGGCTAGGGGCGCGCGCAAATTCACACTTTACGTCAATTTCCTGAAGGAACAGCTCCGATGGCGGTTACCCGCACTTTTTCGATCATCAAGCCCGATGCCACCAAGCGCAACCTGACCGGCGCGGTCACCAAAATGCTGGAGGATGCCGGGCTGCGCGTCGTCGCGTCCAAGCGCATTCACATGAGCAAGGATCAGGCCGAAGGCTTCTACGCGGTTCACAAGGAACGCCCCTTCTTCGGTGAGCTGGTCGAATTCATGACCAGCGGCCCGGTAGTGGTTCAGGTGCTGGAAGGCGAAGACGCCGTGAAGCGCAACCGTGACATCATGGGCGCGACCAATCCTGCCGACGCTGCCGAAGGCACGATCCGCAAGACCTTCGCCGAATCGATCGAAGCCAATTCGGTCCACGGTTCGGACAGCGAAGAGAATGCGAAGATCGAGATCGATTTCTTCTTCAAGCCGGAAGAGATCGTCGGCTAACCCGATCTGCCGTTTCGATAGTGAAGGGCCGTCCGCAAGGGCGGCCCTTTGCATATGCGGCATCGGCCCGGGAAAGGCGCGGATTCGACCGGACTCGCGGATGGTGGTATTCACTGCGGCGCCGGAAGATCACGAAGACGAAATTCTGGATTAATTGAAAGCATGATCGATCTCCCGGCGTTTCGTGGGGGAATAGATATGAGCCGTGCCGTTTATCTGGCCGTGGCAGTTTCCTGCTACTTGGCCTTCTTCGCTGCTTTCGTTTATCTCGTTGGTTTCGTTGCCGGTTTTCCGTTCATGCCGACCCATGTCGACAAGGGGCTGGATGGCCCTGTCAGTGTCGCCGTGGCGGTCGATATCGGCCTGATCGCGCTGTTCGGCATCCAGCATTCCGTGATGGCCCGCCAGAGCTTCAAGGTCGGCTGGACGAAGATCGTCCCCAATCCCATCGAACGAAGTATCTACTGCCTGGCGACTGCGATCGTGCTCGGTGTGATGTTCTGGTTGTGGCACCCAATTGCAGGCAGCGTCTGGTCGGTCGAAAATCAGGGGCTGCGGATTGCGATCTGGGTGCTGTTCGCCCTGGGCTGGCTGATCCTGTTCGTGGCGACGCATCTCATCAGCCATTGGGAGCTGTTCGGCCTGGCGCAGGCCTGGCGTTATTTCCGCGGACAGGAGGCAAAGCCGCATGAGCTGCGCCAGCCGCTGTTCTACAGGGCGGTACGCCATCCGATTTACAGCGGGATGCTGCTGGCAGTCTGGGCCACGCCGGAAATGACCTATAGCCATCTGATCCTGGCCCTGGGCTTTTCGATCTATATCCTGATCGGGATCCACTATGAGGAGAAGGATCTCGTCGGCACATTCGGTGACACTTACGTCGAATATCGCCGCAAGGTGGGGATGGTTATTCCCTGGATCGGCCGCCGCGCCTGATTGCCGGCCCGGTCAGGCCGGGCCGGGCGGGTTCGACACGAAGTCTGACAGGACCCGGGGATAGAGCTGGTATTCCGCCAGCAACACGCGCGCGCCCAGTGTCTCGGCCGTGTCGTCGGGCAGGATAGGCACAGGGATCTGGCCCAGCACCGGCCCGTCATCCAGCTGAGCCGTGACCACGTGGATCGAGCAGCCGCCATGGCTTTCGCCGGCATCGATCGCGCGCTGATGCGTCTCGAGCCCCTTGAACTTGGGCAGCAGGGCGGGGTGGGTGTTGAGCATCCGTCCCGCCCATTGCTCCACGAAACCGGGTGAAAGCACACGCATATAGCCGCACAGGGCAACGCAATCCGCGCCCGCTTGCCGCAAGGCCCGGTCCATCGCCGCATCGTGATCTTCGCGCGCCATGCCCTTGTGGGATAGGGCGAAAGTTTCCACGCCTTCGGCCTCGGCAATGCGAAGGCCGCGCGCCTCCGGCTTGTTGCTGGCGACCAGAACGATTTCATAAGGGCAGCCGGAAAGCCGCGAGTGATAGAGCAGGGCCGACATGGTCGTGCCGTTGCCCGAAAGCATCACGGCGACTTTGGCCTTGCCGACCGCCTCTTCAGGCACGATGCACGGCTTCCCAATCGGCTTGTGCGCCCCATTTGCCCTTGGGTCCGCGTACCGTGCAGCCACGGTCCCCTTCCACGATCTCGCCGATCTTGAAGGCGCGTTCGCCGCGCTCGGCCAGTTCGGACTTCACGTCTTTCACCATGCCGGGTTCGACCGCCAGCACCATGCCGACACCGCAATTGAAGGTCCGCGCCATTTCGGCCGGATCGATATTGCCCTGTTTCTGCAGGAACTTCATCAGCCGCGGCTGCTTCCATGCATCGGCATCGATCACGGCATGCGCACCTTTGGGCAGGACGCGCGGAATGTTTTCCAGCAGCCCGCCGCCGGTAATATGGGCCAGCGCGTCGATCTTGCCCGCGCGGATCGAGGGGAGCACGCTCTGCACGTAGATCCGGGTCGGCTCGATCAGCGCTTCGATCAGCAGCCGTTCCTCGTCGAAGGGGGCAGGTTCCGTCATGCGCCATCCCAGATCGTCGGCCAGGCGCCGCACGAGCGAATATCCGTTGGAATGGACGCCGGAACTGACGAGCCCCAGCAGCACATGCCCGGGCGCGACTTTCTCACCGGTCAGCTGCTGGCCGCGTTCGACAGCGCCCACGCAAAAGCCGCCCAGGTCGTAATCGCCGGGCGAATACATTCCGGGCATTTCGGCCGTTTCGCCGCCGATCAGCGCGCAGCCGGCCATCCGGCAGCCTTCGGCAATTCCGCCGATCACGCGTTCGGCAACGCCGTTATCCAGTTTGCCGGTGGCGAAATAATCCAGGAAGAACAGCGGTTCCGCGCCCTGGACGATCAGATCGTTCACGCACATCGCCACCAGATCGATGCCTATCGTGTCGTGCCGGTCATAACCGATGGCGAGCTTGAGTTTCGTGCCCACCCCGTCATTCGCGGCGACCAGCAACGGATCGGTGTAACCCGCCGCACGCGGATCGAAAAAGCCGCCGAAGCCGCCGAGTTCGGAATCCGCGCCAGGCCGGGCCGTGGCCTTCACCAGCGGGCCGATCGCCTTGACCAGCGCATTGCCGGCGTCGATCGAGACACCGGCCTGTTCGTATGTATAGGAATTGGGGGGCGGGTTGTTGGACGTCATGGAAATGGGCTTTGGCGCATTCCCGCTTGGATTTCCATGTCCCTTTGGGCAAAAGACGCGCAGTTTCCCCAAATGACCCTTTCATCCTCCTCCTTTCAGCCCTTTGTGCACCGCATCGGCAGCGGCCGGATCGTCTGGCTGGCGGCCTGTGCCGGGCTGATTGCGGCAGTCCCTCTGGGCCAGGCGTTGATCGCGCAAGTGGCCGGAGAGCGCGGGATCGCGCCGGTCGCCAGCAGCGCGGACATCGCGGTGGGCGGGATCGAAGTGAACGTCACCGGCAAGAATTCGCAGGACGCGCGGAAGAACGGCTGGATCGAGGCGCAGCGCAAGGCATGGGAAAAGCTCGGCGGGCCCACGGTGAGCGATTCGAATCTGGAAGACATGGTCTCCGCCGTGGTGATCGAGAGCGAACAGGTTGGTCCGCGGCGCTATATCGCCCGGCTTGGGGTGGTGTTCGACCGTACGCGCGCCGGGGCGCTGATCGGCCAGGGCGAAGGGCCGCGCGCCAATTCCGCGCCGATGCTGACCATTCCGGTGCTGCGCGCTGGCGGCACCTACACGGTCTATGAGACGCGCCATCTGTGGCAGCGGGCCTGGGCCGAATATCAAACCGGCGCCAGTGCGATCGACTATGTGCGCCCGTCCGGCGCCGGAGGCGATTCGCTGCTGATCAATTATGGCCAGCTGGGCCGGCGCAGCCGCAATTGGTGGCGCAATGCGCTGGACGCGTTCGGCGCGGCCGACGTGATCTTCCCGATCGCGCATCTGGAACGGCAATGGCCCGGCGGCCCGGTGGTCGGCACATTCACTGCGCGTTATGGCCCGGACAACAGGCTGATCGAGAGTTTCACCCTGCGTGCCGAGGGTGAAGACGGCGTGCCCGCGATGCTGGACGAGGCGCTGGACCGGCTCAATGCGATTTATACAAGCGCGCTCAATCGCGGGACGCTGAAGCCCGATCCGACCCTGCGCGCGGACAAGCTGGTGCTCGATCCCACGATTGCCGCGCTGATCGATGCCGAACGGCAGGTCACGCGGGCGGAAGAGGCTGCGGCAGCGGCTGGCCTTGCCGTGCCGGTAGAGATCGAGGGCCTCGAAGGAACCGGAACGCAAGCGGTCACCAGCTTCGTTGTGCAATTCGCGACGCCCGGCGCGGCGGATGTGGATGAGATCATCGGCATCGTGCGCGGCACACCGGGCGTGCGCGGCGCCGGCACTAGCAGTGTCGCCATCGGCGGCGTTTCGGTGATGCGCGTGACCTATGCGGGCGATCTGGCCTCGCTCGCCCAAGCCTTGCGAGCGCGGGGCTTCAGTGTGACACAGGGCGGCAACGCGCTCTCCATCAGCAGGTAGCCGGGGCCGCGATGTCGCAGATTGCCCTCCCATTGCATCCGGGTCCGGGCAGGGGGCCCGCAAGGATCGTGGTCGGTTCGGCCAACGCCCATATTTTCGAAGCGCTGGCCGCCCCCGAGAACTGGCCATTTCGCACGGCCGTGCTGACGGGGCCGCCCCGATCGGGCAAATCGCTTATTGCCCGCTGGTTCGAACAGCAGGGCAAGGGCCGGGCGATAGACGGCGCGGACCGGATCGACGAAACCGAATTGTTCCATCGCTGGAATCGAGCGCAAGAGGACGGCGTGCCCCTTTTGCTGGTCGCAGACGCGGAAAACTGGGAAATTTCGCTGCCCGACCTGAGGTCGAGGCTGGGGGCGGCGCTGCATCTTGAAATCGGCGCTCCAGACGACGAAATGGCAAGTAACCTTATCCTATCCCTGGCCGAACAACGCGGGCTGGCGCTGGGAGAAGGGGCGGCGGCCTATCTGGTCCCACGCTGCGAGCGCAGTTTTGCGGGGCTGGAGAGGCTGGTGGACATCATCGACCGGCTCAGCCTCGAGCGGAAGCAGCCGGCAACCATGGCGATCTGGCGTGCCGCGCTGGAAGCCACGTTAGGGCCAGAGCAACACAACTTGCTTTAAGGCTGATTTTGGGGAAGAATCGAGGCCAGGATGTTCGAACGATTGGTCAAATATCTGGATTCCGTGCGAGAGCGCGATCCTGCACCGCGTTCCCGCTGGGAAATCCTGCTTTATCCGGGCGTCTGGGCGCTCGCCTTTCATCGCGTCGCGCACTGGCTGTTCAAGGGAAATCTGTTCTTCCTTGCCCGGATGGTGAACCATTTTTCGCGGTTTCTGACCGCGATCGATATTCATCCCGGCGCCAGGATCGGGAAAAACTTCTTTATCGATCACGGCTTTACGGTGATCGGTGAGACGGCCGAGATCGGCAATAATGTCACGATCTATCAATGCGTTACATTAGGCGGGACGAACCCCACCAGCGGCGAGGGCGGCAAGCGCCATCCTACGCTGGCAGACAATGTGATCATCGGATCGGGCGCGCAGATCATCGGGCCGATCACGATCGGCGAACGGGCCCGGGTCGGCGCCAATGCCGTGGTGACGGACGATGTACCCGAAGGCGCGACCATGATCGGCCTGAAGGCGCGGTCCACGCTGGTCCCCGCCGAAACCTGGATGCGCGAGTTCATCCCCTATGGCACGCCGTGCGACGAGCCCTGCGAACCGACGGGCCAGCGGATTGAAATGCTTGAAGCGCAGCTGGCCGAGCTGAAGGCGCAGCTCGATGCCATCCAGGCAGTGAGTGGCAGCGACGAAGCGCCAGCTACCAAGCGCAGCGGGACGGATAGCTGATGGCGGCAAACGGGCCGCAGGCATCGAAAGTTCTTGCCTTTCCCGGAGCGTTTCCGGGGCACGGAGTTCAGCAGGTGGGCTTCGAGCGCGGCGAGTTGATGCGTATCCTCGATCTCTATGGGCGGATGGTCGCAGCGGGCGAATGGCGCGACTATGCGATGGATTTCAACCGCGACATTGCGGTGTTCGCGGCGTTCCGGCGTACGGCGGAATATCCGCAGACTCGCATCGAAAAGCGCCCCGCGCTGCGCAACCGCCAGGGCATGTGGACGCTGTTCGGCGAACAGGGCCAGGTCCTCAAGCGCGGGCACGAACTGGCGGGCGTGCTCGCCCCGATCGAACGCCGCCTGGTAAAGGTCGTCGACGAATAGGCGCGGAATTGCGCGCTTCCTGCCTCTCGCGAAAATAACGCTTTCCTACACAGGACGATGTCTGATCTAACCTATACGGTTATTTGATATCGTGAATGTATGATTCGCAGCCGCCGCCCCGCCGGTCGTTTCGGGGGCGGGCGGAATGCGGGCCTGTGCCGTATGCGGGGCGGTGCAGGCATGCATTCTGCCTGCGCGCCTATGTCCGCCACCGGGGCGGTTATTTGGAGCCGGCTTTCTGGATCTCGGCCAGGGTCCGCTGGGTCTGTTCCATGCCCGATTGCGGAACGAAATCGTCTTCGCGGTTGGAGATTTCCTTCCAATGCGCGGCGAAGCCTTCCACCGTGCGTTCTTCGGGGGGCAGGATCACGGGCGTGTTCATCGTCACCCAGGCGGAATGGTATCCGCCGACGCCGCCGCCCACGATGACATTGTTGGGCGCGTCCTCGCTGACCAGATAGAGCGCGGCCGGAACGACGTTCTCCGGCGCGAACATCTCGAAAGCCTGTTCGGGAATGATATCCTCGGTCATGCGCGTGCCGGCCAGCGGGACGAGCGTGTTGACCTTGATATCGTATTTCGCGCCTTCGAGGTGGAGCGTCTTGGCAAGGCCGACCAGCCCCGCCTTGGCAGCGCCGTAATTGGCCTGGCCGAAATTGCCGTAGAGCCCGGTGGAACTGGTGGTCATCAGCACACGGCCATAGGATTGCTCGCGCATCAGGTCCCAGCACGCCTTGGTCGCATAGGCGGAGCCGAACAGGTGGACCTTGACCACGAATTCGAAGTCTTCCGGCTCCATCTTGGCAAAGCTCTTGTCCCGAAGGACGCCGGCATTGTTGATCAGAACGTGGACGCCGCCCCATTCTTCCTTCGCCTTGGCGACCATTTCCACCATCTGCTCATATTCGGTGACGGAGGCCCCGTTCGACATCGCTTCGCCGCCGGCCTGCTTGATCTCCTCGACCACTTCCAGCGCAGCATCGCTGTGGCCGGTGCCGTCGCGCGCACCGCCCAGATCGTTGACCACGACCTTCGCCCCGCGCTTCGCGAGTTCGAGTGCATAGGCCCGGCCGAGCCCGCCCCCTGCGCCAGTGACGATGGCCACGCGATCCTTGAACGAAACGGACATTGAAACTCTCCCGATTGGGGTTGGGCGCGCGGCATTGCTGCAATCTCGCGCCGCCATTCCCGCTGGGATGGCACGGCTTCATGTGGGTTTCAACTGCCTGCCGGGATCGCCCGCCCGGCCGCCAAGGTGCCTTGCAAGACGGTTGTCACATAACAGTCATCAAACCGTCCTAGAGGCGCAACCGAATTGTAATGAATCAGAAATCGTGAAAGATCGCTCAATGAAAAAATACCGTCCCGTTTCCGCCATCGCGCTGGCTGCTGCCCTGGGCTGGGCCGTCCCTGCAGCAGCGGAAACTTCCAGCGAAACCGAGGCTTTGCGCGCCGAACTCGCCCAGATGCGGCAGCAGATGGAGGCGATGGCCGACCGGATCGATGTGCTGGAAGGAGAGCTGGAGGCGGCGGACGCCAAGGCCGATGCAGCGGGCGAGGCGGCCATGCAGGCCAGCGCCCAGGCCGAGGCTGCGAGTGTAGCGGCGGCAGAACCTGCCCCCGTGGCCGAGCTCAGCAAGGATGATGGCGATTGGAGCTTCAAGCCTTTCGGCCGGTTGCAGGTGGATGCGGGCACGGTGAGTTCGCCGGATGGTGTTAGCGATGCGGGCCTGGGCTTCGCCAATGAAGTGCGCCGCGCCCGGATTGGCGTGCAAGGCGATATTGCCGGCGGGTTCGGTTACAAGATCGAGGTCGATTTCGCGGAAGGCGGTGCGGAGTTGACCGATGCCCTGCTGACCTATGAGCACAAGGATCTTGAGGTCACGATCGGCCAGCACAACACTTTCCAGTCGCTGGAAGAACTCACCAGCAGCCGGTTCCTGTCCTTCATGGAGCGGGCGGCCTTCACCGATGCCTTCGGCTTCGAACGCCGCGTGGGCGTATCGGGGCAGGTCACCAGCGGGGATTTGCTGGTCCAGGCCGGCGTCTTCACTGATTCCATCGCCGATCTGGATAGCGACGAGAATAACAGTCTCAGCGTGGATGGCCGCGCGGTCTTTGCGCCCAAGGCGGGCGACACGCAGCTCCATTTCGGCGGTTCGCTGCATTGGCGCGATTTGAACGATGCTGGCCAGTCGGTGCGCTATCGCCAGCGGCCGCATGTCCATTTCACCGATACGCGCTTCATCGATACCAGCGCCATTCCCGCGACCGGCGAATTCGGCGCCGGGCTGGAGGCCGCCGCGATCAGCGGGCCTTTCCATGCGGTTGCGGAAGCCTATTGGCAGTCCGTCAAGCGGCCGATGATGGACGATCCCACCTTCTTCGGCGGTTATGCGGAGATCGGCTATTTCCTGACCGGCGGGGATCGGCGCGGCTATAAGGGCTTCAAGTTCGACCGCACGAAGCCCGCCAATCCGGTGGGCGAAGGCGGGCTGGGCGCCCTGCAGATCAATTTGCGCTACGACTATCTGGATCTCACCGATGGAGCCGTGGTGGGCGGCACGCAGAATGGCTATGCCGTGTCACTGGTCTGGACGCCGACCGATTTCACGCGGTTCCTGATCGATTACGGCCATATGAGCTATGACGATGCCGCGATCCTCTCGGCATCGGGCAGTTCCTACGGTGTCGACACATTCGGAATGCGCGCGCAATTCGATTTCTGATCCTTGCGGGAACAAGAGACAGCGAGCGGTGAGGCCCTGTGATCTGCGGGGCCTCAGAGGCCGCGCAAGGCGGGCACCAACTCGCTGAAATGGTGGAGCAGGGCATCCGCGCCCAAGGTCTCCGGCGGGGCATCGTGATAGCCGAAGCTGAAAATCGCGCAGGGCACTCCGGCCGCTCTTGCCGCGCGCACATCGTAGGATGAATCGCCCACCATCGCGAAGCGGCCATAGCGCTCGCACTGCCGGATAGCCTCTTCGATCATGTCCGGTTCGGGCTTGGAGCGGCCGGGGCCAAGCGTATCGCCGCCCAGGATGCAGGCGAAGCGGGCTGCCATGTCCAGCTCTTCCAGCAGCTTGATCGCGAAGCTTTCCCGCTTGTTGGTCACCACCGCCAATGTGCAGCCGAGCTGGGCGAGCCGGTCCAGCGTATCCAGGCAGCCGGGATAGGGCTTGGAGTGGACGGCGATATTCGCCTCGTAATAGCTCTGCTGCAGCCTGTGCGCTTCTTCGAACTCGTCTTCCGGCAGCGGCCCGCCAGTCAGATCGAGCGCGCGTGAGAGCATCAGCCGAGCACCGCCGCCGATCAGCCTGAAGGTCTCCGACACCGGAATCGCCTCGCGGCCGAACTGCGTGATGGCATGGTTGATCGAAGGGCCGATATCGGGGTTGGAATCGACCAGCGTTCCGTCCAGGTCGAAGCCGATCATGGTAAAGGGAAATTCCGTCATCCGGGCGACCTGTGCCGTGTCTATATGGAAACCGCAATGAAATGATGGCATGGCTTGCGCCATGAGTGATCCTGCCTCTTCTGTCGCCGCTATCGTCCTTGCCGCGGGCAAGGGAACCCGCATGAAAAGCGATCTGCACAAGGTGCTCCACCCGATTGCGGGCCGGGCGATGATCGAGCATCTGCTGGCCTCGCTGGACGAGCTCGCTTCGCAGCGGACGGTTGTCGTGGTGGGGGACGGGCGCGATCAGCTGGAAGGCGCACTGGCAGGCCGGGCTGAACTGGCGGTGCAGGAACCTCAACTGGGGACCGGCCATGCGGTGCAGCAGGCAGAGAGCGCTCTGGCCGGGTTCGATGGCCCCGTGCTGATCCTGTATGGCGATGTGCCTTTCGTGCGCAGCGAGACCATGCGGGCGATGATTTCCCGCCTGGAAGCGGAGGATGCGCCGGCGGCGGTCGTGTTGGGATTCGAGCCTGCCGACACGCTGCAATATGGCCGCGTGATCGCCAGCGACGGGCGGATCGAAAAGATGGTCGAGCACAAGGATGCGACTGAGGCGGAGCGCGCCTGCACCCTGTGCAATTCGGGCCTGATGGCTGTGCGCGGGTCCGATCTGTTCGGCCTGCTTGCCCGCGTGGGCAACGATAATGCGCAAGGCGAATATTACCTGCCGGATATCGTGAACCTGGCGCTGGCCGACGGACGGATTTGCGCCGTGGTGACTGCGGAACATCCGGAAGAGGTCGCCGGGATCAACAGCCGGAGCGAACTGGCGGAGGCGGAAGCGCGCTGGCAGGCTCGCCGCCGCGTGGAAGCGATGGCCGATGGCGCAACGCTGACTGCGCCAGAAACGGTGTTCTTCGCCTGGGACACGAAAATCGGGCGCGACGTCACGATCGAGCCCAATGTGATCTTCGGCCCCGGCGTGGTTGTGGCGGACAGGGTCACGATCCACGGCTTTTCCCATATTGCAGGGGCAACGATCGAAAGCGGCGTTGAAGTGGGGCCGTTTGCCCGCCTGCGCCCCGGTGCGGAGCTGCAGGAAGGCTCCAAGGTCGGTAATTTCGTGGAGATCAAGAAGTCCGTGCTGGGCAAGGGGGCGAAGGCCAACCACCTGACCTATCTGGGCGATGCGGAGATCGGGGCGGGCGCGAATATCGGCGCGGGCACGATCACCTGCAATTATGACGGCTATTTTAAATATAAGACCGTGATCGGGGAGAGGGCCTTCATCGGTTCCAACTCCGCATTGATCGCACCGCTGAAGATCGGCGCGGACGCGATCGTGGCGGCGGGCAGCGCGGTCTCGCGCGATGTGGATGCCGGCGACATGCGGATGGTTCGCGGCGAACAGCTGGTGAAACCGGGCTGGGCCGACCGCTTCCACGACGCGATGAAGCGTAAGAAGGAAACGCAGAAGAAGAACTGACGGGCACTGGCCAGCGCGCCTGTCAGAACATGCTGTGGCGCGGCGACACCTTTTCCGAGACGGGCTGCCCGACAGCCCAATGCTCCACGATCAATCCATCTTCCACCCTGAAGATGTCGACGAAGGCCAGTCCCAGATCGTCCGGCCCCATCGTGACGTGGTGGAACACCATTACCCGGTCGCCCTCGGCCAGGACCTGATAAACCGTATCCTTGTTCTGTTCGCCTGTTTTCCATCCCCGGGTCTCGAAGAAGGCGATCGTCGCTTCCTTGTCATTCGGTTATTCGTCATTTGCGAAATCCGGGTATCGCTCCACGAAATCGTCGGACACATATTTCTCGATCGCACCGATCGGATCGCCGTCGAAGAATGCCATCTGGTTGAAAGCGTTCACCACCACCTTGGGCGATTTGTCGTCAGGCGATGCGGCCTTGCGTTCCGCCTCGGTCTGGAACGGGCTTGGCGGCGGGACGGGCTGAACCCGCTCTTGCGCACCGGCCTCGGCCAGTGCGGGTACAGCTAAGGCGAACTGCGTCACTGCAGCGGCGCCAAGCAGCCGAAGCGTCAGATTTGACATGCGACTCTCCCGATAATTGTGGAACCAATTGATCAGGATATGTTCGCCGCGGCAATCTTGCGTTCGTGGCGGTGCGAAGATCTGCGCTTGCACTTTGTGGCAGGCCAGGAAGCTCTGGCGGCGTGTCAGCTTGCGGTATTCTCTTCCCGCTCGGCCGCCTCGGCAATTGCCCGGTTGCGCTCCAGCGCGGCGGACATCAGCCGGGGATGGGTGATGACCCACATTTCCCCGCGGCGCATTCCCTGCAGCGCGGAATCGGCCACTTCATCGGCGCTGGCCCAATCCTCCTGATAGGTTTCGGCGCGGAATGCCTGTTCATGGATGTCGGGGGCGGAGGACACTGAAGGCGAAGCTGCGCGATACTGTTCTTCGCGCTTGGCATAGCCGGTACCGATATTGGTGCGCACCGGGCCGGGGCAAAGCAGCGTGACGCCGACACCGACATCTTCCGCCTGCAGTTCTAGAGCGAGTGTTTCGCCGAAGGCGGCGAGGGCATATTTCGTCGCCCCATAGGCTGCCTGGGCGCGCGTCGGGTAGAAGCTGGAAAGCGACGCGGTAAACAGAATATGGGCTCCTTTCGGATTGTCTTTCAGGATCGGCAGGAACGCTTCCACCGCATTCACCGCGCCGAACATGTTCACCTCGAACAGCCATCGCCAGTCCTGCAGGGTCAAATGCTGTATCCCCGCCATGCGCGAGACGCCGGCGTTGGAGCACAATATGTCCACTGTCCCAAAGCGCTCTACCGCCTGCTGGGCGAGCGCATTCACGCTGTCCGGATCGCGGATATCGGTCAGGACGGGGAATGCTCCAAGGTCATGCGCAGCATTCTCGAGCGGCTGCGGATCGAAATCCGCCAGGACAATCTGCATGCCTTCCGCCTGTAGCCGCCGGGCCAGAGCCAGGCCGATGCCGGATGCGCCGCCGATCACAACGGCGACCTTGCCGGAAAGGTCACTCATATCCATCGGCGTGTGGCCGGTTGCGATCGTTTCCAGCAGCATTCTGCCTCCCAATTCCCTGTGCGTGGTTGGCCGCCAAGGGTGTCCGTTCTTTTCCAAACCGTAAGCTTGCAAAGCAAGTGTTCATTTCGGCCGGGATATTTGGGGGATGCGTCCGGATCATGGGGTGTTTTTTTGCGCAACGTGCAATATTCGCTAGGGACGAAGTGTGGCTCCGATCCGGGCCACGTCCTGCCCGTAACAAGAATTGAACATATAATCCTATGTGCGGAATAATCGGCATCGTCGGCAAGGAAGCGGTCAGCGACAGGCTGGTCGAAGGCCTCAAACGCATGGAATATCGCGGCTATGACAGTGCCGGCGTGTGCACTGTGCATGATGGGAACCTCGTTCGCCGCCGCGCTCCGGGCAAGCTCGTCAATCTGGTTGCCGAGCTTGAAAACAATCCTGCACCGGGGACTCTCGGCATAGCGCATACGCGCTGGGCAACCCACGGCGCGCCGACGCAGAACAACGCCCATCCGCACGCGACGCGCGAAGTGGCCATCGTCCACAACGGCATCATCGAGAACTTCCGTTCATTGCGGGAAGAGCTTTCCGGGCGCGGCCGCGAGTTCGAAAGCGAGACGGATAGCGAAGTCGTGGCGCATCTGATCTCGGAAGGAATCGAGGCCGGGAAGGATCCCGCTGCGGCCGTAAGCGAAATCCTGCCGAAGCTGCGCGGCGCATTCGCTTTGGCGATCGCTTTTCGCCAACATCCGGACATGTTGATCGGTGCGCGGCTCGGATCGCCGCTGGTAATCGGTTACGGGGACGGAGAGACCTATCTGGGCTCCGATGCGCTTGCGCTTGCACCGCTTACCCAGCGTATCGCCTATCTCGAAGAAGGCGACTGGGCGATCGTGACGCGCGATGGCGCACAGATCTTCGACAAGCAGAACGATCCGGTCGAACGTGAAATCACAACCTCCAATGCGTCTGCCAGCGAGATCGAAAAGGGTAACTATCGCCATCACATGCAGAAGGAGATCTTCGAACAGCCAACGGCGGTGGCGCAGACCTTGCGCTCCTATATCCGCCAGCTGGAACGCCAGGTCAGCCTTCCGCAAGTGGATTTCGATCTATCCGATATCAGCCGCGTGACGATTGTCGCCTGCGGGACGAGTTATTACGCGGCGATGGTCGCGAAATACTGGTTCGAGCATTTCGCTCAGGTCCCAGTCGATATCGATGTGGCGAGCGAGTTCAGATATCGCGATCCGGTCCTGATGGAAGGCGGACTGTCCATATTCATTTCGCAAAGCGGCGAAACCGCCGATACGCTTGCGGCACTGCGCCATTGCAGAGCGGCCGGGCAGGTGATTGCCGTTGTCGTCAATGTGCCGACCAGTTCAATGGCGCGAGAGGCCGACCTACTGCTTCCCACCAATGCAGGGCCGGAGATCGGGGTCGCTTCGACCAAGGCCTTCACCTGTCAGCTTGCCGTGCTCGCGGCATTGGCCACGCGTATGGCGGTGGTGAAGGGCAGGATGGACCGCGAGGAAGAGGCCGATGTAGTGGGGCATCTGCTGGAAGCGCCGGCCAGTCTCAATGCCGCACTGCTGCATGACGAGGAAATCGCGAACATGGCGCATCTCATCGCGCCTGCGCGGGACGTGCTCTATATGGGGCGGGGCCCGGACTATGCGCTTGCTATGGAAGGCGCACTGAAACTGAAGGAAATCAGCTACATTCATGCCGAAGGTTATGCATCGGGTGAAATGAAGCATGGGCCGATCGCACTGATTGACGAGGCGGTTCCGGTGATCGTGCTGGCGCCATCCGGCCCGCTGTTCGAAAAGACGGTTTCCAATATGCAGGAAGTGCGCGCGCGCGGCGGAAAGATTGTTCTGATATCGGATGCTGCAGGCCTGGCCGAGGCGGGGGAAGGTTGCATGGCGACCATCGAAATGCCCAAGGTTCATCCGCTGATCGCGCCGCTCGTTTATGCCGTTCCCGTGCAATTACTGGCCTATCATACGGCCTGTGTGAAAGGCACAGATGTCGATCAGCCGCGCAACCTGGCGAAATCCGTAACGGTTGAGTAAATCCGTCTCAGGCTTACTACTGCGCGGCAAGTTTACGCGGCGCTAACCAATTTTCACTACTTGCATCGGCGTGAAAGAAACGCACGCCGATCTTCCGCGTCTGCCGCTCAGGCTGACCAATCTGGCCGTTGTTGGCCTGACCCAGCCTCAAGAGGGCAGCTGGGCACGGCTCCGCGCATTGCAGTATGCGCGGCTTGAAGCGATGTCGGCTTCGCGCTTTCTGGCTCATGCCATTGCCTTGTTCCTGACACTCAGCATCTTCTTCGAAACGGTGCCGCACTATCTCCTTGCGGGATGGGTGCTCGCGCTCGTTGCATCCTTGTGGCACGCTTCGCATGTTGACAATGCACTGTGCGATGTCGATCGCAGGGCCATGACGCGGGGCGAGTATTTTCGCCATATGGCGGCCGTGGCCCTCGTCGCGGCGGTGTGGGCTGCCCCGTATTTTCTCTTCATGCCATATGCCCAAGAGATCGATCACATCGCCTTTTGGGCGCTGACTGCAATGCTCATAACCGGCACCGCGCTGGCCTTTGCATCGACACCCGTCACAACGCTGGTGCTTGCGCTTGTTACTGGTGCTGCAGCGATCACGATGTTCGCTCAGGAAGGGCGTTACGGTTACGCCGCATTGGTTGCCTCATTCTGCGGCCTTGCCATGGGCGGCGCCGTGCGCAACGCGCGCACCTATCTCGCATCGCGCATTGCCGAAGCCGACGTTGCCGAGCAGAGCGAAGTCGTCTCGCTGCTTCTGCGTGAATTCGAAGAGAACGAGGCGGACTGGCTTTGGCAGATTGATACCGCGCGCAAGATCCGGTCCGCCAGCCCGCGTTTCGCCTTTGCGCTTGGCTTGGATCTGGAAGAGATCAACGGCAAATCCTTCATCCAGCTGGTTGCGGGATCCGCTTGGGAAACCGGCCAGTTTCCGCCAAGCCTGCATGACCTCGCCGAACGGCTCAAACGCCGCGAAAACTTCTCCAATCTGCTGGTTCAGGTCCTGATCGCCGGGCAAAAGCGCTGGTGGGAACTTTCCGGCACTCCGATGCTGGACGAGAACGGCACCTTCCTGGGATTCCGCGGTGTTGGGTCCGACGTTACCGAGCGGCGTGAATCCGACGAAAAGATCGCTTACCTTGCCCGCTATGATACGCTGACGGGGCTTCCGAACCGCCTGATGCTGACCGAAGCGCTGGGCGAAGCCATGCGCTATGCCGCGCAGTGGCGAACGCGCTGTGCGTTCCTGATGATCGATCTCGACCGCTTCAAGGAAGTGAACGATTCCCTTGGGCATCTCGTTGGAGATGAATTGCTTGCGCGCGTTGCTTCGCGGCTCAAGGGCCTGATGAGCGAGAACGAACTTTGCGGGCGCCTGGGCGGCGATGAATTCGCGGTGGTTATCCGCGACGCTTCGGATCGCGGACGCGTGGACAAGGTCGCGCAATCGATCATCGAGCATCTCTCGCTCCCTTATGAAGTTGAGCATCACACGCTTTATGTCGGGGCGAGTGTCGGTTCGGCCATCGGTCCGCGCGACGGGGAAGCCGTCGAGACATTGATGCGCAACGCCGACCTTGCGCTTTACCAGGCCAAGGATGAGGGCGGTTCGATTCACTGCACCTATCAGCCGGCGCTCCATGCCCATGCCGAGGAGCGGCGCCAGCTGGAACTCTCGCTGCGCCGCGCGCTCGCCCGCAATGAATTGAAACTCAATTTCCAGCCCGTCGTGGACGCGCATAGCGAGACGGTGGTCAGCTTCGAGGCGCTGCTGCGCTGGCAGAGCAAGGAACACGGCTTCGTCAGCCCGGCAAAGTTCGTTCCGATCGCGGAAGACACGCTGCTGATCGTCCCGATTGGCGATTGGGTATTGCGTGAGGCCTGCAAGGAGGCACTGAACTGGCCGAACCATGTCCGCGTGGCAGTCAATGTTTCGGGCAAGCAACTGCTCGATCCGCAATTCGCGGCCAAGGTCACCAATGCGCTTGCCAGCACCGGTCTGCCGGCGCACCGCCTGGAGATCGAGGTGACCGAGAGCATTTTCGTGCGTGACGGGCCCACGGCGCGCGCGACGCTTGAACAGATCATGGATCTGGGTTGCAGCGTGGCGCTGGACGATTTCGGTACCGGTTATTCTTCGCTGGGTTATCTTCGGACATTGCGCTTCTCGACTATCAAGATCGACCGCAGCTTCGTGCAGGGCGCCGCTGTCGGGAATATCGAAAGCCTGGCCATCATCCGCGCTGTCGTGGCGATGGCGGAGAGCCTGGATATGTCGACCACGGCCGAAGGCGTGGAGACTGGCGAGGAAGCGGCGCTTATTCGCGACCTGGGCTGCAACAAGATCCAAGGATATTATTTCGGGCGTCCGATGACGGCGGAAGATGCGCTGGGCCTGTTCGGCAGCCGGCCAAAGCTTCAGGGCGCCGTCGCCTAAGCGATGGGCAGGGCGGCGCACGCCTACCCTTGCAACCTCAAGCCTCTGCCAGGCTTTTTACTGCGCTTTCGAACAGAGTATAGCCGTCTGAACCGCCAAGAACGTCTTCGATGGCGCGTTCGGGATGCGGCATCATTCCCAGGACATTGCCGGCCTGGTTCAGCACACCGGCAATACCCCGCTGAGAGCCGTTGATCGCCTCCAGGTAGCGGAAAGCCACGCGGCCTTCGCCTTCCAGCCGGTCGAGCGTCTCTTCATCGGCGAAATAGTTGCCGTCGTGGTGGGCGACGGGCAGGCTAATCTCCTGCCCGGCCTCAAAACCTGACGTGAAGAGCGACTGGCTATTCTCTACCCGCAGAGGGACATCGCGGCAGGTGAAGTTGAGCTGGGCATTTCGCATGAGCGCGCCGGGCAGGAGCCCGCTTTCGGTGAGAACCTGAAAGCCGTTGCACACACCCAGAACCGGCACGCCGCGCTCCGCCTGCTCGATCACAGCCCGCATCACCGGCGACCGTGAGGCAATGGCACCGCAGCGCAGATAGTCGCCATAGGAGAACCCGCCGGGAACGGCGATGAAATCGAGACCCTCCGGCAAGGCGGAATCGCCGTGCCACACGCGCAGGGCAGGGGTGCCGGAAACATGCTCCAGTGCCACCGCCATGTCCCGGTCGCAATTGGAGCCCGGAAAAGTGATGACGGCGGAACGGAAAGCCATGCTTACGCCCTTTCGATGCGGTAGTTTTCGATTACCATATTGGCCAGCAGCTTGCGGCACATTTCGTCAAGCGCTTCGTCGGTCACATTCTCGTCGACATCGAGTTCGATCAGCCTGCCGGCCCGAACGTCATTGATTCCAGAAAATCCCAAGCCGTCCAGCGCGTGATGGATTGCACGGCCCTGCGGGTCGAGCACACCTGGCTTGAGGCTGACATGGATTTGTACCTTCATCGGCTGGCCTTTGAGTGTCGGAAAATGGACTCGCGGGCGCAGCCTATGCAACCGGTCGCAGTGTTGCGCAAGGATGCTGGGCTCATTCGTCCCCGGCGGGCTCCATTTCGGGCGAAGGTGGTTCTGGCAGCGCCAGGACTTCCAGACGCTCCTCCGGATCGAGATAACGCTGCGCTTCGGCCTGAAGGTCCTGAGAAGTGAGGCTATCCAATGTGGAGCGCGCATTGAGATAGCGATCGATCCTGTCCGCTTCGCTCTGTGCCCGGTCGACCAGGCTCATCCATCCCTTGTTGGTCTTGAGCATGTTCTCCAACTGCTCTTCCATCGGGCGGCGCGCGCGCAGCAGCGTATCTTCATCCACAAGCTTGCTGCGCAGACCTTCGATCGTTTCTATGATCGCGGTGCGAGCCGCATCGACGTCCCCTGTGTCGAGCGCAGCGGAGACCGTGAAGGTTCCATAGTCTTCGTAATCGCGCGACTGGCTGGCGCTGGCCCCGGGCGAGTAAGTCTGGCCGAGCTCTTCGCGCAAGGAGTCGGTAAGCTCGATCCGGATGACCCGTTCAAGCAGTTCCAGCTTCATCGTCTCGACCGGGTCCGCGTCGTCGCGGGTCGGCCATATCATCTGAAGCAGCGCCTGGTCCTGATTGCCAGAATGGCGGATCAGGCGCTCACTGCGGTCCTGCGTGAAACTGCGTTTGCGTGCTTCGCTGTAGGGCCGGAAATCGGGCTCTCGGGCGGGCAGGGCGCCAAGCGATTCTGCGACCATCGCAATGGCTTTCTCCTCATCGAAATCCCCGACGAGTGTGAGTTCCAGCGCTCCGTAAGAGAGGCGGTTGCCGATATCGTGCTGCAGCTGATCGAAGCTCAGGGTCTGATAGTCATCCATTGGCTGCAGCGTGAAGCGAGGGTCGCCGTCGGAAACGATGCCGCCCAGTGCACTACTGACTGCCGCATTGGGGGTTGCATCCTTGCGGGCGAAGAAATTCGCCACGCTTCTGCGATATTGTTCCTCGCCCTGCGGACGGTATCCCGGATCGCTGATAGCCGCAGCCAGCAGGTCCAGCTGCAGTTCCAGATCGCGCGGTGTGGTCGTTCCGCTCATTTCGAATGTGTCACCGCGCGACCTGATGGAATAGCTCACGCTGCGTCCGGCCAGCATCGTCTGCAATTCGTCATAGCTGTGCTTGCCCAGGCCGCCTCGCGGCAGCAGAGAGACCATTGCGGTGGCCAGCGGATTTTCCGCCGTATCGAGCATTTCCCCGCCGTCGATGTTGAGTTCGAAGCGTACCCGGTCCTGCTCCAGCTCCGTGTGCTTGAGATTGAGGCGCAGGCCGTTCTCGAAGCGCAGTTCGCGAATGCCCAATTCGGGATCGACTTCGTCTTGCACGATCAATCCCGGCGCCCCGAAATCGGTATAGGCAAAGTCGATGCCCGAAAGGAGCTCTCCGCGCTCGACCGGAGTTGCCATCGCGGCTTCCAGCGCAGTGCGGAGCGCCTCTTCGCCTCCCTCGGGCGCGGTTCGGCCTTCGAAGCGCAGGAGAGGGTCTTCCAACGGCAAAGCTTCCTGCAGGAGCGCATCCATCACTGTTTGAGGCGTAATCTCGTCAGCGTAGCTCTCAAAGCGTTCCAGCCCGCTTTGCGGTGTAGTGGGTATCTGGTCTTCCTCCACCAGGCCGATCGCGGCAGCCGTGAGTGCGGAATTGCTGCGCGTTTCGGCGCCGGCAACATTGTTTTCCAGGCCGGTACGTATGATGGCGAGCTGTTCGTCCACTTCCGCTTGCGAAAATCCGTAGGCCATGGCGCGGCGATATTCCGTGACCGCGGCTGAAAGCCCATTTTGCCATTCGCCATCGCCAGCATCGATCATCAAATTGGTCGTCCGTCCTGCCTCGAACACATCACTGGTTCCCAGGCCCGCGCCGCGAAAGGGCGGCGCCTCGCCATTTGCCATGCGCTGGAAACGGCGGTTGACGATGCCGTAGCCGATCCTGCGGAGCAGGTTGATGCGGCGGTTCTCGGCATTGTCCTGTTCGCCCAGCCACGGGCCGTTTCGCGACAGCGTGATCCGTTCCGAAAGTGCGGGGTCGACATAAATAGATGTCTCGCCGGAATGTTGCGGGTCGATCGGGCCTGCATCCGGTGAGGGAGGAGTTGGGGCTGAGGCCCAATCAGTGAAATATTCGCGGATCTTCTGTTCGACCAGATCGGGATCGAAATCGCCAATGACAATCACAGTGGAATTGCCGGGCGTATAGAGCCGCTCGTAGAGGGCCTTCAGTTTTTCGGAACTGGCCGCGTTGAGCGTTCCGGTGGTTCCGATGGGCAGGCGATCCGCGAGAAGCGCGGAGGGGTAGGAGAAGGCCAAGCTGTCTAAGAGGTTGCGCATTGCATAGGTATCGCGAACGCGCTTTTCCGAGAGGATCACGCCCTTTTCCCGCTCGACCGCTTCGGGGGCAAAAGTCAGCTCGCTGGCCGTCTCGCGCATCAGCATCATGGCTGTGTCGAGAAGCTCGATATCGTTGCGCGGGAGATTGAGCTTATAGATTGTGGAATCGAAACTGGTGGAAGCATTCGTATCGGCGCCGAAGGCGAGGCCTTCGCGCTCCAGCAGCTTTACCATCTCCCCTTCGGGCACTTTCTTCGAACCGTTGAATGCCATGTGCTCGATGAAATGCGCATAGCCGAGTTCGTCATCCTGTTCGGAGAGCGAGCCGGCATCGACATAGAGCCGGACTTCGCCTTGGCCAGGAGGCGTCGCGTTCTGCCGAATGATGTAGCGCATGCCATTTTCCAGCTGGCCGAAGCGGAATGCTGGATCGACAGGCAAATCGCTTTCCTCGAACGCCCAGGTCGGCTGGTCCTCGGCTGCTTCGCTTGCGCCTGATGTGGCGGCCTGCGCCTGCGCAGGCGCGGCAACCGCTACCGGCGCAAGTAAAAACGCCGGCAAGACAGCGATGAGGCGGGCGATGGGCGAGTGAGGAATACGCAACATGGGCGTGGGAATGGCGGCAAAAACCTGAACGGGCAATGGCTGTGGTTTCAGTTTTGCAGAGCTGCCTGTTGGTACCTTGCGCAAGGACAGCTTGTCCCGCGCGTGATCTAATGTAATGTCCATTTAATTAACGTGTGAACTTAAGGCGACCGCCGCTCTATGGCTCGCTGGAATGAAAAGGCGCGGCATCGCGCTAGATTGGGGAGGAAATCGATGTTCAGTCGTCGTTTGCTGCTGAAAGGATCGCTCGCCGCCGGCGCATTGCAGGCATTGCCTTTTAGTGTTCAGGCCCGGACTGTGAATGCGCCGTTTCCGATCTTCGATTCACATGCGCATTTCCACACGATCGATCCGGACAACTATCCGCTCAAAAGTGACGTCTTCGAAAGGACGGTCGATCTCGTCAGAGGCAATCCGGCGACCTCCCAAAAAGTCTTGAAGTTCTGGGATGATGCAGGGATCATGCTGGGAACCGGCGTTCAGTATTTTTCCGCGTTCGGGACGGATAACAGCTATTTGCTTGACGTATCCGCTGCCAATCCCGCGCGTGTTCTGCCGGTCGTCATCCTTTCGCCCACGGATCCTGCAACGCCTGCCAAGCTGCACGAGCTTGCGCGGAGCGGAAACATCGCGGGCGTTCGTTTCACCGGTCTCGATGAGAATGGCGAACATACCTGCCTTACCGAAGCGGCTATTCCTTCCTGGGAAGCGATCGACGAGCTGGGTTTAGTGGCCGTGCTGATGTTGTTTGGCGGCGATGCGAATGCGGCCATGGGCAAGGTGCGCAAATTCGCCATGCGCTTTCCCAATGTGAAGATCGTGCTCGATCATTGCGGTTTCCCGGACCCCGCAGCTTTTCCCAACACTTTCGGTTTCACAACGCAGCATCATTCGCTCTCCGGGCATGAGAACGTCCATTTTAAGTTCACCAGCTATCTGATGTTCCTGACGCTTGACCCGGCTGGGATCGATCTCACGGGTTTCATGAATTACGCCGCCGACCTTTATGGGGCACAGCAGATGCTGTGGGGATCGGATTTCGGCAATTTGCAAGAGGATCATTTCGCGTATCTGCAGCGCGCGCTCGATGCCACGGCACAGATGCCTTATGAAGCACGCAAGGCGATCTTCTTCGATACGGCCTATAAACTGTTCGTTCCTGGCGGTGCGCGATAGGCCCCGCGGCCGGCAGTTATTTCTTCGGCTTTTCCGACTTGCCGCGCAGTTTGCGATGCGCGGTCAGGTCCAGGACCTCTCCGGGCGTGCCGTCGTCTTGCAGCAAGCCCAGCCGTTTGGCGACTTCCTGATAGGCTTCTTCCTCGCCGCCGAGATCGCGGCGGAAACGGTCCTTGTCCAGCTTCTCGCCGGTGGCCATGTCCCACAACCTGCACCCGTCGGGGCTGATCTCGTCAGCCAGGATAACCCGGCTGAAATCGCCGTCCCAGATGCGGCCGAACTCGATCTTGAAATCGACCAGGCGGATATTGATGGCCGCGAACATGCCGGCCATGAAGTCGTTCACGCGGATCGCCATGGCGGAGATGTCCTGCATCTCTTCATTCGTGGCCCATCCGAAACAGGCGATGTGCTCTTCCGTTACCAGAGGATCGTGCAGCGCGTCGTCCTTCAGGCAATATTCGATCAGCGTATGGGGCAGGGGCTCGCCTTCTTCCAGGCCCAGACGCTTGCAGATGGAGCCTGCGGCGACGTTGCGCACGATCACTTCGAGCGGGATGATTTCCACCTGACGGACGAGTTGTTCGCGCATGTTGAGCCGGCGAATGAAATGCGTGGGGATGCCGATATGGGTCAGGCGCGTGAACACATGCTCGGAAATCCGATTGTTGATCACGCCCTTGCCGTTGATCGTGCCCCGCTTGGTTGCGTCGAAGGCCGTCGCGTCATCCTTGAAATACTGGATCAGCGTGCCCGGTTCGGGACCCTCGTAAAGGATCTTGGCCTTGCCTTCGTAGATCTGACGGCGACGTGTCATGGCATTCCTCAAACGGTAGAGGCCAAAGGAACGGCAGGCCTCTGAAACAACGAGCCCCGGCGCTCGCGAGTCGGATTGACTTCACGGCCGGGGCGATTGCCATGGCCAATAAGGCAATTCGCATCCGGGTGCAATTGGGCCGCATCACGCCGCATTGCGGGCTCTTGCAGCCAGTTCGGGCTGGCACGCTTTCCACAATAGCCATGGGCACCTGATGAGCGGTGCGGCATCATCTGCGGTGCATTCAACGAGGATCGCTTGGAGAAAAGTGAATGGAAACCAGTCGCCGGGAATTAATGGTCGCGGGCACCCTGCTCGGGGCTTTGGGCGTGACTGCGGCCAAAGGGGCGCCTGTCGCGCCGCCCGAAGGCATCATTGAGGTCTTGCATGTCTATCCGGATGCAGAGGGCGTTTCTCACGCCAGGCGCGTGCGCGTCTTCGGGAATAAGGCGATTCCAGTGCAGTCGGTGTCTGCAGGCAGCATCGGTGTGGGCGTCTCTCATTGGGGGAGCGCGCCCAACAAGCGCTTCAGCATCAACACGATCGGCGAACTCGATGTCGAATTGGGGGACGGCACGCGCCACCGTGTGGGCAAGGGCGATCTGGTGTTCATCGAAGACATCGTCGGAACCGGCCATCGCAGCCACTTTCTGACACCGGTCGCCAACCTGTTTCTGATCGTGCCTGACGATTTCGACCTGCTCCAATGGGCTGCCGCAGAAGAAACGTAGTTCCTTTTTGCCGATTGCCATTGCGCGATATTCGTTTCGCCCCACTTGCGAATTCGGGGCTTGACGAAAGCGGCCCGAACGCTGCTTGAGCGGCTGCCATCAAATCGGAGCAAGACATGACGCAAGGCACCACGATCGAACTTCTTCAATGCTATTATGCCGCCTTCAATTCTGGCGATGCCGAGGGCATGCTGGCCTGCCTCTCGGACAATGTGGAGCACCACATCAATCAGAATGGCAGGCAGGAAGGCAAAGACGCTTTTCGGGCTTTCCTGGCGCATATGGATCGCTGCTATCGCGAGCGCTTGGAGGACGTTGTCATCATGGCAAATGGCGACGGCAAACGGGCCGCGGCGGAATTCATCGTGCATGGCGAATATCTTGCGACCGACGAAGGCTTGCCGGAAGCAAATGGACAGACCTACGTTTTGCCCGCCGGGACCTTTTTCGAAGTATCGGATGATAAGATCGATCGCGTGACGGTCTATTACAATCTGCAGGACTGGACGGATCAGGTCTCCCAATGACGGTGAATGTGCGAACATTGTCTGGTGCCGAGATTGCGGGCCATCTGAAGGATCTCGCCGCGTTGAGGCTCACAGTCTTTTCGACCTATCCCTATCTGTATGACGGCGATGAGGAATACGAAGCGGAATATATCCGCGAATTCGCAGCCGCCCCCGATGCCGTGCTGGTGGCCGCTTTCGATGGGGAGAGTATCGTAGGCGCGGCTACGGCGTCACCCATGTGGGCGCAAAAAGAAGAATTCCGTACGCCTTTCGAAGACCACGGAATCGATACGTCGAAGCTCTTCTATTTCGGCGAGAGCGTTCTTCTGCCCGAGTATCGGGGGCAGGGGATAGGTCACGCCTTCTTCGATCACCGAGAGGCCGCTGCGCGCGATGCAGGTGCCAATGCCGCGACCTTTGCCGCCGTCATCCGGCCGGACGATCATCCCGCCAAGCCCGACGGATACAGTCCGCTGGACACATTCTGGCGCAAGCGCGGCTATGAGCCGGTTGATGGGCTGGAGACGCAGCTCACCTGGAAGGAGCATGGGGAAGCCGAAGAAAGCCCCAAGGCCATGCGATACTGGATGCGCGGACTGTAATATCCGATTAGCGACTGGAAGCTTGCCGCAACCGCCGTGTCTTAGGCTGCTGCCAACGAAGCCTCCAATGCCGCAAGCCTGCGGCTTGGCCTTGGATCATCCTGTTTCTGGGCTTGCGCCCTCTTGTATGCGGCGATCGCTCGTCGGGGCATATTCTGCTTTTCAAAAGCCAGCCCGAGATTCCAGTGTAATCCGAATGTCCGAAACCCTAGCTTTGCAGCCTGTGTGAGCGCCTTGATCGCGGCAGGATTTCTCTCCGTCATCCTCAGGAGGGTGCCAAGGAAGAACCATGCCATCGGATGTTTTCGATCCCTCGACAGGCACATACGCAAGCATCGTTCGGCCAGCTTTAGCTTCTTCATGCGGAAGAGGGCTACGCCGAGAAGGAATGTCGCATGCGTGTCTATCCCGCGGTCTGCCTGCCGCAACATATCTTCGGAGCGGCGGCGCGCTTCCTCCAACTCGCCCTTCTGAAGCAGGGTCCAGATTTCCTTGTGTGCTGCCGTGGGCGGAGGGATCGGGATCTCCACTTGCCGCAGTTGCCCTTTGCTTTCGGCGTCGCAAAACCTTGCCACGAAATCATAGGGCGGGGGCGTCATCAACTCATCAAGGTGGTCGATGCAGAAGTCTTGGAAGTAACCGGTAAACAGATCCCGGATCGTCTTGTGCATGCCCATTTCGTAGACTTCGGCGGTATTCAGCGCGCGATTGTGCAGGAAGTAGCGCTCCAGTCCGATCACCATGAATTCTTCTTGTACCATGCGCAGCTGATCCGCGTGCGCAAGCTCCTCGAACAGGTCTATGTCGATCTTGGCCAACGAAAGATCGTGCTTGCACTTCTTGTAGAGCGGCTGGCCTGGAGTATGGGCGACGGCTTCGTGCAGGTCGTCATGAACGTAAAAACGGATATGGTCGGAAAGGTCGAAGAAATCCTCATTGCGGATCGACAACGTAAATCGTTGCCTATGCAGAGCAAAGCGCTCGATGATTTCCTGCTTGCGCGTCCGGTAGAAAGCTTCTTCTCCCGGTGAGAACTCTTTGATCGATGGCTTGAGTTCCAGCATGTCGCGAACGCCCTTTTCGTAGAAGACGGGAACGTTCAAATGAGAGCGCTTGAGAATGTACAGCACTTCAAGCGGCGCCACGGCGACCTCGAACCCCATTATGGTTGCCTTCTCACGGCAGAGTGCTGGCAGCATCCCATTGGACTCGGTGTTTTCGACATCAATTTCGACCTTGGCCACTGGTTGACCAGGTTCTAGCTGGAAGAGATAGACGTGGCCGTGGGCCAAGGTTTCCTTCTTGATGATCGCCGCGTGCATCTTGCGAAAGCGCTCCACGTCGTCCTCGGTCCCGACAAGGTCGATATCCTTCACCTTATCCAGAGATCGGTGGCCATTGAGGGCCAAGGCGTATGAGCCGATCAAGATCATGCCCTGCCTGTTCCTTTCAATTCGGGCGTGTTGTTGCATGTGTCGTCGGAGCGGGTGAGCGCATTTGAGCTTCCCGCGGTGGCGACTATGTATTGTTACTTAGACGATTTGCCGGAAACGTGAAGGGTACAGCGCGGATAGACCACCGAAATTTGGCAATTGATGAAGCCCCTCGTTGGGCTGGAAGCGCGATTGCCGCGTCTAATGGGCTGCACAGCAAAATCCACGCTTTCCGTAGCGTCAATTGACACTTGCGCGTCCGATCTTCAGAGGGGCGGCGAAAAAGTTGTGCGCTGCAGCGGCGCGAAGGAGAACATAAATGTCGCAACCGGGTTTTCGCAGCGCCGTATCGCTTCTTGCTGCAGCAACCGCATTGCAATTCTCAGCTTCGGCACATGCGCAATCCCAGGACGCAGGTGAGGCAAAGCCGGAAATCGTCGTCTCGGCCAAGAACCCCGGCGCTCAGGTGCTGGACCACGCCGGCAGTATGGTTTCGATCGACACTGAAAAGCTAGAATTGCGTCAGGTGCAGGACCTTTCCTCGCTGAGCTATTCCAGCGCAAATGTGTCGCTCGATCCGATCGGTACCTTCAAGGGGGTCGCCAATTTTTCCATCCGCGGGCTGGGCATTAACAGCTCCATTCCCTCGATCGATCCGGCAGTCGGCCTGTTCGTAGACGGGGTATATATGGGCATCAATGCTGGCACTGTGTTCGACATGCTCGATGTCGAAAGCGTCGATCTGCTGCGCGGCCCACAGGGGGTGGCTTTCGGCCGGAACACCACCGGCGGCGCCGTGCTGGTCAAGACTGCCGATCCGAGCTGGCAATGGGAAGGCAGCGCAAAATTGGCTTTCGAAGGGCCGGTCGATGGCGGCAGGGGGGCCGGAATGCTGACCGCGCGGAATGTTGTCTCCGGTCCCATATCCGACCGGGTCGCGATCAGGCTCGCCGCATTGCACAGCAATGATGGCGGCTATTTCGAGAACGGTTTTGACGGGAGCGATTTCGGCGAAGAGGAGACCACCGTGCTGCGCGGCGGGATCACCTTGCTGGCTTCGGATCGCCTCTCGCTGACTCTGAAGGGTGAGTGGACCAAGTGTGTGGGTGACGGAGCCGTGACGCACAACAATGGCCAGAATGCCCGCGACAGCTTCGATCTGTCAGTCAATCAGCCGGGCTTCTATCGCAGCGAAGGCACATTTGCATTACTCCGCGCCGATTACGAGCTGGGGCAGGGACGCCTGACCAATATTTTCGGCTGGCGCGAATACGATCTGTCGACGCGCAACGACATCGATTCCTCCCCCGAAAAAATTTTCGAATCCGATACCGGAACGCAGCAGGAGCAATGGTCCAACGAGCTATACTACGCGGCAGATTACGGCGCGTTTGCAGTCACAGCCGGCGGATATGTGTTCCATCAGGATGTCGGCTATGACGAGACGCGCGATCTGACCGGGCTTGGCGTACCCACGATCTATTATGGCGGTGGCCGCCAGGAGCACGACGTCTATGGCCTCTATGCCCAGTTAGATTTCGAGCTTGCCGAAGCGATAACGCTGACAGGCGGCATGCGCTGGTCGCGAGAGGAAAAGTCCGCAGCAATCACTTATGTCCGCCCCCGTGCAGCCTGCTCTTCCATTGCAGGCACTTGCCCGACTTCCGGGCAGGAGATTCCGGGCGAGAATAACGGCTTCACCGACAGCGAGAGCTGGGACAGCTTCTCGCCGCGCATTGCGCTTTCCTACAAGCCGTCCGCGCTTAGCAATTTTTACGCCAGCTGGACGCGCGGCTATCGTTCAGGCGGATACAATCTTCGCATCACGCAGCCGGCTGCTTTCGAAGAGGTGGTGGCGGCGCTCGGCTCTCCTGCCTTCGATGAGGAGCGGGTCGACACTTACGAGATCGGTGCCAAATGGCGTTCGCCGGACAAACTGGTGGAGCTGAACGGCGCACTCTTCTGGACGGAAGTGGACGGGCTACAGCGCGAAGTGAATGTACCGAGTCTGACCTCGGGTCTCGCCCAATCGGTTTATAATACCGCCGATGCCCGCATTCGCGGCGGCGAAC
The DNA here is from genome assembly GCA_030430365.1 of Alphaproteobacteria bacterium. Taxonomy (GTDB): domain Bacteria; phylum Pseudomonadota; class Alphaproteobacteria; order Sphingomonadales; family Sphingomonadaceae; genus Andeanibacterium. The sequence continues at coordinate 35,785 of JAUIFP010000005.1, read as the reverse complement.
TGGAAGCGGCAGTCATGCCGGCGCAGGGGCTTACGCTGTCAGCGAATGTCGGCCATATCGACGCCGAGTATCGAGAGATTTTCTTCGACCTCAATTCGGATGGCGTGATCGACGCTGCCGATCTCGATCTGGCATTGCCCCGAGCGCCGAAATGGACCTGGGGCGGTAGCGCCATTTACGAAGCACCGCTGCAGGGTCTCGGAACGCTGGTGGCGAGCGCCTTCTTCCAGCATCGCAGCGCCTATGCCTATACGGACAACAATTGGGGCTTCAATTCGGCGTCGGATCGGCTCGATGCCCGGCTGGCACTGGAATTGGCGGCCCCGGCTATCACGGTGGCGGTATTCGGCCGCAACCTGCTGGACGAAGTGCAGTTCGGCGGTGACACGCAATTGCCCTTTGCCGGCGGTGCCTTTTCCAACGGCGTGAACGCACCGTTCGATCCCAGTCCTGCTGCAGGAACGTTCTCTCCGGTGTTCAAGGGGCGGGTTCTGGGCGTAGAACTGGCCGCAGATTTCTAGTGGATCGTTGGCGGAGCTTCGGCTTCGTCCAAGGGGCCGCGCTGGCGCTCTATCAGGCGTCCCAGCGTGGCGCGCTGCACCAGCACGCTAAACAGAACCGCGGCAAAGGTCGCGGCCAATAGCAGGTCGCGGGTGGGCCCGGCGGGCAGCGACAGCGCCAAAGCTATCGATATGCCGCCGCGCAGGCCGCCCCACCACAGAACGCTCCAGGCACCTTCGGCCTTGGGGTTTGCGGCAGGGACCACGCGCGTCGAAAGGGCGACCGCCGCTGCACGGGCGAAGAGCGTGATCGGGATCGCCAGCAAACCAAGAAAGACATGTGGTATGCCGGGGACCAGGGCGATCATTTCCAGGCCGATCAGCAGGAACAGGACCGAATTGAGCAGTTCGTCCACCAGTTCCCAGAATTTGATCACGTAGTCGCGCGTCGTGTCGCTCATTGCATAGGTGACGCCGTGATTGCCGATCAGCAGGCCCGCGACTGCCATGGCGAGCGGGCCGGAAACGTGGAGATAGTGGCACAGCGCATAGCCGCCCATTACCACTGCCAGGCTGATGAGCACTTCCAGCGCATATTCGTCCATGGACCGCATCGCACGGTAACCCAGCCAGCCGACTGCGAAACCGATGATAATCCCGCCGCCTGCCTCCAGCGCGAAGAGCTGTGCGCCTTCCGAAAGCGAGAAATCCTGCCCCGTCAGCGCGGCGCCGAGCAGTATGGTGAAGACCACGATGCCGACACCGTCATTGAACAGGCTTTCCCCCGCTACGGTCGCCTGGAGCGAGTCCGGAACATCCTCTTCCTTGAGCACGCCCAGAACCGATACCGGGTCGGTCGGGCTGATCAGCGCGCCGAAGACGAAGTACCAGATCGGCGCGATCGGCAAGCCTAGCAGCAGCCCTGCGCCCCAGGTGATTGCGCCAACGATCAGGGTGGAGATGATCACGCCCACTGTGGAGAGCAGCAAGACCGGCAGCCAGTCCGCCCGGAGCCGGTCCAGATCGACATGCAGCGCACCGGCAAACAGCAGGAAGCTCAGCATGCCCTGCAGCAGCGTGTCCGTGAAATTCATCTCCTGAAGGGTGTTCGCCACCCAATCGTCCAGCGTGATGCCCGGGATGAGATAGTTCGTCAGGAGCAGGCCGATCGCGGCGACCGCGCCCATGACGGTCAGCCCGATGACATGCGGCAGGCGTACGAAGTGATGATTGAACCAGCCCAGCAGCGCTGATGTGACCACAAGCAGCGCTGCAAGCTGAAAAGGAGACAGGCCTTGCGATGCCGAATGCATGGCCGTTCCAATCGGTTCAGGCTGTGACTCGGTTTTCTTCGACTTCCTTGCGCAGTCTCATCAGTTCCTGGAAGGTTTCGCGATTGCGGCGCATCGGACCATTCATGAAATACTGGTAGAAGGGCATGTTTTCAGGATCGAGGCCGAGCTCGTCGGCATATTTGGCGATGATGTCACCGCTTTCGATCATGTATTTCCCGGGCTCGTATTGCAGAGTCGGGAAGCTGGCCTTCTCGAAATGTTCGGCCACTTCCGCGCGGATCGCCGCTTCATTTTCGTCGCCCTCGTAGAAATTGCGGAATTCGAAACGATCCCAAATCCCCGCTTCCACCAGGAATGCGGCAAGCCGCATGCACCACGGGCACGACGTCTTCATGTAGAGAACGGGCTTGAAATCGGACATTGGTGACTCCTGTTGGATGGGGTCAGGCAAGGATGGACCACGCAGGAGGCTTCATCAAGCCTCGGCCCGCTTGTCTAACCGATAGCCGGGCTATTGCGTCTCTATGCCGAGCGCCCGCATCATGATGTCGTAAATCCGGTTCTGCTCGATCACGCCGTGCACTCCATCGGCGCCTTGGCCTGCGCCATAGAGCGCCACATCCTCGCCGCCATGCGTTTCGCTGGAAAGCGGGATGAGCGATTGCTGGCGGGCCATCGGATCCTTCTCAGGTGCCGGCCGCGGCAAGCTATCGACCGCGCCGGGGCCGTTCATATAGCCCAGGGTGGTGTAGGGGTGGCCATCGCCGGCCAGCAGCGGCTCGCCAGTGGGTTCGCCATGTTCGTCGTTGCCCATGGCCAGGCCCAGAATGGGATTTCCGCGCGTGGGATAGCCCGCCATCGTGAATACATGGCTGTGATCGGCAGTGACCAGGATAAGCGTATCGGACAGGTCGACCTTGCTTAAGGCCGTTTCAACTGCGCGCGCAAATTCCTGCGTCTCGCTCAATGCATAGGCAGCCTGGCCGGCATGATGGCCGTGATCGATCCTGCCGCCTTCCACCATAAGGTAGTAACCGTCCGGATCGGCCGAAAGCTTGTCGATCGCTGCCGCGGTCATCTCACTCAGCGTTGGCTCGCTCGTATCCGCCTTCCGGTCGAGCATGTATGTCATGTGGCTGGGCGAAAACAGGCCCAGGAGCGGCCTGTCGCTGCCCCTGGCAGCCATCATGCCGTCACGCGTCGTGACGAAGGTTCCGCCTTTCTCCGCGGCCCAGGCGGCGGGGAGATCTGCGTCCGCTTGCAGGCGGCTACCGCCGTTTTCCGATCCCAAAAATTGGCGTGTGCCTCCGCCCAGCGCCACGGCGAAGGGGAACTCGGTCAGTTGCGCTGCGATGTCTTTACAGCCCTTTGTCCGCTGCGCCTCGGGGATTGTGTCGTCGCTTTCCCAGTCGCGCTCGGGCGAATGGGCATAGACCGCTGCCGGTGTCGCGTGGGTGAGCCTGGCGGTCGAGACGATCCCGATGGCAGTGCCGCGCGCAGCAAGCGCCTCGGCGGCGAGCGGCAGACGGGCAGCCAGACCTTCGGTGCAATCGCCGCGATGCGCCGTATGCCCGACGCCGATCATCCCTGCGCGCGTCTTGACGCCGGTGTTCATGGCCGTGGCGGTGCCCGCGCTGTCGGGGACCTGCTGGTTGGTGTTGTAGGTCTTCACCAAAGCGACATTGGGAAAATGTTCGAATGAAAGCAGGTTCTCTTCACCGGGGGTTCCGTTGGCCTGACCGGCGTAGATGCGCGCGGCAGTCACGGTCGAAATTCCCATTCCGTCACCAATGAACAGGATGACGTTTTTTGCCTTGGGGGCATCGGACGGCGGCGGCGTGGATGCCAGCGGCGCCGGCTGATCGGCGCTACAAGCCGAAAGGGCCAGCGACAAGGCAGCGAAAGTGACGGCGGGGCGGAACAGGCGCTTCATGTTGGAACCTCGATTTTGCCAGGGGCGTATCGTGCCGAACCCGGTTTGCGAATTCGGCCAAGCGCCCTTGCGGATTGTGCAGCTATCCCATCGATTTGCGCAAGCAAGGTTTCAAGGATGTGACCAGAAGCCTGGGCCGTTCGGTTCTCGGCTCGGCCACCATCGCGCGTCTCGGCCAATCACGGAGCAGAGCCGCCATGGCGCGCGATTATCGGCGTTAGGACCCTTTCAATAATGTTGGTTTAGACGCGATTCAGGAAGGTCGCGGTCCGTGACGGGACGCACAAAAACAAGGCTAGGTAAGAAATGGCTGTAAAAGGGCTTTTCAAGGGTTTTGCTGCGGAAAAGGCAGCGCCGCAGGAAAGCGCGCGTGGCGATGCCCATGTCATCACACCGGCGGATAGTACCCGCCGTCTCGAGATTCTCGACGATTTCGAGAGTACGGATTTCGGCTGGCTGTGGGCCAGCGATGCCGACGGGCGCCTGATCTATATTTCCAAGAGAGCGGCGGAAAAGCTGAAAATGCCGCTTGAAGAAATACTTGCACAACCTCTTGCAGAAATCTTCGAAGTCGATCCCGATAACCCTTTCGAAAAATCGGACCGTCCTTTCAAGTTCCAGCTGAGCGCCCGCAGTAAGTTCGTGGAGCTTGTCGTCAGGGTGGCCCTCGGCAAATCGAAGAATGAAACCAAGCGGACCTGGTGGTCTATCTCCGGCCAGCCCAAATTCGACGAGAACGGCAACTTCAAGGGTTATCGCGGAAGCGCGAACGATGTAACCGTGGAGTACGAGCGCAAGCTGCAGGATTCGCAGCTGGCCGAATATGATGCGCTGACCGGGCTCGCCAATCGCTACCGGATGAACAAGCGCCTGGAAGGGCTGCTGGCTTCCTACAAGGCTGCCAAGCGCAGCTGCGCCCTGATGATGCTGGACCTCGACCGGTTCAAGCACGTCAACGACACGATGGGGCACCAGGCCGGTGACGACCTGCTGAAGCAAGTGGCGGACAGGCTCTGCAGAATCATCGGGGACAGGGGCGAAGTCGGGCGCCTGGGCGGTGACGAATTCCAGGTGATCCTGCCGGACATCGACGATCGTGGTTCCCTGGGGGAAATCGCGGACAAGGTGATCCAGATCGTTTCCCAGCCTTATCCGATTGGCGACAACCGCGCGATTATCGGCACTTCGGTGGGTATTGCGATCGCGCCTTATGACGGGCTCGAAAAAGAAGAGCTCGTTCACAGTTCCGACCTGGCGCTATACGCGGCAAAGAATAGCGGGCGCGGCCAGTTCCGGTTCTATTCCGCGGACCTCAAGGACGAGTCCGAAGAGCGCCGGCTGCTGATGGAAGACCTGAAGGAAGCGCTGGAAGGCGACCAGCTGGAACTGCATTATCAGCCGGTCGTGCGCGCCACGGACAATATGGTGGTGAGCTTCGAAGGCCTGATGCGCTGGGAACATCCCGAACGGGGCTTTGTCAGCCCGGCACTGTTCATCCCCGCTGCGGAGGAATCGAACCTTATCATCCAACTGGGTGACTGGGCCTTGCGCCGCGCATGCCGCGATGCCGCCAACTGGCCGCAATCAGTGAGGGTCGCGGTCAATGTTTCCGCGCTGCAATTCGCAAATCCGGGCTTCCCCGATACCGTGACGGAAGCGCTTACGGCATCCGGCCTCGATCCGTCCCGGCTCGAGCTGGAACTGACCGAGAGCGTGTTCATGGGCGACAGTGAAGCGGTGGACGAGATTTTCAAGACCTTGCGCGGGCTTGGCGTGCGGCTGGCGCTGGACGATTTCGGTACCGGCTATTCCTCGCTCAGCTATCTGCGCTCTGCGCCGTTCGACAAGATCAAGGTGGACAAGAGCTTCGTCGATTCCTGCACGTTGAAGGACCAGAATAGCGCCAAGATCATCGCTGCGATTATCGGCCTCTCCAATGCGCTCGGCATCGAAACGACGGTCGAAGGGGTCGAGGCTTTCGACCAGCTTGAAGTCGTACGTTCAAAGGGTGCGCGCTACATCCAGGGTTGGATCTATTCGAAGGCCCTCAAGCAGGAAGAGATTCTCGAGCGGATGAGCAGCGGCGAGTTCAAGATCGAGCCGGATGGCCCCGATCTCTACCGTTCCGACAGGCGGACCGTGTTCCGCCGCATCGGCATCATCCATGAAGATCACCGCTATAACGGCGTCATGCGCGACCTTTCGAAAACTGGTGCGCAAATCGAGGGGCTGCTGGGCGTCCCGGTGGATACGTCGCTGGTGCTGGATATGGGCGGAGGGCAGCTGGCCGTCTGCAAGGTAACGCGCGTCAAGGATGCGGAAATCGGCGTGGAGTTCGAAACGCCGCTGGTCAGTGATGGTTCGGGCGGGCTGTGCACCCGGCACCGGGTATCGCCCTATGCGCTGGCTGCTGCCGGCATGCCGCTGGAATCGCTGCCGGCCGGGAACTATCCGATGCAGGCGCTGTCGAACGGCCCGAGAAGCAAGCCCCAATTTATGGAAACCACCGTGGCTGCCGCCGGCGGGCGTTACTGAGCGCTTAGTCGCTGTCGCCGTAGTAGTTTTCGCCGATGCGGATTTCGGGCCTCCCTTGGGAGGTCCGGTGCGCATTGGTGTCCCTCAGCGAATAGACGCAGCCGCAATATTCCTGCTGGTAGAAGTGTTCGCGCTTGCTGATTTCGATCATGCGCTGCGCGCCGCCGCCCTTGCGCCAATTGAAGGTCCAGTATTTGACCCCGTCATAATGTTCGGCCGCGCGTTCGCCGCAATCGTTGATCTGCTGCATGTTTTTCCAGCGAGAGATACCGAGCGACGAGGTGATGATCGGAAAGCCGTTCTCATGCGCATAGAGCGCCGTGCGTTCGAAGCGCATGTCGAAGCACATGGTGCAGCGCGCGCCGCGCTCCGGCTCCCACTCCATGCCCCGGGCACGCTTGAACCACTCGCTGGTGTCGTAATCCGCATCGACGAAGGGAATCCCGTGCTCTTCGGCAAAGCGGATATTTTCGTCCTTGCGCAGGAGGTATTCCTCCTTCGGGTGGATGTTCGGATTGTAGAAGAAGATAGTGTAATCGATCCCGCTTGCGGTCATCGCTTCCATGACTTCGCCGGAGCAGGGCGCGCAGCAGGAATGCAGCAGCACGCGCTTCTCGCCGTCGGGCGGTGTCAGAATGGGGCGTTCAAGTTCGGTCATGATTGTCTCGCTTGCTCGCCGCCAGATAGTCGCACTGAGCCTCCCTCGCAAGCAAAGCGCCGGGCGCATGAGAGGGAAGTGGTGCCAGGGGCGGAATCGAACCTAATTCCATCAATACACTGTTTTATATCAGGAAAATGGCATTTCTATTTGTGTCTTGTACGCCTTATACCCACCAATATCCCCTCTAGGAGTTTCTTCCTTTGTCCCGCTTCTTTGCTTGACGCTCCATTTGACGGCGTACTTGTCGAGAAGGTGTGGATTTCTCGGTCGCGGCAAAAGTGGGCTTGGGCGTCTCTGCCTTAATATTTTCAGGGAGCGGCGTATTTAGAAAATCATCTGCATCTTCGGTCTGCTCAACACCCTGCGCCTGGTCCATTAGCTCATTCAAATCGACGGTGAGGTTCAGCTGACAGCTGTGCAGGAGCCATATCAACAAGAGAACGATGACGAATGGGCCTAACCCTTTCTTGCGAATTTTCTCTGCTAATTCGGGACTGACTCCGGCAACCTCAGATATTAACTCATCCGCTGTCAGCGTTTCATTCTTTGCCTTTTCGACTATGCCTTGAAGGCTAGCCATCATGGCTTGCGTCAATGGTGGACCGTCGATGAGATGCAGTTCGTCGTTCTTGAGGTTAAATACGCCGTCAACGAACTTGGCAGTGTTGCCGCATCTTGGGCAATTCGTGCGATTTCCCGTAAGAGTGAGCCTAGTGGCGCCTGAGCCACCAATGAAATTCTCGACATAAAATGTCGTTCCGCAGTGCTCACAGTAAGCAGGAACTTTCGCCATTGCGCTCTCCCGAATCGCAAGACAATATCTAGCTGATTTGAATATTGGCGAAAGGTGTCCAAGATTATTGAGTCTGGTTCCATGCTAATTGCGGCAATCCTGCTAATGGCGGCAGAGTCATCCGCACAGACTGAGTGTGCTCCGGATGAAGAACGGTGTTTCGAGGAACTGTATCAGTCGTGGCAGGACCTGGACGATGGCAGTGACGCCAAGAATCCTTACGATAGATTTGATGGTCACTGGAATGGGGATGAGCCTGTCTATCCCTGGGATGCGCAAGAGGCCAAGTTCACCTGGCTAAACGACAGTGGGTACTACTGGATAAACGCCAAGGATATTCGTCAGGAAGGGGGCGCGGTTACCGCCTGGGTAAATTCCAAGCTCATAGAACCGATGGCCAACGGCACTTCCCATCTGCTCACCCGCCTAACTTTCAACTGCGAAGGCCAGTTCCGCTATTCTGCACAAACTGCATATAGTGTGGATGGCCTTCCAATTATTGAAATCGACCGCGTGGAAGATTGGAAATATGTGAGGCCAGGAAGTGCATTTGATACCTACCAACAGGCACTTTGCGCAGAGAACTGAGCGATTGGTAGTGGGGCGATGAACTTGGTGAGATGAGAATGGCTGCCACGTTCTATCTTCTAATTCTATCGGCGGTAATCGTGGCGTTCGGAACGTGGTTCGCATTTAAGGCCTATCAAGGCTTCAAGGGAAAGGCGGACACGTCATGGGTGATAATTGGCCTGCTTTGTGGTGGGGCCTGTCTCGCCACACTCATAAACGTCGCAATGAACTTGGCAGATTGATTGGCCGTGGCAATTCACGTGACACTACTAGGCCCGTTCGTTCCTGCTGTGACCGAGTTTCTGGGCTCAGGATGCCGCCTCAGTGCGAAACAGCATTGATTGAGACCGAGCCACCATCCGCACGGCCTGCAATTCGCAGTCTAACTGCAAGTTCGACGGCTATCTTGGCGAGGGGCAAGAGCCCTGCACCTAGCCTTGCCAGTAGAGACAAGTGCACTGTCCGACACGAATGGGAGTACCAAGAGTGCTGTTTGACGTTGAGCCGGCCGATACGGACCACTTGTATTTCACCAACCTGAGCAATCCAGAGTTCAGGCCTGACATTATGGAATGGTGCGAGGAGACTTACGCCCGCGCCCAGCCACTCCTGGATGAAGATTTCCCCGCACGCTTTCGCCGCGAAACACCTCAGCGCATTTCGGAGTTGCTATTCGCGGCTGCGTTTCTGGATGCAGGCTGGAAGCCCGTTGGACGGGTGCCTGGCTTTGACCTGGCATTTGAGATGGGCAGTGGACGCTTGCTTGTTGAGGTCACTGCTCCAGGCCCGCATTCAGACGAAACCTGGGAGGAGGAAACACGTGACGGGGTAACAGTCTGGTCCGCAGACGCAACGACAGAGGATGCAGAACTGCTGCGCCTGACCGGTGGTTTTTTCACCAAGGCTGAGAAGATTAGACAACGGTGCGAAAAGGACGAAATATCAGATGAGGACTATGTGGTCATAGCACTCTCTGCATTCCAGTTGAGCCAAGAAACGCCACGTTCGCCTGAGATTGGCGGCACAGTCCCCGACTTTGCGAAAGGCTTTTTGCCAATTGGCTCACGCGTTGTGATTTTCAAACTAAATGAGCGTCCGGTTGATGGCGGCTGGGAATACAAGCCGACCATCGAGCGTGAAGGTAAAGAGCCCATTCCGCGAGATGCCTTCCTGCAGCCTGACTTCAAACATATCCATGCCATTGCCTATACGCCGCTGCATTTCGGTGAGCCGATAAATCCCATTCAAGAATGCGCGGCTCTCCACAATCCCATGGCACGGCCCAAGGCAGAAGCTGTGAGGCTGGGCCTGGGCCATGAGTACGGCGTTGAGATTGGTGAGGACGATTTCTCGTTAAGTCCGCTGTAGCTGGAAACGTCCCATCACATCTTGCCTGGCCGCCCAAAAACTTGCTCACCCCAGGCAGGGCCGAGTTGAGGGTCACGTCCAGCAATGACCCATAATCCGTATTTGTCCCAGGCTTCTCTTGCCGCATCCAGGTCAGGCACGCCTGCATGGTCGGTTTCCACGCCTTGGTCCGCCAGTTCGCCAAAAAAATCGAAGCCAGTTTCGAGCGCCTGTATCCAAGCTTTTCGCAGCGCATCAGGGTCTCCGCGGCGCTTTGATATACGGCGGCGAACAGGCATATCTAGCGCCTGTTACTAGGCAGAGACGGCGGTCGCGGCGCCTCGCCTGGCCCGCAACCGTCCAGGTCAAGCTCACGCATGACGCGGGCAAAGAGGATTGCGGCATCACGCTGAATGGCCACGGCTGGATGAGCGCGGATTGTGCCCTTTTCATCTTTGAAGGTCACTCCGCCATGTTGAGCCAGCTCCTCACGTGCCCGCTGCCCTCTGTCCCAGCTCTCACATGCAAGCTGGAGGAGCCGATGGTGATGTGGCTCAAGCTCAAATGAATTCATCACTTCCTGCCACCAGGCCGCCGTTTCAGGTGACAGGTGCTCAGGTGCGCTGGCCTCAATCATGGGCGGACCGCTGATAGGGGGCGGGAGGGTCCGCTCAAAATCCATTTTTCTGGCCACCGGCGGCGGGGCTACCTTTTTCGCACAGGCTGCCCCGGTTCGACCCGCGCGCGCGATGCGACCGCCCGGTCATTGCAGCGTTCCCCGCCGCATTCCTGGGATGACGATTTCATTAAAATGCTCCACGAGCGCAAAGCCGATTTTGGTGACTTCCACGTCGCTGGGGAAACGGCCTAGTTCTCGAACAACTCCGGCAAGCGCGCGACAGAGTGACCGAGAAAAATCAGCGCGGATTTCGGCAACGCTGCCTTCGCTCAATCCTTCGACGCGCAACGTGAAACGCCGCGCGGTTTCGACTTCGAACGGTGTCGCCTTGCGCCAGGCTGGATGGGGATTGTCCTGGCTCACTTCCGGCCGCCCTTCCGCTTCCGGAAGGGCGAGGATTTTTCCACCTCAGCCTCCAGAGCCTCAAGCCGCTTAAGGACCGGCTCAAGTTCTTTCGCAACGTGAGAACGCACAATTTGGCTCATCTCCGCGCCGAACTTTTTACCATCGAACGCCATCAGCTCGGAGAGCCGTCGGTTTCGCCGTAGGCTGCGCCGGTAATTACGGCCGCGATGGCTGGTCGGAGGGCTTCAAAACCAAAGTGGCGCTCGACCCGAGTTGCCAGGAGATTTTTCTGAAACAAGGAAATCGTTTCGCCGCCGATGGTCACCGTGGCTTGACCAGAACTGGCGGCCAACACCATGCCAACGTCGCCCGCGACCTGGCTGGCGTCCACCACGACAATGGCAGGAATTTCGGGCGAAGCGTAGGTCACCAGCGCGTCCGATACCTCGACCGGGATATTGGCGATTTGTCCACCGGAAGGCGAAAGGTCTGGAAATGCGAGCTGGCCGGACGCATCGACCATCGTGCTCATGGCTTTGGCAAGTCCGGAGGGCATGACGATGTGGAACCGCGCGCTATCGCCGCTCTCGATAGCGGCTAGGGCTAGGCCCAAATCGTAGAAGAACGCTTCGCTATCCATCCCAGACGCTCCGATTTCAGCTGCATCGACAGCGAGAGTGGTCAGATAAATTTCGTCGGTTGCGCCAGCCACCGCATTACGCAGTTCGCGGTCCAATAGGTCCAGGCCAGCGCGCCCGCCACCGCGTACTATCTCCTCGCTGACAACCACTTCGCAGTGCGCCGTCTTCGCTGCAACCACGCCATCGGTGAGGCCGAGCGAACTGATAACCTTGAGGCCGCCTTCACTGGGAGCGTCGGCATCGCCGCCTGCCGTAACGGCGACCAAGCGCGTTTTCGTTGGAGCCGGCACCATGTCGGACGCATGCCGGTCGAAAACACCTACATGGCTCAGGCCTTCAATGTAGGCACCAGACAATATCTGATAATCTGCAAGCGGCGCGGCCCAGCTCGGCGCGATGGTTGTGCCTGCCTCTGCGGCGGCCTTGGCGATACGCGCCACACGGGGACTTTCTCCCTCGGCCGCATACATGGCGGCGTCCACTAGGACACCCCGTGCCATAGCGAGATAGGAAACCCAGCGCGGAAATTCCCGCGCCAAAAGATTTGGCGAAGTTCGCTCGGAAAGGGACTGTGACGAATTCCTGCTCATGGTTTCGGTTCCTCCAGAGCCGGGTTGTATCCTGAAGCGAGACGGTCTCGCGTCACGCGTTACGGAAAAAATCGCTCCGCCCACTGGCGCACTGCAAGTGTGAGTGCCTCTTCAACCGCCTGACGTTCATCAGCTTGCGCTGGGTGAAGCAGGCCTGCGCCTTCAAGGGCAGCGAACACATGTTCATCGGCGGAAACTCTCACTATGCGGATGCCGCGCTTGGCCCGCTGCCGATATTGGCGCTGACGTTCGCGTGCTGCGCGTCGATTTCCGGCCGCGTCGGTCAATTCTCCCGCTCCTGGGCAGCATCGGGGAGAGGGGGGCCTGAAAGCCCCTCTCCTCTCCCCGAAGGGGAGGAGAAGGTTCCGCTTCCGCTTCCGCAGGTTCCGCGCAATGATTTCAGTGACTTATGGGCATTGGTTCCGCAGGTTCCGCACGTGGTTCCGCAAATGGTTCCGCATAGGGATTTCAAGTACTTAGCGCCCATGGTTCCGCAAAAGGGGTCAAGGTTCCGCAAGGCCATCATAGCGGCTGGAGCACCCTCAGCCCGCGCACCTTGCTGCGCTTGTCGAAGACCTCGAACGCCAGGCAATCATTTTCCAGCCAGGACGCGAGGAGCAACGCCCAGGCATCTGTCTCTCCACCCAGCCGGGAGGCGAAAATCTTGGGGGCGAAACGGCCGTCCTTTCGGGTTTCGGGCCGGTGCGAAAAGGGCCTGCCATCTGCCCAGGCGTCGGCTAGCAGGCCGAATGCGGCGTGTATCATTTGGCCTGAGATGCCAGCCTCGCTTTCCGTGGTTGCGCTATCGGTTCGGCGGGGGACCAGGGTGGAAAGCGCAGGACCAGGGGCAGCCGCATCTCCTGCCTGCCACTCCACATGGTCCATTTCGAAATATATGGGCGGGCCTTGCTCACCGTCCTTTTGTTTTTCGGCCTGGACGGTGACGATGCGCTCCGATTTCGTGACCCGAATTGCAGTATCGACCGCGCCCAATAAGACGCTGGAGCCGCGCATTCCCCGGTCGCGGTCCTTGCCCGCGTGATGCACCCCGAGAACTATGCCGCCGTTGGTTCCGCGCAGCTCATCGCAGGCCGCGACCAGGCCGGACATGGTATCGGGTGCGTTTTCATCCATGCCCGCTATGGCCCGGCTAACCGTGTCGAGTATAGTCAGGCCAATCTGAAAGTCGGCCTCCCGTGACGCCCGCTCCACCATCAACGAAAGCGCGCTGCGCTGAGCCGGGTCGAGCACTTGGACGGCGACTGGAAGCAGACGAAAAGGTGCGTCCAGGCGGTCCAGCCCATGTTGGATGCGCCAGCCCGCTACGCGCTTGCCGAAACCCCGCGCTCCCTCGCCCGCGATATAGAGCACCCCGGTCCGTTTGGTCGCGCGTCCATGCCATTCGCGGCCAAGCGAAAGCCGCAGCGCCAGGTCCAGTGCGAGAAATGACTTTCCGGCCGCCGGGTCGCCATAGAGGACTGCCAGTCCTTCTGCCGGCAACAGCCGGTCAATCAGCCACTCTGGTGGAGGTAACGCCTCCAGCTCGGCCGGTGTGAGCAGTGGCCATGGCGGCGTAGGCTGGAGGTCCGGAGACCGGAGCATGGCGGCCACGTCCGGCAGTTTCTCGCCTGGTTCGCGCAATCGGGTAGTGGCCTCTGCGATGCGCGCGAGCAGCGCCCTGCGCGTCGCTAAGTCGATTATCTGCTCGGCAAGCTCACGTGGCGCGAGTAGGCCCTGGCCATCGGCCGTAAGCGCTGCCAGATATTGAATGCCTCCCAATTCCTTGAGTGCCGCATCCGCCTCGAAGTAAGGCTTGAGTACCACTGGGGTGACCTTGCCGCGCTTTCTGAGGCGAACGATGGCCGCGAATATTCGGCTGTGCACCGGCTCAAAGAAATGCTCTTCGCGGAGCGTCACCGGCAAGGCATCAAGTACCGAATTCTCAATCAGCACCGCGCCCAGGAATGCCGCTTCAGCTTCCAAGTTTGCAAGCGGTTCATCGGCCATGGGGCGGGCACCCCACTGGCGAGCGTCTCAGAATTGCGCTAGGGTTCGCGCTGTCATCAGCCAAAGTGACATACGGAACCCTCGCCAAAACGGCGGGGGTTTTCGATTTCATTCGGGATGCGCCTCACGGACGAATTTCATGTTGCGATTGCGTTTTTCGAGCGATGGCGGAGGCGTGCTGGCCAATCGAGCCACGTAGTCCTCAATGGAGGCGACCGTCCAAACAGCTTTATTGTCGATGTACTTGCGCTCGATTTCGCCGCGATTTGTGAGGTCGTACAGCTTGGTGAGACCGCAATCTGCAAGCATGTGACGCGCCCCACGCTGGTCGGTCACGAGCGGTTTGATGCTATCCATTTCCGTCCCTTTTTTTGAAAGACGGTGAAGCATCTAAACCATGGTGGACGACAGTTAGCGGCTACTTGTCTGATTTTTTCAGGTAATGACGCTCGAAACTGCTGCGTTTCAATCTGAAGTTCCGGCCATTGCCATCGGTGCAGAGGAGGGTTTCATCCTCCCTGATAATCTCAAAACTTACGCCATCGTGTCCCACCACCAGGCCGGGGTCGCTTGTCGGCACATGCCGCCACATTTCCTTTTTTGTCCGCCCACCTGAGGAACGTAGTTCGTCGGCTAGCAACTGCGGCCACCTCGTTCTTGGCCCTCGTCTCTGCGCAGCATTGCGGCGCGGCGCATTTGCGTCCCATTGCGCGGCCAGTTCGGATAATTGGGCACGCGCTCGCTCGAAACTGCGAAGAAGCCGTTCCGCCTCATCCAGCTCGCCTTCGTCAATCATAGCGCGAGCGTTGGCGAACGTTGCGAGATGGTGTTGCGAGCTAATCGACATGGAGACCCAATCCCGCCACGCGTCATCTGTCATTGCGTCACGGATTTTTGGTAGCCTGGCGTCAGCAGCTATGCTTTCCGCCTGCTCTTCGCAGCGAGACAGCCAGTCGAAAGCGGCAGCGCGCTCTATCATCGGCGGCCTTTGCGCAAGTTGACGACATGACCATTTTGCCGGCCAGTGCAGAAGCTGCCCCAGGCGTCCATCAACTTCCGCCGCTTGTCGAAGAAATCTGTTCTCTTGTAGGCAGCCTGGACTGCATCCGGCACAGCATGAGCAAGCGCCGCCTCAGCAATCTCGCCTGGCAGAGAGGTCTGTTCTGCGGCCCAGTCGCGAAATGAGCTGCGGAAACCATGTACCGTGGCGGGGATTTTGAGGTCGCGAAGTAGCTTAGTCAGGGTCATATTCGACAGCGGCTTGCCGGTGCTGCCAGGGAACACCAGTCCCCGGCCGGCATTGGGCATTGTTGCTGCCTCGCGAAACACCGCAATGGCGGAGGCCGACAGAGGCACACGGTGCGGCCGCTTCATCTTCATGCGCTCACTGGGCAAGGTCCAGATGCCGGCTTCAAGGTCCAGCTCTTCCCATGTTGCGCCGCGCATCTCGCCAGACCGCACCGCCGTCAGGATGACGGCTTGTAGTGCCAAGGCTCCCATGGTGGTCTTTGTTGCAAGCTCAGACATCAATGCCGGCACATCTTGGTAGGGGAGAGCTGCGAAATTGCCGCGCCGCGGTTGGGCAGGGAGGCGGTCAGTGATGGCCTTGGCGAGCGTCGTTTCAAGCAATGCACCATCGGGGCGACCGAAGCGCAGCGTTCGGATGATGAGGTCGCGGGTTTTCGATGCGGTCTCCATCTTTGTGGTCCAGATGGGGCGCAAGGTTTCCGCGATGGCCTCTGCGTCGATGGATTGGAGCTGGAGTTTGCCTAGTCGCGGAAAAGCATATGTCTCAAGCCGATTGAGCGCTCTCTTTCTGGAGGCTTCCGACATTTGGCGCTGTTGAATGAACTCGCGTGCAACCTCGCGGAACAATCGCGTCATGCTCGGTGCGGGTTTCCATAGGTCCAGGGGGTCTCGACCTTCGGCAATAGCCAGGCGAACCTCCCGGCAACGGTCTCGCGCTTTGGCGAGTGTGACTAGGCTGGTGCTACCAAGTCCAATGTCGCGTCGCTTCCCATTGTGGTGAACCCGCGCAATCCATGAGCGAGAACCTGATGGCTTCACGTCAAGAATCAGGCACTCGCCATCCGTATGGCGGCCTGGTCCCAGGGAAGCGACCTGCTTGACCGTGAGACGGCTCATTGCGGAATCGAACTACAGAAATCGAACTCGGCCGTTGCCATGTCCCCACCTTTCTCCCCACTGAATAACGCGGTTGGAGGCGAAACACAATGAAAGACCGAAACGATAAAACTCAAGGCTTTCTGACGGTCTCAGACACAATTTCGAAAGATAGCGAAAGGAGGAGAAGAGAGAAATGGTGCCCAGGGGCGGAATCGAACCACCGACACTGCGATTTTCAGTCGCATGCTCTACCAACTGAGCTACCTGGGCTTCGCTACGGCGACGGCCCGAAAACGGACCTGCGAGCGGTTGGAATGGGCGCCTATGGCGAAGCGGGCGCGCATTGGCAAGGGTGAATCAATCCTCTTTGGCCACATCGTCTGGCGAGGCGGGCGGGCCGGGCAGGGCATAGTCGTCATTGAACCAGTTGGCGAGGTCGCGGTCGCGGCAGCGTGCGGAGCAGAACGGCGCAAATTCCTCGCTTCTCGGCTTCTTGCAGATCGGGCAGGGCTTCGGTCTCTGGGTGCTCATATCGGCACGGCCTGCGCGAAGCCGGCTTCGAGTGCAAGGGCTGGATCGGTTTCCACGCGAACTTCCCGGCCGGTCCGCCGGGCCAGTTCGGCAAGCCACTCCTCGCTGAGCTTGGATTTCAGGGCCGGGTGGAATCGCAGCAGCAAGGCGCCGGGATCGCTCACCTTTTCCGCGTTGCGAAGCAGCAGCCGGGCAGCGGCACCGGTGCGGCTATAGGTGTGGCGCTGGAGGATCGAAGGGCGTTCAAGCCGGGCGACCAATTGGACGAAGCCGAAGCCGTTCATCGCGGTTCGCTCATGCGGCCAGCCTTCCAGCGAAAGTTCGAGCGCATTGTCGACCGCGCGGCGATCCGCCTTGTCGGAAAGCGTGGGAAAGTCGACGCCTATCGATCCGCCTATGTCTAGGCGCCGCAACGTCTTCGCAATGGCTGGTACGGAAGCAATCGCCAGCTGGGCAGGCGGCAAGGTGCCGTCAATATCGATCAGCGTCATGGCAGGTGTGGGCGAGAGAAGCAGCGAACCGCCATCGAAGGCGATTTCGCCGGAGAACGCATCGCCTGCCAATTCGTCCCAATCGCCATCCGGGAAACGGTTCACGCGCTTCACCACTCTGCCTTCCGCCTCAAGCGCCTCTGCAAGCATGGGGGCAGGGCGTGGTGCCTCTTTGCTGGGGCGTGCCTGGGCGAGCTTCAGGCGGCCGGTTTCGCCGATTGCCGAGCGTGTCACCTGAAGGCGAAGCGCCGCGCCTTCGCTGGCATCGCGGGGAAGGCCGCTGACCAGTGCTTCCTCTCCGCTGGCAAAACGCGCCGTTCCCCTGGAGCTGCCGGTTTTGCGGGAGACAAGCCGGGCATCTTCCACTTGCCCTGCGGCAAGCTTGCCTGGCCAGTGGATGCGGGCGGCGGCGATCTCTCCCCCTTTGAGCAGGACGGCGCGGCTCTCACCGATCCCGTCTTCGACATACCAGGTGTTGTCGATTGCCTCAGCCAATCGCGAAGCCCGCGGATTTGAGCAGCGCCCGCGTTTCAAACAGCGGGAGGCCGACAACGCCGGAATGGCTGCCGGAAATCCAGGCGATCAGCCCTTCGGCAGCGCCCTGTATGGCGTAACCGCCAGCCTTGCCGTGCCATTCGTCGCTGGCGAGATAGGCGCCGATCTCTTCGGCGGAGAGGCGCTTGAAGCGCACGGAAGTTACGCAGAGACGCTCCGACAGTGCGCCGTCCGGTGCCCGAAGCGCGACTGCCGAGTGCACGCGGTGGCGGCGGCCAGAGAGCAGCTCCAGACAGGTCCGCGCGGTCTCTTCATCTTCGGCCTTGGGCAATATCCGGCGTCCGCAGGCGACCACCGTGTCTCCGGCAAGGACATAGGCCCCGGGATCGGCAGCCGCCTCTGCCTTCTCGCGGGCCATGCGCGCGGCATATACAGGCGGCAGTTCACCCTTGAGCGGTGTCTCGTCGATATCGGCTGCGGCAATAGTGTCGGGCTCTATCCCAAGCCGCGCGATCAGGTCGCGGCGCCTCGGGCTGGCCGAGGCGAGGGTGAGCCGGCGCGCGTGCAAGCGCCTGCCTTACTGCGGGCCGGGACCGCCCCGGCCGGGCATGAAGCGGTAGGTGATGCGTCCCTTGGTGAGATCGTAAGGCGTCAGTTCGACGAGCACTTCGTCACCCACAAGCACGCGGATGCGGTTCTTGCGCATTTTCCCGGCCGTGTGGCCTAGGATTTCATGGCCGTTTTCAAGCTCAACCCGGAACATCGCGTTAGGCAGCAATTCCACCACCCTGCCGCGCATTTCGAGGAGTTCTTCTTTCGCCATATATGCTCAAAACCTGTTCGAGTTGTTCAACATGGCGCGCCGCATAGCCTCGGGAGGGGAAAAAGGGAAGGCTTTGCTGCGAATCGCGGTTGTCGCAGGTTCATGCACCCGCGACGTTTTGTTACACTATCTTACTTGAGAAGGGTGCCGCCCGCCTCATAGTCCAGAGGCATGAAACACCCCATGAAACCCCCATTGCTCCGCACCTTGTCCTGTCTTTCGCTTGCCGCGGCCACGCTTGCGGTAAGCCCTGCCTATGCACAGGATGTATCCGATCCCGCCTATGCAGACGATACTGCAGGCGCCGAAGCGAACGAGATCCTGGTCATCGCAGAAAGGCTGCGCGGCCAGGTCGATAGCGATCAGCCGCCGATTCTGGTGCTCGACGAGGCGGAGATCGCCGCATACGGAGCGAGTTCGATCGCCGATCTGGTGGAACAGCTTGCGCCCCAGACCGGATCGGGCCGGGCGCGCGGCGGCGGACGCCCGGTTTTCCTGGTCAACGGCATGCGCGTTTCCAGCTTCCGCGAAATGCGGTCCTACCCGCCGGAATCCATCCGCCGGGTGGAGGTGCTTCCGGAAGAGACGGCGCTCAAATACGGGTTCTCCGCCGATCAGCGCGTGGTCAACTTCATCCTCAAGGACAATTTCTCCAGCAGCGAAGTCGAACTGGAATACGATCAGCCCTGGGAAGGCGGCTATTCCGACAAGGAAGCGGAACTCACCTATCTCAGGATCAATGGCGCGAGCCGCCTCAATCTCAACCTGGAATGGAACGATTCCAGCATGCTCACCGAAGCAGAACGCGGCGTGCAGCAATCGGCAGACAGCATTCCCGGCCTGGCGACGGACCCCGATCCGGCGGCCTATCGCAGCCTTGTGGCGGATTCCACCGATCTGGAACTAACGGGCAATTGGAGCACACAGCTGGGCGAGGGCGGCAGCACTTTGAGCCTGAGCGGCACGGTGGAACGCGGCGATACGCGTTCGCTTTCCGGCCTCAACATGGTGGAACTGACCAATCCCGATGGGGATAGTCTGCTGCGCAGCTTCGGCGCGGACGATCCGCTGGAGCGCCGCAGCCGGACGACGACCTATTCGCTGGGCAGCGCGATCAACGCGCCGCTGGGCGATTGGCAGCTGACTGCCACGCTGGATGCCAGCCGGTCGGATTCCAAGAGCGAGATTGATCGCAGGGCCGACACATCGGATCTGGTTGCCGCCGCGGCAGCCGGCGACCTGGCGATCGACGCCGATCTGCCCGCTGTGGCCTCCGCCGGATACGACGTTGCCAATTCCACCAGCGACAGCGCCTCGACCCTGGTCACATTGATCGGTGCGCCGGCTTATCTTCCGGCAGGCGCGCTGACGGTTACGGCCGATGCGGGCTATAGCTGGGACAGGATCGAAACCGACGACACGCGCAATCCCGGGGTGGAAACCAGCCTGACGCGGGGCGATCTGTCCGCAGGCGTCAATCTGGGCGTGCCCATCGCCAGCAGGCGCGACGATGCCTGGGCATGGATGGGCGACTTCAGCCTCAATTTCAGCGCAGGCGTAGACCACCTTTCGGACTTCGGAACGCTTACGGACTGGACGGTCGGCGCGGTATGGGGCGTGACGGAAAAGCTCAGCCTGCAGGGCAGCTATATCGAGCGTGACGCGGCGCCCACACTGGCACAGCTCGGCAGCCCCGAAGTGGTGAGGCTGAATGTGCCGGTATATGACCTTGCGACCGGCGAAAGCGTGCTGGTGACGACGACCAGCGGCGGCAATCCCTTCCTTCCGGCGCAGAAGCAGCGCGACATCCGCCTGGCCTTGATGTGGGACCTGCCGATCCTGGAACGCTCCAACATCATGGTGGAGTATTTCAAGAACCGCTCCGACGATGTGTCGCTGTCCTTCCCACTGCTGACCCCGGCGATCGAAGCGGCCTTCCCGGACAGGGTGACGCGCGATGCCGGCGGCCAGCTGGTGGCCATCGATCAGCGGCCGATTGCGATCGCCCGGCAAGATTCCTCGCGCCTCAAATTCGGGCTCAATCTCTCCGGTTCGCTGGGCAGTGCGTCTGCGCAGGAGGGCAGGGGCGGCGAGCGTTCGTCTCAGCCGCGTACCCCGCGCTTCGGGCGCGGAGGCGGCAACGATACCGGGCGCTGGTTCTCCAACCTCAGCTACACGCTGGAGCTCGACAATACGGCCCTGATCACCCCCGGCGTGCCCGAGCTGGACCTGCTGGACGGCGATGCGCTGAACAGCAGCGGCACACCGCGCCATTCGGCGGAGCTGGAAGCCGGCATGTTCAAGGGCGGCAAGGGCCTGCGGCTTTCGATGGTCTATACCGGATCCAGCCGCGTGGACGGCAGCGGCCAGCCAGGCAGCAGCGATCTGAACTTCGGCGGCTATGCGGCCTTCGATCTGCGCGTTTTCGTCGATCTGGGCAGGCAGGAATCGCTGGTCGAGAAGGCGCCGTTCCTGGATGGAACGCGCATCTCCTTCCGGGTGGACAATGTGTTCGATGCGCGCAGCACGGTGACCGATCAGAACGGCGACGTTCCGCTGAGCTATCAGCCTTATCTGGTCGATCCGACCGGGCGCTATATCGGCATAGAGCTGCGCAAGCTGTTCTAACGCGAAGGAACCATCCTGCGGGGTGACGCGGGGCCATGCTGCGCCTATCTGTCCAGCATGGCCCGCACACCTGCAGGATCTCCGCCTCATCCCAAAGGCGCCGAACGCTTCCATGAGGAGCGCGCGACCTATGTGGTGAAGTCGGCCCAGCCCGATCTGGAGGCCGGGGTGAAGGCGATCCGCGAAACTGTGAAGACGCTGAAGCCGCATCCCGGGGTTTACCGGATGTGCGATGCACGCGGTGACGTGCTGTATGTCGGCAAGGCGCGGGCATTGAAGAACCGCGTTGCCAATTACACGCAGGTGGAACGGCTGCCGCTGCGCCTGCAGCGGATGGTGGCGCAGACGCGCAGCATGGAAATCGTCACCACCAATTCGGAAGCCGAGGCGCTGCTGCTGGAAGCGCAGCTGATCAAGCGATACCGCCCGGCATTCAACGTGCTGCTGCGCGACGACAAGAGCTTCCCCTTCATCCTGCTTCGCGCCGACAACGATTTCCCGCGCATCATGAAGCATCGCGGCGCGCGCAAGGCCAAGGGCAACTATTACGGGCCCTTCGCCAGTGCCGGCAGCGTGAACACCACGATCAATGCGCTGCAGAAGCTGTTTCTGCTGAGATCCTGCAGCGACAGCTATTTCGAGAGGCGGGACCGGCCCTGCCTGCTCTATCAGATCAAGCGCTGCTCCGCGCCCTGTGTCGGGCGGATCGACAAGGATGGCTATGCCGAGCTGGTGCGCCAGGCGAAGGACTTCCTTGGCGGCAAGTCCACTTCGGTCCAGCAGGAGATCGAGGCGCAGATGCGCGAGGCGTCCGAGGCGCTCGATTTCGAAAGCGCGGCCATGCTGCGCGACCGATTGCGCGCGGCGACGTTCATTCAGGGTAGCCAGGCGATCAATGCGTCGGGCGTGGGGGATGCCGATATCTTCGCGCTGGCCACGAAAGGCGGGCAGATCGGCATCCAGGCCTTCTTCGTGCGCGGCGGCCAGAACTGGGGCCACCGGGCCTTCTTCCCGACCCATACGGAGGGCGTGGAGCCCGAGGCCGTGCTTTCGGGCGTGTTGGCCCAGTTCTATGAGGAAGTGCCCCCTCCGCGGCTGGTGCTGGTCGACCGGGAGCTTCCCGATGCCGCCTTGCTGAGCGAGGCACTGGCAGAGATTGGCGGGCACAAGGTGGAGATATCGGTGCCCCAGCGCGGCGACCGGCGGCGGCTGGTGGAGCAGGCGCGGCGCAATGCTGCCGAAGCGCTGGACCGGCGGCTGGCGGAAAGCGGCACCAAGGCGAAGATCATGCGCGAACTGGCCGAGTTCCTGGAACTTTCCGAACCGCCGCAGCGGATCGAGATCTACGACAACAGCCATATCCAGGGCACGAAGGCGGTGGGGGCGATGGTTGTCGCCGGGCCGGAAGGCTTCGTGAAGAACCAGTACCGCAAATTCAACATCAAGACCGCGCAAACCAATGACGATTTCGGCATGATGCGCGAAGTGATGACGCGGCGCTTTTCCCGCGCGCTGGAAGAGGATCCGGACCGCGAAGGAGGCATGTGGCCCGATCTGGTCCTGATCGACGGGGGGAAGGGGCAGATGTCCTCCGTCCGCGATACGCTGGAAGAATTGGGGATCGAGGATGTGCCGCTGATCGGCATCGCCAAGGGGCCGCATCACGGCCGCGAAGGGCGCGAGGTTTTCCATTTCCCCGATGGCCGGGAAAAGACGCTGCCGGTCAATTCGCCGCTGCTGTTCTATCTCCAGACCCTGCGGGATGAAGTTCACCGCTTTGCCATCGGTGCGCACCGGGCCAAGCGCAGCCGCGCGATCAGCGCCTCTCCGCTGGACGAAATTCCGGGTATCGGCCCGGCAAGGAAACGCGCCTTGCTGCTTCACTTCGGAACTGCTGGAAAGGTGCGAGCGGCATCGCTGGACGATCTGCAGCGCGCGCCGGGGGTAAGCAAGGCGGTGGCGCAAACGATATACGACTTCTACCATCCCGGCGGATAGGAGAAGAAAATGGGTGGAGAGGATAAGGAGAGCGGCGAGTTCGCATCGCCGCCATGCTCGCTGCATGAGCTCGATCCGGCCTTTGCCGGAACCGCGCCGCGCCAGCCGGAGGACATTGCCGCATGGCGCAAGGCGGAGCGTGAACGCCTGATCGATGAGCGTCTCGCCATTCCGGCGCGGGAGCGCCTGGCGATGAGTGAACGGATCGCTGCGCATCTGGAAGCGGCCATCGGCGATCCAGCGGGTCTGGTGATCAGTGCCTATTGGCCGTTTCGCGGGGAGCCGGAGCTCAAGCCTTTGCTGGGCAAGCTCGCCAGGCAGGGCGCGCGGACTGCCCTGCCGGTGGTGGAGGCCAAGGCCCAGCCGCTGGTATTCCGGCTATGGCAATCGGGCGACCGGATCGAACGCGGCATCTGGAACATTCCCATTCCCGCCGATGGCGCAGAGGTCATGCCCGATGTGGTGATCGCGCCGGTCGTGGGCTTCGATCCGCAATGCTACCGCCTGGGATATGGCGGCGGGTTCTTCGACCGGACGCTGGCCGCCATGCAGCCGCATCGCGCCCGGCTGTTCGGCGTGGGATATGCCATGCAGGCGATGCCCACGATCCATCCGCAGCCGCACGATATCGCGATGGACTGCGTGGCGACCGAAAGCGGAGTTCTGGCGCCTTAGGCTTCAGCTCTTGCTGCGCTTGACGGGGCGCAGCATGCCTTCCTGGGCCACGCTGGCCACGAGGCGGCCATCGCGGGTGAAGATCTGCCCGCGGTTGAAACCGCGTGCATTGCCTGCCCAGGGACTTTCCGTGACGTAGAGCAGCCATTGGTCGGCCCGGAAGGGTTCATGGAACCAGATCGCGTGATCCAGGCTGGCGACGCGGATATCGCCGCGCTGCCAGCTTACGCCGTGGGGCAGGGCGCTGGTGGAAAGCAGCTGGAAGTCGCTGGCATAGGACAGCACGGAGCGATGGACGCGCGGATCGTCGGGCAGCGGAGCCACCGTGCGGAACCAGCAATGGGCCAGTGGCTCGCGCTTTTTCGGATCGTACCAGTCGCGGGTTTCGACCTGGCGAATGTCTATCGGCAAGGGGCGCTGCAGCGCGGCGCGCAGGGTTTCCGTCGCCTTTTCGGCGGAGACGTGCCGCAATTGCTGATGCGATATCAGCTCTTCGGGCGGCGGCACGTCCGGCATGATGGCATATTGATGCTCATAGCCTTCCTGCCGGCGCTGGAACGATGCGGTGAGGTTGAGGATCGGCAAGCCGTCCTGGCTGGCGATCACCCGGCGGTTGGAAAAACTGCCGCCGTCGAAATCGCGCCGGACCATATATTCGATCGGGCTGTCTTCGCTTCCGCCGCGCAGGAAATAGGCATGCAGAGAATGGGGCTGGCGGTCGTCGTCAACCGTGCTTTCCGCAGCGCCCAGCGCCTGGGCAATCGCTTGCCCGCCGAAGACGCGGCCGATGCCGCCCTGCTTGCGTCTGCCGATGAAACGGTTGTCCCCCCGAGGTTCAAGATTGAGCAACAGAACGAGCTCTGCGACGATCTGCTCGGGAGTTGGAGAAACACTTGTGGCCATTGACGGGTCGTAATGCTGCGCAGCAATCCAAAGGTCAACGCAGCACCGCGATTTTAAGGCAATTGAGCTAAGCGATTGCAGTTTTGTGTTGCCCATGAGCAACCTTTTTGCGCCGTGGAGGCGGAATAGGGGCCAAAAAAGGCCCCGCCGAATCGCTCCGGACGGGGCCTTGAATGTGCCTGACGGCCTGGCGTGATCAGTGTGCCGCCAACGCCGCGAGCAGAAGCAGCGCGACGATATTGGTGATCTTGATCATTGGGTTCACCGCCGGCCCGGCCGTGTCCTTGTAGGGATCGCCAACCGTGTCGCCGGTCACCGCGGCATGGTGGGCGTCGGAGCCCTTGCCGCCGTGATTGCCGTCTTCGATATACTTCTTGGCGTTGTCCCAGGCGCCGCCTCCCGACGTCATCGAAAGCGCGACGAACAGCCCGCCCACGATCACGCCCAGCAGCAGGGCGCCCAGCGCGGCAAAGCCGTTAGCCTGGCCCGCAACCGCCGTGATCACGAAATAGACCACGATCGGCGTCAGCACCGGAAGCAGCGAAGGCACGATCATTTCCTTGATCGCCGCCTTGGTCACCAGGTCCACCGTCTTGGCATAGTTGGGACGGCTGGTGCCGGCCATGATGCCGGGATCGGAGGCGAACTGTTCACGCACGTCCTTCACCACGTCGCCCGCGGCGCGCCCCACGGCGGTCATGCCCAGCGCGCCGAACAGATATGGCAGCAGGGCACCCAGGAACAGGCCGACGATGACATAGGGATTTTCGAGGCTGAAATTCACCGACAGTTCCGGGAAGAACAATCCCAGATCCGTGGTGTAGGCCCCGAACAGCACCAATGCGCCCAGACCGGCCGAGCCGATCGCATAGCCCTTGGTCACGGCCTTGGTCGTGTTGCCCACGGCATCGAGCAGGTCCGTCTTGGCGCGCACGCCTTCGTCCAGGCCGGCCATTTCGGCAATGCCACCGGCATTGTCCGTAACCGGGCCGTAGGCATCCAGCGCCACGACCATGCCCGCCAGAGCAAGCATCGCCGTTGCCGCGAAGGCGATGCCGATCAAGCCCGCCAGCTGGAAGGATATGACGATGCCTGCAACGATCACCAGCGTGGGCAGGGCGGTCGCTTCAAGGCTGATCGCCAGGCCCTGGATCACATTGGTGCCGTGCCCCGTTTCCGAAGCCTTGGCGATCGAGCGTACCGGGCGGAAATTGGTGCCCGTGTAATACTCGGTAATCCAGATGATCAGGCCGGTGATGACGAGGCCCAGCAGCGCGCAGCAGAACAGCGTGCGCCCGGTCAATTCCGTATCGCCGATCATGTGGTTCATGCCGCCCAGCGCATAGCTGGTGGCAAACCAGATCAGGATCGCGGAAAGCACGGCCGATACGCCGAAGCCCTTGTACATCGCGCCCATGACGCTGTTCGAACTGCCGAGCCTGACGAAATAGGTGCCCACGATCGAGGCCGCGATGCACACGCCGCCGATGAACAGCGGCAAGGCCATCAGGTTGGGCAGAAGCTCGCCCGCGCCGCTCGCCAGAAGGGCGATCAGCACCATGGTGGCGCCTACCGTCACGACATAGGTTTCGAACAGGTCGGCGGCCATGCCGGCGCAGTCGCCCACATTGTCGCCCACATTGTCCGCAATCACGGCAGGGTTGCGGGGATCGTCTTCGGGAATGCCCGCTTCCACCTTGCCGACCAGGTCGGCGCCGACATCGGCTGCCTTGGTGAAGATCCCGCCGCCAAGCCGGGCGAAGATAGAGATCAGCGAAGCGCCGAAGGCCAGAGCGACCAGAGCGTCCACCACGTGGCGGCTGTTCACGGCGTGTCCGCCCACTGCCGTCAGGTACCAGTAGAACACCGAGATCGCGAGCAGGGCGAGCCCAGCCACCAGCAGTCCGGTGATCGCGCCGGCGCGGAAGGCCAGCGTGAGCCCCTGCTGCAAGCCTTCGCTTGCGGCCTGAGCGGTACGCACGTTGGAGCGTACCGAGATGTTCATCCCGATATATCCCGCAGCGCCCGACAGCACTGCACCGATCACGAATCCGATCGCCGAAGTGATGCCCAGAAAGATTCCGACCAGCACGGCCACTGCCACACCGACCATCGCGATGGTGCGGTATTGGCGGCCGAGATAGGCCTGTGCGCCCTCCTGAATGGCGCCGGCGATTTCTTGCATTTTCTCATTGCCGGCGCTCGCTGAGAGCACCTGCCTGCTGGTGACGAAGCCGTATATCACGGCCAGCAGCCCCAGTACGATTGCGATTGTTACTAGATCCACGAAGCTCTCCCCCTCTATGGAATCGGTTCCTTCCACCCGGCGTTATCGCGGTATGGAAGAGCGTCGGTGGCTATAGGCCGCATCGCATCTAAGCAAGCCTTATAAGATTGCGCCCGATCGGGCGGCGGAATCGGCGCTGCGCGCGCGCCCTTGGCGCATGCCCTTGCGGCCGAATTCCGGGCGCATGGTTAATTTTCGAATTAATCCAAGGAATCTTGCGCAACACAATGGTTTATGCGATCTTAATGATATGACCGAAGCGATCCGCAAATTGTTCCTGATCATGCCGTTCCTGTTCGGGATCGGTTTCATTGCGCCGCTTACGGCGCAGCTGATGACCTATTGGGACATCGATGGGCCCTTCGGCATGAGCCGCATCGCCTTCGGGCTGGCATTTGGTGGGGCGTGGGGCCTCTATGCAAATATCAAGGGCCGCTGGATCTAGCAGGCGCGCGAAGACGGGGTTGGAAACATGACCGACGGACCGATCAAGGACGACATGCTTTCGCAAGACACGATCGATGCACCCGTTGTCATACCCGTCGAAGACGGGCCGGTTATCTCGCTCGAAGCGGATGACAGCCTGGATCAGCACACACGCCGCCAGCTGATGAAGGAAGAGCGTGAGATCGCGATGCGTTTCCATGGCGGGCGCAGCTGGGTCTATGCCGCGCTCACCGTGGCGTGCTTTGTGGCCTGGGTGGCGATGTTCCCGCTGGCGATCATGGGCTATCTCGGCCCGGTCGGCCTGGCGATCGGCTGCGCCTTTTCGACATTCGTGTGCGCCTATGGCTTCATCCCGAGCCATGAGGCGATGCATTCCAACATCTATCCGCGCGGGCACAAGCTCTACTGGATCAACGAGCTGACGGGTTTCATTTCCACGATCCCGATCGCGCTGGGTTTCGGCGTGGCGCGGCTCACGCATATGGAGCACCACAAATACACCAACGATCCGGTGCGCGATCCCGACTATACGGACGGCGCGGAGAATTGGTGGAAGGCGATCATCAAGACCTGGTGGAACCGCCAACCCGGCGTCGAAGGATCGGTGCACCGCTACAAGCGGATGATGGTGGACATGAATACGCCGGCATCCCGCAAGGCGGCGATGGAAACCACCATTCTGCAGCTGATAATGTTCGGAACCTTCTTCTCCATGGCCTGGGCCGGCTATGCGATCGAAGTCGCGGTGCTGTGGTGGCTGCCGCGCCAGCTCGGCCTGTCCTGGATCCGTTACTGGCTCAGCTTCGCGCCGCACTTCCCGCAGAATCGCGGGCGGTACCAGAACACCCGCATCTTCAAGGCCCGGCTGGGTTACTGGGCTTCGATGGCGATGGAATACCACCTGATCCATCACCTCTATCCGGGCATTCCGAACCACCGCCAGCGCGAGGCCTATCACGCGCTGAAGGATGTGCTGCGCCGCCAGGGCGTGGACGTTTCCGCGCACTGATCCGGCCCGATCCCAAGAGGATCGGAAAAAGCGCTTTCCTACACGCTGCGATTTTGATCTAACCTATACGGTTATTTCTCATCGTGAGTGTATGATTCGTATCGCGGCCGGCTGACGGCGGCGGAGCGGGCCCCATGCGTGCCTTGCCTGTGGCAAGCTGCCGGCGGCCGGGCTAGGCTGCCGCCATGTGCAATCTCTACCGCATGACGCGCACGGTCGATGAAATGGCCAGCCTGTTCGACGTGCAGGCCCGTGCAGGCAATGTCGGGCAGGAGGTTTATCCCGGCTATCCCGGCTATGTGATTGCTGAGGGGCGCATGCAGACCATGGCCTGGGGCTTCCCGCTCACGCTGAAGGGCAAGAACGGCCAGGCGTTGAAGCCCAAGCCGGTGAACAATGCGCGGTGCGACAAGCTGCGCTCCCCCTTCTGGCGAAGCAGCTTCGAAGACAGGCGCTGCCTGATCCCGATGACCGCTTTTGCCGAGGCGCAAGGGCCCAAGGGCGGGAAGACGCGCACCTGGCTTTCGCTGCCGGACGTGCCGGCCTTTGCCTGCGGGGGCATCTGGCGCGGCAGCGACGAATGGGGCCCGGTCTTCAGCATGGTGATGACGGATGCTTCGGAAGCGACCAGCCATGTGCATGACCGGATGCCGGTGATCCTGGATGCAGCGATGTACAGCCAATGGCTGGAAGGCAGCCCCAAAGACGCGTGGGAACTCTGCCGGCCCTATGCAGGAAAGATCGCGATCGAACCGAGCGAGGAACCCTGGGTCAGGCGGTGAGGAGAGGCGGTCCGCCGCCGCCCTATCCGTGCTGATAGCCCAATCCGTCCGCTTCGCTCAGCGGCTTGCCGTCCAGCATGATCGGCGCGTTTCCGCCCGCCTGCACGCTGCCGATGCGGTGGGCGGTGATGGGCAGCTCGGCTGCTTCCGGCAAGGTGAAGAGAAGCTCGTAATCGTCGCCCCAGCGCAGCGCATCCTGACGCCGATCCTCGGGCGCGTCGATGGGCACGGCCGCGCTGTCGATCGCCATCGTGACGCCGCTGGCGTGCGCCATGCGGGCGGCATCGAGCAGCAGACCGTCCGAAATGTCCATCATTGCGCTGACAAGCGGCGCCAAAGCCCAGCTTTCCGGCAGGCGGGCCATGGGCCGGCGATAGGCCGTGCTGTCCTGCGCCGTGCCCTCCTGCAGCGCTTCGCAGCCCATCATCGCGGCGCCCAAAGGCCCGGTGACATATAGCGCATCGCCCGGCTTTGCGCCGCTGCGGCTGGGCACCGGGCTATGCGTCGCCCGGCCGATCGCGGTGAGTCCGAAGGAGCGGGGCGGGCCGCCCGAAACGGTATCGCCACCCAGCAGGGGAACGCCATAATGCGCCAGCACCTCTTCCAGCCCTTCTGCAAAGCGGGCATCGGCTTCGTCGCTGCCCAGCATGAAGCCCAGCAGCACGCCCAGCGGCTCCGCACCCTTGGCGGCAAGGTCGGACAGATTGCAGGCGACGAGCTTCCAGGCGATGTCGGCCATGTCGGCGCCGGGCAGGAAATGCACGCCTTCCACCAGCATGTCATGCGTCAGCACCAGCGCTTCGCCGCCCACTTCCAGCACGGCGGTATCGTCCATCAGGCCGCGCGCGGCGGGGTCGCTCGCCAAGGCGCGCAGGCTTTCGATAAAGGCGCTTTCGGTGGTCATTGCGGTTTCACAGCCTTGCCATGCTTCCCTGCCATGGATGGGATCATTTCCAAGCGAGCCCGTGCAAGGACACGATCCGGTATGAAAGCTGTTGCCAAGATCACCATTACCGCCCTGCTATCGTCCGCCCTGTCGCTTGCCGGTGCCTCGCCGGCATATGCCTGGGGCCCGATCGGCCACCGCGTAAGCGCAGAAATTGCCCAGCGCAATATCGGCGGACAAACCCGCGCCCATGTCGAGCGGATATTGGGCAGCGAAGGCCTGCCGGAAGCCAGCACTGTCCCCGATGAGGAGCGCGCCAATCCCGATCCGTTCTGGCAGGAAACGGCCTCTCCCTTTCACTATGTGACGCTGCCGCCGGGAAGGGACGCGACGGAGATCGAGCATCCGGCCGAAGGCGATGCGCTGACCGCTCTGGAAGGTTTCGCTGCGACATTGCGCGATCCGGCGGCGAGCCGGGATGCCAAGGCGCGGGCGCTGCGCTTCACCGCGCATATCGTGTCGGACCTGCACATGCCGCTGCATGCCGGGAGCGGCACGGATCGCGGGGGCAACGATTTCAAGGTCCTGTGGTTCGACGAGGCGACGAACCTGCACTGGGTGTGGGACGAGGGCATGATCCTGCGCCAGCAGCTCAGCTATTCGGATTATGCCGAGCGGCTGGAAGCGCGGCTGACTCCCGACGAAGTGATCGCGGACTGGGATGCCGACCCGCTTCACTGGATCGACGAGAGCGCGGCACTGCGCGACCGGATCTATCCGGAAACCGGTGGGGAGCTGGACGAGGGGACGCAGGAAGCGCCGGCCGTCCTTTCCTTCGGATATAATTGGCGCTGGACACCGGTCATGGAAGAACGGCTGCTGCAATCGGGCGTGCGGCTGGCCGCCTATCTGGACTGGGTCTTCGCAGAGGCTCCCTAGCGCGCCTGGCCGGCAGCTATATCGGTTGGCCTAGTCTACCGGGCAATCCAGTTCGTCTTCGGTGCAGGCGACGGCCGTTGCGCCGCCGGCGGCGCCGAGCAACGCTATGCATCCAGAGGTGGCAAAACCAGAGAGCAGCGCGAATGCGATGAGTATCTTCTTCATGTGTTCAACCCCAATTCCTGTTTGCGCGAAGTTTACAGGAAAACGCGGGGTTTGCGTAATAATCTTGTCGCGTTTCTCCCCAGCCTGCGGCGAATTGCCCTTCACTATGGGTGGCCGGGCCTTCGGGTAGGGTCAGTGCAGGCAGTCCCTGGATCGTTCAGCATTGTGGCCGTCTGGTTCGTACACTTCCACCAGCGGCTCCGGGCTGCGCGAAAGCTTGGCCTTGTACATCAGCCGGTCGGCCGCATTGAGCGCTTCGGCAGGCTCTACGCAGGCACCGGTCGGCAGGATGACCGCGCCGACACTGGCGGAGATTTCCCAGGGATTCTGCCGGCCGGTATCCGTAACGGCACTGCGCATGCGCTGAATGACGTGATTGGCCGCGCCGACGTTGGATCCCGGCAAAAGCGCCAAAAACTCGTCGCCGCCAAGCCGCGCCAGAACGTCGACATTGCGCAATACGTCCTTCAGCGCCGCGGCGACCAGCTGCAGGCAGCGGTCTCCTTCGGCATGGCCGAACTGGTCGTTGATCGTCTTGAAGCCGTCGAGATCGATATAGGCTACCGCCAGCGAAAGTTCGGTGGAGCGGCGCCCGTTGACGACCATTTCCATCCGCTCCAGCAGCCCCCGGCGATTGAGCAGCCCGGTCAGCTGATCGTGCGCGGCATCGGCCTCTGCGTCCTTGCGGCTTGAAATGTCCTCGATCACCGCCACGAAGAATTCGGGATCGCCTTTCTGGTCCCGCACAAGCGAAACCGTGAGGTTGACCCACACGCTTTCACCGTCCTGGCGGATATAGCGCTTTTCCAGCGAATAGGTCAGCGCCCTGCCTTCCAGCAGGTCGTTCACATGGGCGAGGTCGGCATCCAGATCGTCGGGATGGGTGATCTTCTGGAATCCCCCGGTCAGCAGGGCATCCCGGGAATGGCCGGCAATTTCGCAGAAGCGGTCGTTCACCAGCATGAATTCGCCTGCGGGGCTGACATGCGCAATGCCCACCGCGGCCTGTTCGAAGGTCGCGGCAAAGCGCCTGCTTTCGCTGACGAGTTTTTGTTCGGCCCGCGCCTGCGAGGTTGTTGCCAGACCGATCACGATCGGGCCGGCCAGTAGCTGCGCGGTCAAGACGTCCTGCCTATTGAAGCAGCCGGGAACACGCGAGTAGAAGGCCAGAAGTCCGGCGATCCTGCCATTGAGCGGCAGGGGCACCAGCAGCGCGGAACGTGCGCCCGATGGCCGGAAATTTTCCTGATCGACCCGCGGATCGGACCTTGTATCGTCCACCACGATGGGCTGGCCGATCTGCAGGCATTGCTCTGCAATGCAATGGCCCATTTCGGCACGCGAACCCAGATAGGGCCAGGACGTCCCCGCCGCGGCCTTGAAGACCAGCTGATCCTTTTCACTGATCGCAACGACGCCGCCATCGGCCACGGGCATCATGTGCAGGGCGGATGCAAGAACCGTCTGCATCACTTCGAAGAACCGGCCATTGGCTTCGCTCACCTTGGCCTGCATGGCCAAGAGATCCTGAGACCACGCAACCAGTGGTTCAGTGCCGTGATATTGTTGTGCCGGTCGTTTCCGGGGCGATCCCGGATAGTGTGTTATCTTTGCCAAGTCTCTCAAGCCTCCGACGGCCATCGAGCAGTTGCTTAGCTTCGCGTGGTTGATAATGGTTTAATCTTTGGCGCAAAATGGCTCTTATCTGCCGATTTTCTCCGATAATTCCGGCAATCTGAGCGCTCGGCCTGCGTTAGATATCTGCCTTGCCGCGGGCCAGCCACGCATCGATCGAATATTTTCCGGGGCCGAACTTCCACAGGAACAGAAAGCCGCCGGCGGCTGCATAATCCTTTGTGAAAGAGGCAAGTTCGCCGGGATCGGCGAGATTGCTGTGATAGATCGTTGCGGCCACAATGCAGAAACCGCCCAGGAAGAATGCGGCCCAGCGCGTCTTAAAGCCGATCCAAACCGCAAGCCCGCAAAGTATCTGAAACGGGATGACCAGCCAGATGATTTCGCCGGGAAGTCCGCCCGTTTCGATATAGGCGCTCATATTCTCATGGTTGAGATATTTCATCGTGCCGAAGATCGGGAAGGGCAGGCCCAGCAGAATCCGCCCTGTCAGCATCAACACATTCGCGAAGTGCTCGCTATCGAGATAACGCATTGTCCTTGCGGCGATCTGCATCGCTCCGCTCCTCTCTCCAACAGAGGGGCGCAGGCGGCTTCATGCGGTCGCTCGGTTGGCCCCTCGGTCGGGACCTTAGGCCTATTGCCTAGCTGCGGACAGCCTTTGCCACACCATCGAGCACGCCGTTCACGAATTTGGCGTCCGGCGGATCGAAGAAGGCATGGGCAACATCGACATATTCGCTGATCGCGCTGCCCAGCGGCACGTCGGGCCGTGCCAGCAGCTCATAGGCGCCTGCGCGCAGGATCTGGAGCATCGTCTTGTCCAGCCGCTTCAGGTTCCACCCTTCGGACAGCCGCGCATCGAGCAGCGCGTCGACTTCCTCCTGCCGGGCGATCACGCCTTCCACGATATCGTCGAAGAAGGAGACTTCCGCGGCGGCGAGCTGCTCGTCCTCTATATCCCCGCCCAGCCGGTGCTGGTGGAACTCGTCCAGCAGGCGGGCGACGGGCGTCGCTTCCATCTCGTGCTGGTAAAGCGCCTGCACGGCGGCAAGCCGGGCGGCGGAGCGGGATTTCGATCTGGCGTTCATTTCAGCCTCAATTTCACCGATTTGGCATGGGCAGGCAGGCCTTCCATCTCCGCCAGTCGGACGGCCGCCGGTCCGATCTTATCCAGCGCGCCTTTGTCCAGGGCGATGAAGCTGGTGCGCTTCATGAAATCGAGCACGGATAGGCCGGAAGAAAAGCGTGCGCGCCGCCCTGTGGGCAGCACGTGGTTGGGCCCTGCGACATAGTCGCCCACGGCCTCGGGCGTCATGCGGCCCAGGAACACGCTGCCGGCGTGGCGGATCTCAGCGAACAGGCTTTCCGGATCGTCCACCGCCAGTTCGATATGTTCGGCCGCCAGCGCATTGGCCAGGCGCGGGGCTTCCGACAGATTGGTGACTTCCACGATCAGCCCGTGGCTCTGCCAGCTCGCGCGGGCCGTCTTGTTGGTGGAAAGCATGGCGCTCTGCACATCGACGCAGTCTTCCACCTCGCGCGCGAAAACGGGATCGTCGGTGATTAGGATCGATTGCGCAGCCGGATCGTGCTCGGCCTGGCTAAGCAGGTCGGCGGCGATCCAGTCCGGATCGTTCTTGCCGTCCGCGATCACCAGGATCTCGCTCGGGCCTGCAACCATGTCGATGCCGACCACGCCGTAAAGCTGGCGCTTGGCTTCGGCGACGAAGGCGTTGCCGGGTCCGGTAATGACATCGACCGGCTGGATCCGTTTGGTGCCATAGGCCAGCGCGGCGATCGCCTGTGCACCGCCGATCGGCCAGATCTCGTCAACTCCGGCCAGATGTGCCGCGGCCAGTACGAGTTCGTTGATCTCGCCCCTGGGGGTCGGCGTGGCGATAACCAGCCGCTCCACGCCTGCGACCTTGGCGGGAATCGCGTTCATCAGCAGCGAGGAAGGGTAGGCGGCGCGCCCGCCCGGCACATAGAGCCCAGCGGCATCAACCGCAGTCCATTTCGCGCCCAGCCTTACGCCAGCATCGTCGGTATAGTCGCGATTTTCGGGCAGCTGCGCTTCGTGATAGGCGCGGATACGCTGCGCCGCGAGCTCCAGCGCTTCGCGCAGATCGGCATCGAGCGCATCGAAAGCCGCGCGGCAACGATCCGGATCGATCCGCCAGTCGCCGCTCTCCGGCAGGGTGAAATCGTCATACCGCTCGGTATATTCCGCCAGGGCCTCGTCGCCGCTGGAACGGACATCGCCTAGGATCGAATAAACCGTCTTGGCGACATCGCCGCCGCTTTCGCGCCGGTCTGCCACGACACGCGCGAATTTCTTCTCGAAATCCGCATCGGAAGTTCTCAGCCACTGCATCAGGCGTTCTCCGCCTGCGCGACGGCACGAAAGGCCTCGACCAGTTCCGAAACCCGCGGATCGGTCTTCAATGCGGCGCGGTTTACGATCAGCCGCGCGGAAACGGGCTGGATCTGCGCACATTCGACCAGGCCATTATCGGCCAGCGTGCGCCCGGTCGATACCAGGTCCACGATCCGCTGCGACAGGCCCAGGCTGGGGGCAAGCTCCATCGCGCCGTTCAGCTTGACGCATTCGGCCTGGATCCCCTGGCTTTCGAACCAGCGCTTGGTGATGCCCGGATATTTGGTTGCGACCCTGAGGTGGCTGACCTTGCCCATCGGCTCCAGCGCGGCGTTCTTCGGCTCGGCCACGGACAGGCGGCAATGGCCGATATCGAGGTCCACCGGGGCATAGAGCTCCGCATAGTCGAATTCCTCGACCACGTCGGAGCCGACAATGCCGGCCTGCGCCGCGCCATGCGCCACGAATGTCGCGACATCGAATGCCCGCACGCGGATGATCCGCATCTGCCCGTCTTCACTCGCAAAGCTGAGTGCACGGTTGCCCTTGTCGTGGAACGCCGCTTCGGGCACGACGCCCGCGCGCGCCATCACTGGCAGCGCTTCGTCCAGAATGCGCCCCTTGGGTACGGCAAAGGTAAGCTCGTTCGACATGGCGCGCGCCTTACGGAAGGCAATGAGAAAGGGCA
>JAUIFP010000075.1 GCA_030430365.1 Alphaproteobacteria bacterium | reverse complement strand
CTTGCCGCCGGCCTTCAGGGCCGCTTCGCCGGCAAAGTATTCCTTGTGATCGTCCCCGATGTCGGAGCCGGCCATGTTCTGGTGCTTCACGCAGGCGATACCCTGGCGGATTTCCTTGCGCTGGACCCCGGCGACGTAGCCAAGCATGCCCTGATCGCCGAAATACTCCTTCGCGAGATTGTCGGTGCTCAGCGCCGCCGTGTGATAGGTCGGCAGCGTGATCAGGTGGTGGAAGATCCCCGCACGGGCCGAAGCGTCGCGCTGGAATGTACGGATCTTCTCGTCCGCCTGCTCCGCCAACTCGCTGCCGTCATAGTCGGCGCTCATCAGCTTGGCCCGGTCGTAACCCGACAGGTCCCGGCCTTCCGCTTCCCAGGCATCATAGACCTGCTGGCGGAAATTGAGCGTCCAGTTGAAGCTGGGCGAATTGTTATAGACCAGCTTGGCATTGGGCACGGCCTCGCGCACCCGGTCCACCATGCCGGCGATCTGATCGATATGCGGCTTCTCGGTTTCGATCCACAGCAGGTCGGCGCCGTTCTGCAACGAAGTGATGCAGTCCAGCACGCAGCGATCCTCGCCCGTTCCGGCGCGGAACTGGTAGAGATTGCTGGGCAGGCGCTTGGGGCGCAGCAGCTTGCCGCCGCGGCTGATGAACACGTCACCATTGCGGATCGCAGCCGGATCGACCTCTTCGCAATCGAGGAACGCATTGTACTGGTCGCCCAGATCGCCTTCCTCATTGGTGTAGGCGATCTGCTTGGTCAGCCCCGCGCCCAGCGAGTCCGTGGGGGCGACGATAATTCCGTCATCCACGCCGAGTTCGAGGAAGGCGTAACGGACCGCGCGGATCTTCGCCAGGAAGTCCTCATGCGGAACGGTAACCTTGCCGTCCTGGTGGCCGCATTGCTTCTCGTCGGAAACCTGGTTCTCGATCTGGATCGCGCAGGCGCCCGCCTCGATCATCTTCTTGGCCAGCAGATACGTCGCCTCGGCATTGCCGAAACCGGCATCGATATCGGCGATAATCGGCACGACATGCGTTTCGTGATTTTCGATCGCGTTGATCAGGCGCAGCTCGTCCAGCTGGTTATGCGTGGCGCGGGCCTCGTCCAGCTCGCGGAACATCATGCCCAGCTCGCGCGCGTCGGCCTGGCGCAGGAAGGTGTAAAGCTCCTCGATCAGCGCGGGCACCGAGTTCTTTTCGTGCATCGACTGGTCGGGCAGCGGCCCGAATTCGCTGCGCAAGGCTGCGATCATCCAGCCGGACAGATAGAGATATTTGCCCTTGGTGGTGCCGAAATGCTTCTTGATGCTGATCATCTTCTGCTGGCCGATGAAGCCGTGCCAGCAGCCCAGCGACTGCGTGTAGGCCGCCGGGTCCGCGTCATAAGCGGCCATGTCCTGGCGCATGATCCTGGCGGTGTAGCGGGCAATGTCGAGCCCGGTCTGGAAGCGGTTCTGCAGCCGCATGCGGGCGGCGGATTCCGCGTCGATCGCGTTCCAGGGCGCACCCTGCGCGGCGATCGTTTCGGAAAGGCGGTCAATTTCTGCCTGGTGTGTCATGGTAACGAATCCTTGCATTTGGAGAGGGTGAGCCGTTTTCGGCCTCGCAAGGTTTCTGGCACCGATTGCTGCAATGCGGCAGGGCCTGCGGTGTCACATTGTCAAACTTTACAAAATATGCTTGTAATGTTGTAAAGCATCGACTCACTGCGGTTTCTCAGCACGAGGATGGCAATCATGGCCCGCAATGCGATCTATATGGGGCCGCGGCTCAAGCGGGTCCGCCGGGACCTTGGCCTGACCCAGGCGAACATGGCCGCAGACCTGGAAATATCGCCGTCCTACGTCGCCCTTATGGAGCGCAATCAGCGTCCGGTGACGGCTGAATTGCTGCTCAAGCTGGCCAAGACCTACCGCATCGACATTGCCGACCTGGCCGACGATGAGGGGGAGGAGACCGCCGCGCGGCTGCAGGCCCTGCTGAAGGAGCCGATCTTTGCCGATATCGATCTGCCCGCGCTGGACATTGCCGATATCGCGACCTCCTATCCCGGCTTCGCCGAAGCGCTGATCCGGCTCCATACCGCTTTCGAGGAAGAGCAGCTTGAGCTGGCCCAGCGGCGCGAGATCGCCAGCGGCGGGGATGCCGGCGCGCTGGCACCCGATCCGGTGACCGAGGCGCGCAATTTCCTGGCCGCGCGGCGCAACTGCTTCCCCGCGCTCGACGATTCCGCGTCCGAACTGGCGCAGGAGGTTTCAGGCCTCGACGCCATGATCGAACGCATTGAAACCAGGCACCGGCTGCGCGTGCGCTTTGTCGATCCCGAAGTGATCTTGGGCGCGCAACGTTTTCACGACGTCCACCGCGAACAGGTGTTCGTCAGCCAGCTGCTGGAACACAGCTCTCGCAAGTTCCAGCTCGCGCTGCAGCTCGGCCTGCTGGAAGCGGAAAAGGAAGTGGAGGCCGCGCTGGCCGATGGTCGCTTCGCAAGCGACAATGCCCGCCGCCTGGCGCGCAGGGCGCTGGTGACCTATTGGGCCGCCGCGCTGATCATGCCCTACCGCCCCTTCGTGCGTGCCGCGCGCAAGAGCCGTCATGACATAGAGGCGCTGTGCCGCGAATTCGGCGCCAGCTTCGAACAAGTCGCGCACCGCCTGACCACGCTGCAGAAGCCGGGAGAGGAAGGCGTACCCTTCTTCTTCATCCGCATCGACCGGGCGGGCAATGTCTCCAAGCGGCTCGACGGTGCAGGCTTCCCCTTCGCCCGGCATGGCGGCGGCTGCCCGCTATGGAGCGTGCATCACAGCTTCTCCACGCCGCGCCAGATCGTGCCGCAAAAGCTGGAACTGCCGGACGGGCAGCGCTTCTTCTCCATCGCGCGCACCGTCACTTCAGGCGGCGGTTCGTGGCACGCCCCGCGCGCCATGCGGGCGGTCGCGCTGGCCTGCGCAGAGGAACACGCCCCGCTGCTGGTCTATGCCGACGGGATGGAGAATACGGAGCCCACGCCGATCGGCGTCGCCTGCCATCTGTGCCACCGCCCGCATTGCGTCGCCCGCTCCGCCCCGCCGATCGGGCGCGACATGCGGCCGGACAATTACCGTGACACGGGCGTGCCTTTCGCCTTCGCCGGAGACTAGGCCTTCGGCCCGTAACCGCCGCCGCCGGGAGTTTCGATGGCGAAGATATCGCCCACCTGCATCTGCACGCCGGCAGAGGGCCCCAGGCTCTCGACAGTCCCATCGGCGCGCTCCACGCGGTTGACGCCAGGCGCGCCATCATCTCCGCCAGCAAGGCCGAAGGGCGCAGTCAGGCGGCGTCCCGAAAGAATGCCTGCATCCATCGCCTGCAGGAAGCGGATCCGCCGCACGGCGCCATTGCCGCCCCTATTGGCGCCTTCCCCGCCGGAGCCCTGCCGGATCGAGAATTCCTCCAGCAGGACCGGGAAATTGCTTTCCAACACTTCGGGATCGGTCAGGCGGCTATTGGTCATATGCGTCTGCACCACGTCCGTGCCTGGAAAGTCCGGCCCGGCGCCCGATCCGCCCGCGATCGTCTCGTAATATTGGTAGCGCGCATTGCCGAAAGTGAAGTTGTTCATCGTGCCCTGCGCCGCCGCCATCGCCCCCAGCGCGCCGAACAGCGCATCGGTGATCACCTGGCTGGTTTCCACATTGCCGGCCACCACGGCGGCGGGATGGCGCGGATGGAGCATGGAGCCTTCCGGCACGATCAGCCGCAGCGGACGCAGGCAGCCTTCGTTCATCGGCACGGCATCGTCGATCAGCGTGCGCACGACATAAAGCACGGCGGCGCGCACCACCGGCAGCGGCGCGTTGAAATTGTCGGCCAGCTGGGCGGAGGAGCCGGTGAAATCGATCACGGACTCGCCTGCTTCCCGGTCGATCGTCACGGCGACGCGGATCTGCGCGCCATTGTCCATCGGCGCAGTAAAGCTGCCATCGCTCAGCGGCCCAAGCAAAGCCCGCACAGCGTCTTCGGCCTGCTGCTGAACATGGCCCATATAGGCATCGACCACGGCGCGGGACTGCTCCTGCGCGACGCGGCGCAATTCGGAGGCGCCCTTGGCGCAGGCCGCGATCTGGGCCTTCAAATCTTCCAGATTGCGGTCGGGGTTGCGGGCCGGCCATTCCCCTTCCGTCAGCGTGGCGCGCATTTCCGCCTCGCGCAGAGTGCCGCGATCCACCAGCAGCACATTGTCCAGCAGGATACCTTCCTGTTCGACGGACGTGCTGCCCGGCGGCATCGATCCCGGGGCGATCCCGCCAATATCCGCATGGTGCCCGCGCGCGGCGACGAACCAGGCGGGCCGCGCATCGCCTTCTCCGGCAAAGACCGGCATCACCACCGTAATATCGGGCAGATGCGTCCCGCCTTCATAGGGCGCATTCAGCGCGTAGACGTCGCCGGACCGGATTCCGCGCCCGTCATGCTCCCGCCGCCGGATCACCGTGCGCACACTTTCGCCCATCGATCCCAGATGGACCGGCATGTGCGGCGCATTGGCCACGAGGTTGCCTTGCCCATCGAAAAGGGCGCAGGAGAAATCGAGCCGCTCGCGGATATTCACCGAGCTGGCCGAGCTTTGCAGCGCGGCGCCCATCTCTTCGGCGATCGCCATGAACAGCGCGCCCATCACCTCGAGCCGCACCGGATCGAGCGCGGTCATATCGCCCAGCGAGGCGTCCCGCGCCGCCTCGCGCGTCAGGATCAGATTGCCGATCGCATCCACGGCGGCGCGCCAGCACGGCTCGACCACGATGGTGGAGACATCGTCCACCACCAGCGCCGGGCCGCTCGTTTCGAAGCCCGCGGCGAGCCCTTCGCGCCGGTAGAGCGGCGCGCGGTGGCTCTGCCCGCCGGAGAACAGATCGACCGTCTCCAGAGGCGGGTCAGAACGCTCGGGGAGCGCCGCCAGCTCGGGCGGGGCCTCTCCCCCAGCCACCGCCTCCACACGCAGTGTCTCGGCCATGAGAGGGCCCTGAGCGGCAAATCCGAAGCGGGCCTGCCATCCCGTTTGAAAGGCAGCCTGCATGTCATCCAGCGGGCCGAAGGGAACCTCTATCGCGCTCTCGCTGCCTTGCGGGCGGAGGAACAAAGTGGCCTCCTGCCGGAGCTCGGCGCCGTCCGCACATTGTTCAGCCAGTTCCGCTTGCGCCTCTTCGCCATAGCGCGAAACGGCTTCCCCGATTTCCCGGAGATGCGCTTCGTCGAGCGGCGTAGCCAGTGTCGCTTCGCGCAGCACCCGCCGATCAGCCAGGCCCATGCCATAGGCCGAAAGCACGCTGGCAAGCGGGTGGCACATCACCGTTTCGATCCCCAGCGCATCGGCAACCAGGCAGACATGCTGCCCGCCCGCGCCGCCGAAGCCGGCCAGCACCGCGCGCGTCACGTCATGGCCGCGCTGCAGGGAAATCGTCTTGATCGCATTGGCCATATTGGCGACCGCGATGGTCAGGAAGCCTTCCGCCGCCTCTTCCGGGGAATAGCTGCGTCCGGTCTTCTCCTGCACTTCGGCCACCAGCTCGGCGAACTTGCTGCGGACCGCCTCCGGATCGAGCGGCTCGTTCCCGCTTTCCCCGAAGACATGCGGGAAATGATCGGGCTGCAGCTTGCCCAGCAGCAGGTTGCAATCCGTCACCGCCAGCGGCCCACCGCGCCGGTAACAGGCCGGCCCAGGCACCGCACCGGCGCTTTCCGGGCCGACCTGGAAGCGCACCCCGTCGAAAGAACAGATCGAGCCGCCGCCCGCCGCCACGGTGTGGATGCGCATCATCGGCGCGCGGATACGCGTGCCCGCCACCCGCGTTTCACTGTCGCGTTCATAGCTGCCGGCATAATGCGAAACATCGGTGGAAGTGCCGCCCATGTCGAAGCCGATGACCCGGCCGAACCCCGCTTCCTTCGCAGTGGCCGCCATGCCCACGATCCCACCGGCCGGGCCGGAAAGGATCGCATCCTTGCCGCGAAAGGCCTCGCCCGCGGCCAGGCCGCCATTGGACTGCATGAAGAGTGCATCGACCGCAGGGCCCAGCCCTTCTTCCAGCCCGGCGATGTAGCGCCGCAGGACCGGCGAGAGATAGGCATCGACCACGCTGGTATCGCCGCGCGCGATCAGCTTGATCAGCGGCGCGACCTCGTGGCTGGCGGAGATCTGCGTGAAGCCAACCTCGCGCGCGATCTGCGCCAGGCGCCGCTCGTGCCCGGTAAAATGCCAGCCATGCATCAGCACGATGGCGATGGCCCGCAGCCCCCTGTCATAAGCCGCCTGCAGTTTGGTGCGGGCATCCGCTTCATCCAGCGGGCTTACGACTTTGCCGCTCGCTTCCACGCGCTCGGCAATCTCCACCACATCGGCATAGAGCGGCGGTTCGCGCAGAATATGCCGGGCGAAGAGCTCGCCCCGTTCCTGCGTCCCGATGATCAGGGCATCGCGAAAGCCGCCGGTGATCGCCAGCAGCACCGGCTCCCCCTTGCGCTCCAGCAGGGCATTGGTGGCCACGGTGGTGCCCAGGCGCAATTCGCCCGCAGGCAGATTCCCTTCGCCCGCGCCGGTGATCCGGCGCATCGCCTCCACCGCCGCGTCGCGGTATTGCCCGGGATTTTCGGAAAGCAGTTTCGCGCGGTGCATGGCGCCGCCGGGCGCAAGGGCGACGACGTCGGTAAAGGTTCCCCCGCGATCGACCCAGAAACGCCAGCTCATAGGCTATGAGTGATTGGCAGGTTCCACATGGCGGTCAACCACAAAGGCGGCGGCGGAAACCAGTACGGCGCTGAAGCTCAGCACCGCGAAGAAGGGCACCACGCTGCCCTGCCCCAGATCCAGCAGCCAACCGCCCAGACCGCTGGCCGCAATCGCCCCGATCCGGCCGACGAAAATGCCGAAGCCGATTCCGGCGGAGCGGCAGGAAGGCGGATAGCCATGGGCCATCATCGCATAGAAGCTGGCGATTGAACCGCTGAACAGAG
This sequence comes from Alphaproteobacteria bacterium, assembly GCA_030430365.1. Lineage (GTDB taxonomy): Bacteria > Pseudomonadota > Alphaproteobacteria > Sphingomonadales > Sphingomonadaceae > Andeanibacterium. The sequence goes on along the minus strand of JAUIFP010000075.1, from coordinate 4,857 downwards.
CGCCACCCAGACCGATCAGAGCGACCACCTGGAAGCGGTCTGCCGCGCTGGGAATGCCGGAGAGCGTCTCCACTCTCAGCCCAAGCGCAAGCATGGTGAGCACAAGGGCGAAACTGAGCGTGGCGACCACTCTGCGCGAGCCGAAATGCTGCACCAGCAGCCCGGCCGCGATGGACGCCGCGATCGAGGTAAGGCCGGCGATAGAAACCGCATAGCTCGCCTGTTCGAAGGTGAAGGCTTCGGCCGTCAGCATCGTGGTGGTCCAGTTGAGGATGCCATAGGCGCAGGTCGTCGCGGAGGCGAAGGCAATGCCGACCCCCAGATTGAGCCGCAGATTGCTGCGGTCGAACACACCGACAGAGGCGCCGTCGCGGTCCGTATGATGCTGCTCGGGCGCAAGCTCGAACTCGCCAGGCAGCACCTTGCGCGCTGCGTCATGCGCCTGCGCCTGCTTGCCCTGCGCCATCAGGAATGTCGGGCTGTCGCGCAGAGTGGCCACGATCAGCACGACCACCGCGAAGGTCGCCAGGCCGATCACCACGAAGGTTCCGCGCCAGCCATAGATGTCCACCAGCGCCGGGGCCATCGCCGCGATCACCAGCCCGCCGGCAGGCGTGCCGACCGAAAGCGTCGTCACCCCGACGGAGCGCCAGCGTTCCGGCAGCCACTCGCTGGCGAGCGCGATCGCGTTGGCATAGGCGGAACCGAAGCCCAGCCCGCCCACGATGCGCCAGATGGCCATCTGCCAGACATCGGCGGAAAAGGAGGCGCCGACTGTGGCGAGCGAGAAGATCACGGTGGCCAGCGCGAGCGACCACCGGCGGCCGATCTTGTCGCCCAGCCAGCCCCCGCCCCAGGAGCCGAGGCCGAAGCCGACCAGCGCCGCGCTCATGGCGATGCCGAAGGTCCCGCGGTCGACACCGAATTCCTCGATCACCTTGGGCGCCACGATGCCCAGCAGCTGCGCATCCATCCCGTCGCAGACCAGCACGATCATGCAGATCACGAAGGTCGCGATCGAAAACATCTTTAGCGGCTGGCGCGAGACGGCCTCGCTGAACGGTGTCGGCATCGCTTCTCCCTCTCCGGCGTCCGCCGCGGCGGCGCCCCTTGCCTTATTGTGCGGGAAGCGGGCTCACGTCCTTGCGCGTGTTACCCTGCGCCGCATCGGTTGCATGCACCATGCGGGGTTTTCTTCAGCCCAGCAAGCCGCTGTCCAGCTCGCCGACATTGCGCGCACCGACCATGGCCATGGTCCGCGCGGTTTCTTCCCTCAACAGTTCCAGCGCGCGCAGCACGCCTTCCTCGCCGCCGCGCGCCAGGCCGTAAAGCGGCGCGCGGCCCGAAAGGACCCCGTCCGCCCCGATGGCCAGCGCCCGCACCACATCGGTGCCGCGGCGAATGCCGCTGTCGAACAGGATCTCCAGCTTGCCTTTCACGGCGGCGACGATGTCCGGCAAGGCGTCGATCGTGGCAATCGCGCCGTCCAGCGCCCGGCCGCCATGGTTGGACACCACAATGCCGTCCGCCCCCATGGCTGCGGCCCGTTCCGCGTCGTCGGCACGGAGCACGCCTTTCAGCACGAATTTGCCCGGCCAGCGCTCGCGCAGATCGGCCAGCATCTGCCAATCGAGATCGTCCTGCTTGAACAATGCGCCCGGCTTCGCGCTTTGCGTCACCTTGTTGCGCAGCCGGTCCGGCAGGTTCGCCTGGCTGGGGATGCCGCCGCTTAGCGCATAACGGCCCATCACGCCGACCAGCCAGCGCGGATGGGCGAGCACGTCCAGCGTGTTGCGGGTGTTGAGGCGGAAAGGCGTGCCGAAGCCATTGCGCTGCAGATATTCGCGGTTGGGCGGCTTCGCCATGTCGAGCGTGACCAGCAGCGCCTGGCACCCGGCGCCATGCGCCCGCTCCAGAGCCGCATGCGAAAGGCTGCGGTCGGCCCAAAGGTAAAGCTGGAACCACAGCTGGCCGCCGGCCGAAGCAATCTGTTCCAGATCCATCGTGCTGGCGGAGGATATCGTGAAGGGCACACCGGCGCGCGCAGCCGCCTTGGCCAGCGCTAGATCGCCATTATAGGCCATGATGCCGGCCGCCCCGGTAGGCGCAACCGCCAGGGGAAAGCTGGATTCGCAGCCCAGCAGGCGGCTGGTCATGTCGATCATGGATACGTCGCGGGCGATCCGGGGGCGGAAAGTGACGGCATCGAGCGAGGCCCGGTTGCGCGCCATGGCATGTTCGTCTTCCGTGCCGCGTTCGAGATATTCCCAGATGCCCAGCGGCAGGCGGCGCTGCGCCGCTTCACGCAATTGCGTGATATTGTAGCAATTGAAATCGCGGGCAGCGGCCATGGCCTATCCTTCAACCCCTTCCGAGGAAGGGCAGCTTGTTCTGGACGATCATCGCCTCGTAGAAATTGAGGTGATCGGGGATCGCCGTCATATGAATGATTGCATCGGCAATGTCTTCCGGCGCGGCGGCAAAATCCTTCGGCAACTTGACCGCGCCGGGTGAAATTTCCGTTGCAACGATGCCCGGATTGAACAGCGACACCGCGACATTATGGTCGCGCCCGTCCAAAGCCAACGCATGGGTCAGGCCGTTCAGCCCATATTTGCTTGCGGTATAGGCCGGGCTGTCTTCCCGCGGCACCCGCGCCGAAATCGAACCGACATTGATGATCCGCCCGTGGCCCTGCGGCTTCATGATGCGGAATGCATGCCGGCTGCACAGATAGGCCGATGTCAGATTGGTGTTGATCATCCGCATCCACAGTTCGAGCGAGCAGTCCTCGATCGGCGTACTATCCGCAAAGCCGGCATTGTTGATCAAAATATCGACCGTACCGAAACGCTCCAATGCGCGCTCGAAAAGTGTATTCACGGCATCTTCGCTGGTCACGTCGGTCGGCACGCCGATCGCTTCGCCGCCCATGCCTTCGATCTTCTCGACCAGCGCGTCGAGCCGCTCGGCCCGCCGAGCCGCCAGCACGACCTTTGCCCCGGCGCGGGCATAGCCCAGCGCACAAGCCTCTCCGATGCCGGAACTTGCGCCCGTAACAACGGCAACGCGGCCCTTGAGTATATCCAGATTCACGTGATGTCCTCTCGCCTGTTCATTGCGCATCACCCTTTGGACAAAGACAACGTAAGCGCAAGGGGTGAAGCCGGATCGATGGAACACTTGCGGCCCCAAACGCAAAAAGCCCCGCACGAGGCGGGGCTATGGAATGGGGTGCGAGTGAAACTTTGCAGGACACGAAGGGTCTGCAAGACATGGCTTTGAGCCGTCGCGGGAACACGCGAAATTCTGATCGCTCACTATGTTCGCTGAGAATTTCGGTGGTTGCGGGCGTTGGATTTGATCAAGCGCAGGCGACGCTTCGTCCGGGGGACGAAGCCAAAGCCGAGCCTTCAGGTTATCTGGCGCTTAGCGCCAGTTGCCTAACGGCAATGGGTCCCCGCCTTCGCGGGGACACCGCAAACACTTGGCACTCACTACGTTCGTTGAGGTTTGCGGTGGTTGCGGGGGTTGGATTTGAACCAACGACCTTCAGGTTATGAGCCTGACGAGCTACCGAACTGCTCCACCCCGCGGCACCAATTTTTTGGCCTCGAGCGCCGACGCCAGCATTCGCCGGCTTGGCAATCCTCGCGGCCAGCCCCAGCCCAACGGGCCAGAGACCAAAAAGCCGCCGCTCGGGAAGCCCGGCAGCGGCTTTTATGTCATTATGAATGGGTTTTTCCGTGCTCACGCCAGCTTTAATGCCTGGCGACGACCTACTCTTCCAATGCTTGAGCATTAGTACCATCGGCGCGGTCTGGTTTCACGGCCGAGTTCGAGATGGGATCGGGTGGGTCACAGACGCTATGGCCACCAAGCAATAGAGCCAGCGTGTCACGGGTTAATCGATGTCTTTTCAATAAAGGGCGTATCCAGCTTATATCCTCCGCCATCGCGGACGGTCCAAAGACAGGACTGTCATTGATGGTGGGACTCTCAAGCATGAACAGAGTTATTAGGACCGGTTAGCTTCACACATTACTGCGCTTCCACACCCGGCCTATCAACGTGATGGTCTATCACGACTCTAAGATACCTAATCTCAAGGGAGGCTTCCCGCTTAGATGCTTTCAGCGGTTATCCCGTCCATACATAGCTACCCAGCGGCACTCCTGGCGGAATGACTGGTACACCAGAGGTATGTTCACCCCGGTCCTCTCGTACTAGGGGCAACTCCTTTCAAGTATCGACGCCCACGGCAGATAGGGACCAAACTGTCTCGCGACGTTCTGAACCCAGCTCACGTACCACTTTAATTGGCGAACAGCCAAACCCTTGGGACCTGCTCCAGCCCCAGGATGTGATGAGCCGACATCGAGGTGCCAAACGATTCCGTCGATATGAGCTCTTGGGAATCATCAGCCTGTTATCCCCGGCGTACCTTTTATCCGTTGAGCGATGGCCCTTCCACGAGGGACCACCGGATCACTATGACCGACTTTCGTCTCTGCTCGACCTGTCGGTCTCGCAGTCAGGCAGGCTTATGCCATTGCACTCTTGCAGCCGGTTTCCAACCGGCCTGAGCCTACCATCGCGCGCCTCCGTTACTCTTTAGGAGGCGACCGCCCCAGTCAAACTACCCGCCACAGAGGGTCCCAGTACCGGATAACGGTACTTGGTTAGACATCAGAAAACAGTAGGGTGGTATTTCACCTATGGCTCCACTTGGACTGGCGCCCAAGTTTCAAAGCCTCCCACCTATGCTACACAACTCTTTCCTAATGCCACTCTGAAGCTGCAGTAAAGGTGCACGGGGTCTTTCCGTCTAACCGCGGGTACTCCGCATCTTCACGG
>JAUIFP010000074.1 GCA_030430365.1 Alphaproteobacteria bacterium | reverse complement strand
AAGCCCAATCCTGTCGGTCTAGATTCGCACTTCCGCTATAGCCAGCGATGCCAGGCTTGGCGAGCGGCCCTATCGGGCGATCTCATCGGCGAGGAGGCCTACACTCATCGCGTAATAGTTTGAGCAATTATACTCCAGAATGACCCGGTAATTGCCCGTGAGCAGCCAGGCGGGCGTGCCCGGTCCATCGGGCTGGAACAGGCTGGTCATGACATCGTCACCAATGACGGCCTGCGGCCACACGCCAAGCGCCTTCCATTCGCCCACCGTTTTCCACTGGCTGTGCCGCTCGTGCACTCTGGGGCAAACGGGCGAAGTGAGCTCGCTCTTGTACTGATCGACATCGAAACCGCTGGGAACCCTGGCTTCCACGCCCCAGGGCTGCCCGGCGCGCCAGCCCGCGTCGTGAAAATAATTGGCGATCGAATAGAGCGTGTCCTGGCGGCTGTTCCAGATATCCTTGCGGCCATCGCCGTCGCCATCCACGGCCAGTTTCAGATAGACGCTGGGCAGGAACTGCGGATTTCCGAATGCTCCGGCCCAGCTGCCCTTCAGCATCGAGCGGGGATAGCCCTGATCGGCAATCTTCAGCAGGTCGACGAATTCTCCGGCAAACAGTTCACGCCTGCGCCCTTCCCAGGCAAGCGTGGCGAGCGACTGGGCAAGGTCAAAATTGCCCATGTAGGAACCGTAATTGGTCTCATGCCCCCAGATTGCCGTGATGATCTCCCCCGGTACGCCGAAGGTCTTCTCTATATCGCGGGAGACTGCGTAATTAGCCTGGTACGTCCGCCTGCCACTGGCGATCCGCGTGCTGTTGACGTGGCGCGAGATATAGGGGGCGAGCAGCGGATATCCGGTTCTGGACGGTGTGCCCGGTTGCGCGCGGTCCAGCGCGATGACGCGATCGCTGGGGGTGAGGCCCTGCGTCATTGCCGCGATCGTGCTTTCGCGCACGCCTTCGCCGCGGGCCTTGGCGGCCAGAATCTGGACGTAGGCGTCGAAGGACATCTCCGGCAGGCCTTGATTGATCTCTTCGGCCTGTGCGCCGGAAAGCGGCAGGCACATGCCCAAAAGTGCAGAGACTCCAAAGATATGTCGGCGAATGCTCATATCCCCATCCTGTCAGATTCAGCGAATTGGGCAAGAGGCTTTGCGCCAATTTGCAGGGCCGTGCCGGATGGCTGGTGACAAGCGGCTTTTTGCGCGCTAGCGCCTTGCGGCCCTGCACAGGCCTATAGGACAGGTGGCAGAGCGGTTGAATGCACCGGTCTTGAAAACCGGCATGGGTGCAAGCCCATCGTGGGTTCGAATCCCACCCTGTCCGCCAGGCCGAAACCCGTGTAGCTTCGCTTTATCGAGCGCGATTCCCGGCGGAGCAGACGTTTGTTTTCCAGACCAGATCCGCAGAAGCGGCCAAATATCGGGAAGACCTCCACAGTCAGGAAATCTGCGGTCATCAAGCCGCAGGTCCGGGTCGAGGATCCCATCCATGTCGGGCCCAATTGCGCGATCTCGGCGCATTCGATCGGGCGCTATACTTTCATCAATGACAGCACCTGCATCTTTGGCGGCGTGCGGGTCGGCCGCTTTGTCAGCTTTGCCCGGGGATGCCAGATCGGCGGTGCGGAGCATCCGATCCACCATGTGACGACCAGCTATTTCCGGATCAAACGGCACTGGTTTCCCGACGATCCGGTCGCGCAATCGGCGGAGCTCATTCCGGCGGCGAACGCCGAGGGGCGGCAGCGCAGTGGCAAGACGACGATCGGCAACGATGTGTGGATCGGTGCCGCCAGCATCGTTCTCAAAGGCGTGACGATCGGGGACGGGGCCGTCATCGGTGCGGGATCGATCGTCACGAAAGACGTGCCGCCTTATGCGGTCGTGGCTGGGAATCCTGCCCGTTTCCTCCGCTACCGCTTCGATCCGGAAACGGTGAAACGCTTTCTGGCGGTCAAATGGTGGGACCGCGATCCCGCGATCATCGCGCGTTTGCCGCTGGACAATGTCGAGGCAACGCTCAGCCAATTGGAAGGGATGGAATGACCGCTTCTGAAGGCGGCGCCGCGCCGCGCCTGGTCCTGAGCGAGAGCCGCAATCTGCGGTTCGGGGTCATGACGCTGTTCTATTTCGCGCAGGGGCTGCCGATCGGGCTGTTCGTTGTCGCCATGGCCGCCTGGCTCGCTTCCAATGGAGCGACCGAAGGCGATATCGCGATGATCGTCAGCTTCAGTTACCTGCCCTGGAGCTTCAAGTTCATCGGTGCCGCGCTGATGGACCGCTACACGTTCCTGGCAATGGGCCGCCGGCGAATATGGCTGATCGGGGCCCAGTCGCTGATGGTCGTCGGCCTGATCGCCGCGTCGCTGACGGATCCCGGCTTTTCGGAGGTCGCGCTGATTTCCTGGATCGGCTTCGTGATCTTCTGCGGCAGTGCGATGCAGGACGTGGCGATAGACGGGATGGCCGTGGACATTCTGCCCGATGCCGAACAAGGGCCCGCCAGCGCGTTCATGTTCGGCGGCCAGGCGCTGGGTATCGCCGGTGGCGGAGCGCTGGGCGGCTATATGCTCGCCACATACGGCGCCGGAGCCGCCTTCACGGCCTTCATCCCAGTGGTCGGCGGCATTTTGCTGATCGGCATCCTGATGCGGGAGCGCCCGGGCGAGCGGCTCCTGCCCTGGACGAAGGGCGAAGCGTCCGAGGCATCGCGTGAGGCACATGGAACCGAATGGCTGCGAATTCTGGCGATCACCTTCAAATCTATCCTGAAGCGCGACAGCCTGTTATATCTGGTCTCCAATGGGATGCTGCGCACTGTTGCAGGCGCTTTCGTGGCCTTCTGGCCGATGTTCGCGACGAGCAGGGCCGGTTACGAAACCTTCGAATATTCCTCCATGCTGGCGATCGTCGGCCTGATAGGCTCGGTCTCCTGCATGGCAATCGGCACGCTGCTGAACGTCAAGCTTGGGCCCAAGCTGGCGAGCATGATCACTTTTGCAGGCTACGGCCTGATCAGCGGCGTCTATCTGCTTGCCCCGGATGTAGCGGCTATCGGCGCCGTCTTCGTTGCATTCTCGCTGTTCTGGAACATGACCGAGACGCTGTGCACGGTTTGCACCAATCCGATCCGTATGCGGCTTTCGGAAAAGCGTGTCGCGGCGACGCAGTTCACGATCTACAATTCGCTGGGCAATCTGCCTATCCCGATCGGGGCATCGTTATTCGCCTGGACCTCGGGCGTAGGCGGCAGCCACGTGTTGATGCCGATCCTGATCGTGCTGATCGTGCTTGCGATCGGCTTCATGTCGATGCTTCGCATCGGCAAGCCGGTCGATCACGAAGAAGATGCGGTTCCCAGGGTAGATTGAACCTGCTGCCGGGCGGCAGTGCCAATCCCCGAGCCTAGATGTGCACTACGCGGCCATATGCGGCCAGAACGCTTTCATGCATCGACTCGCTGATCGTTGGATGCGGGAAGACGGTCTGCATCAGTTCGGCCTCGGTTGTCTCCAGCGTCTTGCCGACGACATAGCCCTGGATCATTTCGGTGACTTCGGCGCCCACCATATGTGCGCCCAGCAATTCACCGGTCTTTTCGTCGAACACCGTTTTCACGAAGCCTTCCGGCTCACCCAGCGCAATCGCCTTGCCATTGCCGATGAAGGGGAAGTTCCCGACCTTCACCTTGTAGCCGGCTTCCTTCGCCTTGGCTTCGGTCATGCCCACGCTGGCAATCTGCGGATGGCAATATGTACAGCCGGGGATGTTGTTCCGATCCAGCCCGTGCGGGTGAACGTCCTTGTTGCCGAGTTCCTGCGCAATCGCCTCTGCCGCGGTCACGCCTTCATGGCTGGCCTTGTGGGCAAGCCACGGCCCGGGCGTGCAATCGCCGATGGCCCACAGGCCCTTGCTCTTCGTCCGTCCGTAATCGTCGATCTGGATGAAGCCGCGATCCATCTCCACCAGCTTGTCGATCCCGATATTCTCGGTGTTGGGCTGAATCCCGATGGCAACGATGACATGGCTGTAATCGTTGCTTTCCACCTTGCCGTCCTTGCCTTTGATCTTGGCAGAGACGCCCTTGGGCGTGACCTTCAGTTCTTCCAGTGCAGCGCCGGTTTTGATTGACATGCCCTGCTTGGTGAGCTGCTTTTCGAGGAACGTGGAGACATCGGCATCTTCCACCGGAACGATCCGGTCGAGCATTTCCACGACCGTCACGTCCGCACCCATATCGTTATAGAAGCTGGCAAACTCGATCCCGATCGCGCCGGAGCCGATCACCAGCAGCTTGCTGGGCATTTCAGGCGGCGTCATGGCATGGCGATAAGTCCAGACACGCTTGCCGTCCGCCTTGGCGAAAGGCAGGTCGCGCGCCCGCGCCCCGGTTGCAACGATGATGTGCTTGGCCGAGAGCTTCTCTTCGCCCTTCTCACCTTTCACGGTCAGGCTGGTGGGGCCGGTCAATGTGCCCTCCCCCATATGTACCGCGATCTTGTTCTTCTTCATCAGATGCGTGACGCCCTGATTGAGCTGCTTGGCCACGCCGCGGCTGCGCTTCACCACCGCTTCCAGATCGGCCTCGATCTCTTTCGCGGCCAGGCCGAAATCCTTGGCGTGCTGCATATAGTGAAAGATCTCTGCCGAACGCAGGAGGGCCTTGGTCGGGATGCAGCCCCAATTGAGACAGATCCCGCCGAGCAGTTCGCGTTCCACGATGGCGGTCTTCAGCCCCAGCTGCGCGCTCCGGATGGCGGCTACATAGCCACCGGGACCGGATCCCAGAACGATCACATCATACTGATCAGCCACGCAAAAACTCCTTAACTGTCCACAGGACGGGGCTTCCCGTCATCATCGATCGCCACAAATGTGAATTTGGCCTCGGTCACTTTCGTGGTGTCTTCGCTGTGCATTGGGCGACGCCATGCTTCCACATCGATCACCATGCTGCTGCGTCCGACCCGCTCGACCTCGCAATAGACGGACACTTCATCCCCCACCTTGACGGGTTCGTGAAACTGCATCCCGTCGATAGCGATGGTGACTGCCCTGCCCTTGGCGCGCCGCCCGGCCGTCTGCCCGGCACCAGCATCCATGATGCTGACCAGCCATCCCCCGAATATGTCGCCATAGGCATTGGCGTCCGCCGGCATGGCGGAAACGCGAATGGCTGGCTCATGGGATGGAAGGCGCGAAGTCATTCAGACGGACGTCCAAATCTTCACGCAATCAGCCCGAGCGGATTTTCAATCAGCGCCTTGAATTCCTTCATCAGCAAGGCCCCGTCCGCGCCGTCGATCGCGCGGTGATCGAAGCTGCCGGTTGCGCTCATCACGGTGGCTACCGAAAGGGCATCGTCCACCACATAGGGGCGCTTCTCGCCCGCGCCGATCGCCATGATCATCGCCTGGGGCGGATTGATCACAGCTTCGAACTGCTTGATGCCGAACATGCCCATATTGCTGAGGGAGGCGGTGCCGCCCTGATACTCGCTGGGCGAAAGCTTGCCTTCGCGTGCGCGGCCGGCAAGGTCCTTCATTTCGGTCGAGATCTGGCTGACGGACTTGCTGCCGGCATCGACGATGATCGGCGTGATCAGGCCGCCATCGATCGAAACGGCAACGGAAATGTCCGCGCGGTTGAACTTCAGCAGATTGTCTCCGGCAAACTGAACATTGCAGACGGGGACGCGCAGCAGCGCCTTGGCCAGTGCCTTGATCAGCAGATCGTTGACCGACAGCTTCACGCCGTCATCCTCCAGCGCGGCATTCAGCTGGCTGCGCAGCTTGAGCAGCGCATCGAGCTGGATATCCACGGTGAGATAGATGTGCGGAATCTGCTGCTTCGATTCGGTCAGGCGGCGGGCAATCGTCTTGCGCATGCCGGAAAGCTTTTCGACCTCATGCGGAATTCCGAAGTCTTCGGCAGCCGCCGGGGCCGCGCTCGGTGCGGCAGGTTCGGCTGCGGCAGGTGCAGCCTTGGCGGGTTCGACGCCTTCGAGGTCGGCCTTTATGATCCGGCCATGCGGCCCGCTGCCGCTGATGGCGGAAAGATCGATGCCCTTATCGGCGGCGATTCGCTTGGCCAAAGGCGATGCAATGATACGGTCGCCACCTTCGGATTTTGCGGCCGGCGCGGGCGAAGGAGCTGGTGAGGGTGCCGGTGGCGGGCTGGGTGCGGGAGCCTCTTCCTTAGCTTCCTCCTTGCTCGCTTCCGGGGCAGGAGCGGGTGCTTCGCCGCCTGTGACGGGTTTCACGTCGGCAGGATCTTCGCCTTCTTCCGCAAGAGTGGCGATAACCTCGCCCACTTTAACGTTTTCAGTGCCTTCCGAAATGGCGATATCCGCGATCACGCCTTCATCGACGGCTTCGAATTCCATCGTTGCCTTGTCGGTTTCGATCTCCGCCATAATGTCGCCGGCGGAAACCTCATCGCCGACTTTCACCAGCCATTTGGCAAGCGTGCCCTCCTCCATGGTTGGTGAAAGTGCCGGCATTCTGATCGCTATAGGCATGACGGATCGGTTTCATCCCTTTGGTAAATTACTACCTGTTTCTCTGGCCAATTTGGCGCGCGCCCGCAAGGGCCAGAGCGTATGAATGTGCAAGCTTCTTGCGTGAAAGCACGTTTACGATGATACCGGGGCGACGGGAACGGGACCATGAGAATATATTTGGTGATCATGGACGAGACGGAAGAGGCGCGCGCCGCGCTGCGTTTTGCGTCGCGCCGAGCGGCCAAGACCGAAGGCGGCGTGCATATTCTCGCTCTGGTCCAACCGCAGGATTTCGTCGCTTTCGGCGGCGTGCAGGCGACCATCGAAGAAGAGGCGCGCGACCGGGCGGAGGTTCTGGCGACCAGCGCGGCGGGCAGCATGTGGTCCGAAAGCGGCAGAATGCCGACGATCGCCGTGCGCCAGGGCGAAGGTGAAAAGGTGATCCGCGAATACCTGCAGGAACATCCCGAAGTCGCCGCATTGGTGCTTGGCGCCGCGCCGGAAGGAAATCCGGGGCCGCTCGTCGCTTATTTCTCGCATGTCTCCGGATCCCTGCCCTGCCCGGTATTCGTGGTGCCTGGCGGACTTTCGGATGAGGATATCGACCGCCTTAGCTGAGCCTGCTGCTCTGGCTTCTGCCATGCAGTCGCCGAGTGCCGATTACTTCTTCCGTTTTCCCTGATGGCGGATATTTCCTGGGCGGCCGCGTTTACCCTGGATGTACTTGCCTTTGCGCTGGGGCCGCTGCGGAGGCTTTCCGCCCCGCGGCTCGATGGGCTTGCCTTCACTGTCCAGCGGTTCGAATTTCAGCGCCCCCGTCAGCGGATTGGCTTCCGCCAATTTGAGCTTCAGCCTGTCGCCCGTGGCATAGCGCGTGCCAGATCTGTCACCGACCAGCGCCTGGGCCGCTTCATCATAGCGGTAGTAATCGTCGCCTAGAGTCGAAACGGGCACCAACCCGTCACCGCCGACGCCGACGATCGTCGCGAAGAAGCCGAATGACTGAACGCCGGTGATGCGCGTTTCGAAGGTTTCCCCCACGCGTCCGGAAAGCCAGGCAGCCATGTAGCGGTCGATCGTGTCGCGTTCGGCCTCCATCGCCCGGCGCTCCGCCGTGCTGATCGCTTCGCTGACCTTGCCCAGATCTTCGCGGTCACGATCCGATAATCCGGATGTAGGCGGAAGTTTCGACTTGGGCTTGGGCTGCTCGAGATTGAAGGAGTCTACCAATGCGCGGTGCACCAGCAAGTCTGCATAGCGGCGAATCGGCGAGGTGAAATGCGCGTAGCTGCCCAGCGCCAACCCGAAATGGCCGGCATTGCGAGGGCCGTAATATGCCTGGGTCTGGCTGCGCAGGACGGCCTCCATGATCATGGCCTTTTCCGCTTCGTCGGACACGTCCTTCAGCATGCGGTTGAACAGGCCGGGCGTAATGACCTGGCCGAGCGAGAGCTTCATGTCGAAGGTTTCGAGATAGTCCTTCAGTGCAGCCAGTTTCTCGCGGCTCGGCGGTTCATGGACACGGTAAACCACGGGCGAGGCCTTGCTCTCGAGTGCCTTGGCCGCCGCGACATTGGCCGCGATCATGAAATCTTCCACCACGCGATGCGCGTCCAGGCGCTCGCGAATGGCGATTTCCGCGATCTTCCCTTGATCGTCCAGCATCACGCGCCTCTCGGGCAGGTCCAGCTCCAGCGGATCGCGCTTGTGCCGGGCCTTCGCCAACGCTTCCCAGCAGGCCCACAGATTCTTCAGCTGCTCGTCCTCCGTGCCATCGTCGATTGCCGCCTGCGCATCTTCATAGGCAATGTTTCCTGCGATCCGGACGATGGCCCGCGAGAAGCGCCAGCTGCTGATCGTGCCGGACTTGTCGATGGATAGGTGGCAGACCATCGCCGCGCGGTCTTCGTCCTGACGCAGCGAGCAGACATCGGCCGAGAGGATCTCCGGCAGCATCGGCACTACCCGGTCGGGGAAATAGACCGAGTTCGCACGCTTGCGTGCTTCACGGTCAAGCTTGCCGCCGGGGCGGACGTAATAGGACACATCGGCGATGGCGACCACGGCATTGAAGCCGCCCTGCCCGTTCGGCTCGGCCCAGATCGCGTCGTCATGATCGCGGGCGTCGGCCGGGTCGATGGCGACGATCGGGACGTGGCGCAGATCCTCGCGCTTGTCTTCACTCAGCGGGAGTTTTGCGGCGTCTTGCGCTTCTTCCAGAGCTTCTTCGGGAAACACGTGCGGGATGCCGTATTTAGCGATCGCGATCAGGCTGTAGGATTTCGGCGCGAGCGGGTCGCCCAGAACCTGGACCACCTTTACGCCCGACCTCGCCGAGCGGCCTGCGGGCTCCGCCAGAACAAGCTGCCCGCCTTCCGCACCGCCAAGATCGGCGATCGGTGAACTGTTCCTCACGCGCTTGTCGACAGGCGCCAGCCAGCCTTTGCCCGAGCCGTCTATTTCCACCACGCCGATGAGCGCTTCGCCATGGGATGGCAGCACCTTCATCGGATGCGCGATCCAGCCCGAACCGGTTTCTTCCGTCCGCGCCAGCACACGGTCGCCCACTTTCAGCGCCGCCTGGCGTCCCTTGCCTTGTTTGGAGCCCTGCTTGCGCTCGATCAGCCGCAGACGGGGCGGCGGGGTTGCATCGTCCGGCTCCCAATTGTCGGGGATCGCGAAGGCTTCCCCGTCGTCGATATCGATCACCCGCAGCACGGTAACGCGGGGCACGCCGCCCATGCGATGAAAGGCGGTTTTCTTCCCGTCGATCAGGCCTTCCTCGGCCATGTCCTTCAGCAGACGCTTAAGCGCGATCTTCTCCTGCCCTTTTAGGCCGAAGGCACGCGCGATCTCCCGTTTCCCGGCAGGCTTGTCGGAAGTCTGGACGAATTCGAGAACCTGCTCGCGCGAGGGCAAACCAGGAATGGAACGGCGGTTCTTCTGTGCAGGCATGGCGCCGATATGGGCGGCATTCGTGCCGGCGGCAAGGCCGTGCATCCCGATCACCCGACAATGAAGCGCTCCGGAACCGATGCTGCAGCTTAAGCATTGCTAGAGCAGAGAATTTCGAGGAAGGAAAATATGTTAGGTAAGATTTTTGGTGCAGCCGCTGGTCAGAGTTTCGCCGACCGTTTCAATTTGAGCGGAGGCCAAGGCGCCCTGCTGGGTGCCGGCACGGTATCGATCCTGCGCAGGCTAAGCCCGCTTGGCATTCTGGCTGCTGCGGCGGGCGGATATGCCGCGAAGCGTTATTACGACAAGAAGAACACTGCCCCCAAGAAGGCGCCCAAGCCCACCAAAAGAGCGGATTGACCGAGCAGGATTGGCCTGCGCTCAATAGGCGCGGGCAATGTAAATCCGCTCGACCGCCAGCTCACCGGTGAAGATGCAGGCTCCGTCCGCCGGCGCTGCGTCCATTGGCACATTGCGAATGGTCAGCTTCAAGGCCTTGAGCTGTTCGACGACCTTGTCGAGCGCCGGGCCCGTCGGCCTGGACCATTGGACTTCGACCCAACCAGGGAAGCGCTGATCTTCGGCGTAGAAAGTTTCCAGCTCGTCCATTCGCGTCACGCCGCGCGTGACATTCGCCTCGCGCCGCTCTTGCGCTTCGCTGAGCAGTGACTGCTGAATATCTTCCAGGATGCCCCCGATGGAGGCTGCGCATTCCTCGCGAGCGGGCGCGGCAAAATCTGGCTTCCCTCCATCGCCCCACAAACGGTCGCGGCGTAGCTGGCTGACGACGCCATTCTCCATGTCGCGGCCGCCGACTTCCAGGATCACAGGTGCGCCTTTGCGTACCCAGTCCCAGCGTTTGGCCGCGGCCTTGCCCGGCTTGGTGTCAAGCAATACGCGTACAGGCTCGCCCAGCGCTGTCTGGGCCGCGATGCCTGCACGCAGTTCCTCGCAATAGGCGAGCAAGGCTTCGTCCCCGTCATTGTCGCGCAGCATGGGCAATATGACGACCTGCCACGGCGCAACTGCCGGAGGCACGCGTAGACCGTCATCATCGCCATGCGTCATGATGAGGCCGCCGATCAGGCGCGTGGAGACGCCCCAGCTGGCCGTATGGCACAATTGCTGGCCGCCATCGCGATCTTGATAGTGGATACCTGCCGCATGCGCGAAGCTGGTGCCGAGATAATGCGACGTGCCGGCCTGCAGGGCTTTGCCGTCCTGCATCATTGCCTCGATCGAATAGGTCGCGACCGCTCCGGGGAAGCGTTCATTCTCCGGCTTCTCGCCCGCGATGACCGGCATGGCAAGCACATCTTCGGCAAAGCTGCGATACATTTCCAGCGCGCGCAGAGTCTCGCGCATCGCATCCTCGCGATCCTCGTGCGCGGTATGGCCTTCCTGCCAGAGGAATTCACTGGTGCGCAGAAACATGCGCGTACGCATCTCCCAGCGCACGACATTGGCCCATTGATTGAGCCTTAGCGGCAGATCGCGCCAGCTCTGGATCCAGCGGCTCATCGCGTCGCCAATGATCGTTTCCGAAGTCGGACGCACGATCAGCGGCTCTTCCAGCTTCGCTTCGGGATCGGGTATCAAGCCGCCCTTCCCGTCCGCGATCAGCCGGTGATGGGTGACCACTGCCATTTCCTTGGCGAAGCCATCGACATGTTCGGCCTCACGCGTGAAATTGGCGAGCGGAATGAAGATCGGGAAATAACAATTGTCGACACCAGCCGCCTTGATCCGATCGTCCATCAGACGCTGCAGCCGCTCCCAGATGCCATAGCCCCAGGGCTTGATGACCATGCATCCGCGCACGCCCGATTCCTCGGCCATATCGGCGGCGGACACGACCTCTTGATACCATTGGGCAAAATCGTCGGTTCGTTTGACCGACAAGGCATGACGGATAGCTGACAAATCTGGTGCTCTCGAATCGATGGGTTGCTGTCGGGGCACCGATGGCCCCTCAGCGGTCACTTGCCAAGCGAGTCGATCTTCTTCTTCATCTCAGCCATCTGCTCGCGCAATACGGCCAGCTCGTCATCCTTGGACTTGCTCGTTTCCTCGGCAGGAGCCTGGGCGGCGTTCTGATTTTCGGGCATGAAGGCATCGGCGGCGGCCTTGAACATCGCCATGTTCGTTTCCGCCATCTTAGTGAAGGCTTCGCTGCCCACGCTCTGCTTGAAGACGTCCTGCAGCTTGCGCTGATTGGCCTGAAAGTTTTCCATGGAAGCTTCGAGATAATGCGGCATCAGCGCCTGCATCGAATTGCCATACATGGCGATGAGCTGGCGCAGGAAGCTGATGGGCAGCATCTGCTCCGCCCCGTTGGCTTCTTCTTCCATGATAATCTGGGTCAGGATTTGATGGGTGATATCTGCGCCGGTCTTTGCGTCAAGCACCTGAAAGTCCACGCCTTCGCGCGTCATCTTCGAAAGATCGTCCAGAGTGATATAGCTTGAAGAGCTTGTGTTATAGAGCCGCCTGTTGGCGTACTTCTTGATGATCACAGGCTCTTGCGCACCCTTTTCTTCCTTAGCCATTCCCAGCTCCCATGCTGCAAGTTATGTTGCATTTAGCACTTGCAGCAAGTGCGGTGCAA
>JAUIFP010000073.1 GCA_030430365.1 Alphaproteobacteria bacterium | reverse complement strand
GCGAAGATTCTGGGGCTGGGATATCCGGGCGGCCCGCAGGTCGAAAAGCTCGCCCTTGAAGGCGATGCGGATGCAGTTCGCCTGCCCCGCCCGCTGGTCGGCAGCGGGGAACCGCATTTCTCCTTCGCCGGGCTCAAGAGCGCCGTCCTGAGGGCCAAGGAAGGCGGCCAGTTTAGCGACGCCGATATCGCCGCGAGTTTCCAGAAGGCAGCCCGGGACTGCGTGATCGACCGGAGCCGGATCGCGCTTGAGGCAATGGAAGATTGCGGCGGCGGGATCACCGCGCTGGTCGCGGCAGGCGGCGTCGCCGCCAATGCCGTACTGCGCGGCGCGCTGGAAGAGCTTGCCGAAGAACGCGGCCTGCGCTTCGTCGCCCCGCCCCTGCCCCTTTGCACAGACAATGCCGCGATGATTGCCTGGGCCGGGCTCGAACGGTTCGAATCCGGGCAATCCGATCCTTTGGACATTTCCGCAAGACCCCGCTGGCCGCTAGACCCCGAAGCCGAGCCGGTTCGCGGAGCAGGAGTAAAAGCATGAGTTCAGCCAATCCGACTGTCGGCGTGATCGGCGCCGGAGCCTGGGGGACGGCGCTGGCGCAGATGCTGGCGAGCGACGGGCGCGACGTCCTGCTGTGGACCCGGCGCAGCGAATTGGCCGAAGAGCTGAATTCCACCAAGGTGAACAGCCGCTATTTGCCGTCGGCCACGCTGGAGCCCTCGATCCTGGCAACCTCCGACCTGGCCTATGCGGCCAAATGCGACATCCTGCTGATGGTCACGCCCGCGCAGCATCTGGGCGAGACGCTGGCCGCCATGCCGCAATATCCGCGCGACCTTGTGCTGTGCTGCAAGGGGATCGAAGCGCGCACGATGCGGATGATGGCGCAGGTTGCCGGCGACGCTGCAGCGGAGAGCGAGATAGCCGTGCTTTCGGGCCCCACTTTCGCGCATGAAGTTGCAGCCGGCCTGCCGACCGCGGTCACGCTGGCCTGCGGCGGAGGCGACACGCAATGGGAACGGCTGCGCGACGTGATCGCGCGGCCGAACTTCCGGCCCTATTTCTCCGACGACGTGATCGGCGCAGAAGTCGGCGGAGCGATCAAGAACGTGCTCGCGATTGCCTGCGGCGTGGTCGAAGGGCTCGAGCTCGGGCAAAATGCGCGCGCGGCACTGATTGCACGCGGCTATGCGGAAATGATGCGTCTGGGCGATGCCGTGGAAGCTTCGCGCGAGACGCTGGTCGGCCTGTGCGGATTGGGGGACCTCGTGCTCACCTGCACCTCCACCTCCAGCCGCAATTTCACGCTGGGCGTTTCGCTGGGCCAGGGCTCTTCGGCGGAAGACCTGATGAAGAACCGCCACACCGTGGCCGAGGGCGCGCATACCGCGCCCGTGCTGGTCCAGCTGGCAGAGAAGCTGGGCGTGAGCATGCCGATCGCAGTGGCCGTCAAACGCCTGCTGGAAGGCGCACAGGCCCGGGAAGTCGTGGCCGGCCTGCTGGCCCGCCCCTTGCGTGCAGAAGGACCTTCCGATTGAGCGAAGACAACCATCTCCGCGATATTTCCGCCCTCGCAAAGGGCGGGCGGACTAACTTCTTCGGATTTCTGCTGCGTCTGGCCGCGCGCCTGCCGTTCCTGTTCATCGCGGGGCGGCTTTACGGCGCTGAAGCGCTTGGACGGTTCGCCTATGCACTGGTCGCGGTGGAGCTGGCCGCACAGCTTGCCACGCTGGGCCAGAAGCGCGGATTGGCGCAGCAATTGTCGCGGGAGGAACAGCCGGATACGCATGTGGTCGCAGACGGAATGCTGCTGAGCACGATCACCGGCATCGCGCTGATGTCGCTGCTGCTGGCCTTCCCCATCCTGATGTTTCCAAGCGGGGAATTCACCCAGCTGGACCTGCTGCTGCCCCTGGCGATCATTCCCTATGCGATGACCGATATCGCACTGGCCGCGCTCGCCTATCGCTACGACATCGGCAGCACGGTGAAAGCGCGCAGCGTGGTCGAACCCTGGGCGTTGTCGGGCGCCGCACTGGCGGCCTTTTTCATCGTGCCCGAAAGCGGCCTTGCCCTCGCCTTCATCGCCTCGATCTTCGCTGCGGCGCTCGCCGCGGTGATTCCGCTTTTCAGGGCCTATGGCGCGCCGCGCGGCTGGATTCCGCATCCCGGCAGGATCGCCACTCTGGCCTGGGGCAATATCCCGTTGGCTGCGGCGGATGCCGTGGAATGGGGCATTCGCAAGATCGACATCGCGATCCTGGGCCTGTTCGCCAATCCCACTGCCGTGGGCGTCTATTGGGCGGCGCAGCAGGTGGCCAGCCTGCCATCCAAGCTGAAGACCAGTTTCGAGCCGATTCTGGGCCCGGTCATCACCCGCAATCTGCGTGACGGCAACGTTTCGGCGATCGCGAAGCAAGTGTGCCAGGTCGGCTTCTGGATCACGGCGATGCAAGCCGGCGTAGCGCTTGCCCTGGGCATACCGGGCGAAGCCGTGATGGGGCTGGTCGGCCCCGAATTCGTCGGCGGCACCGGCGCGCTGGCCTTCCTGCTGATTGCCGAAGTCGCCGCGGCCACGGCAGTCGTCTCCGAAGCGGCGCTGATCTATGTCGCGCGGATCCGCAATTTGTGGGCCTCGCTCGGCACGATCTCGCTCCAGGCTGCGCTGACCGTGGCGATCATGGTCGCGATCGAGCGCAACGATCTGCCGGAACCCTATTTCGCGGCAGGCGCCGCCATGGCGCTGATGCTCTCGCTCGCGGTCGCCTCTATCGTGAAGGCGGCCATGCTCTCGCGCATATTGCGCGAGCCGGTGAACAATTGGCGCTGGGCGCTGATCTGGGCTGCCGCCCCCGCGATCGTGGTCGGCTGGATCGCCATCCAGCTGCCCGAATGGGCGGAGCTGATCATCGGCGTGCCATCGATCCTGATCGTCTATGGCTGGATGATCTGGAGGCGCGGCTTCGGCCCGGAAGACCGCGTGCTGTTCCGCAAGAACGTCGCCCCGAAAATGCCCTGATCGCCCGCGCGCGGCAATTGCGCCTGCGGGCTGGACGCTGGCCCCTGCCCGCGACTATGGAAGGCAGGTGTTCCGCAGCCCCTATATCCCGCTCGCCCTTGGTGCATTGGTGCTGGCCGCGCTCGCCTTCTTCAGCGCGCAGAATAGCGCTTCGGCCTTTTCCCAAAGGCTTGCGGAAGAGGCGCGCCAGGTCATTGCCCAGTCCGGCGGCAAGGATGTTCAGGCGCATTTCGAAAACCGGCTGGGCTGGCCCACGCGGCATCCGCTGCTGACGGGCGGCGAAAATCTGGACGAAGGCAGCCGCGACCGCACGGCCAAAGCAGTGGCCGCGATCCCCGGCGTTGGCGGCATCCGCTGGGCCGACGGCAGCGGCCTTGCCGCGGGCAGTTCCGAAACGCAGGCCCCGCTGCATTGCCAGGCCGATGTGCAGGCCCTGCTGCGCGCACGCTCCATCCGGTTCGAGGAATCCTCTTCCCAGATCGAAGCGGCCAGCCGCAGCCTGGTGGACGAAGTCGCCGCCGCGCTCCGCCCCTGCCTGGGCAGCATCATCGCGATCACCGGCCATACTGACGCATCCGGCCCGGAACCGGGCAATATCGCCCTTTCGCAAGAGCGGGCGGAAGCGGTTCAGGCGGCGCTGATCGCCAGAGGCATTCCGGCAGACGGCCTGCGGGCCCGCGGGGTCGGCTCGGCCAGCCCGGTCGAGGGCCTGGATCCCCGAGACCCGGCCAACCGGCGGATCGATTTTTCCGTGATCGAAACGGTCCCGATCAAGCCGACGCCCGTCGATACGCCGGGGCCGCGCTGATGCCCTTGGCCAGACTTGCGGCAGACGCTAGAGGCCGCACGAGAATGAAAGGGATCCCCCATGCCGATCTGGCTTGAACTGATAGTGCTGGCGCTGACGGCCTATATGGCCGGCATCGGGATCGGATGGGCGATCTGGGGGCGCGCTCCGGCCGCCGACCCGCATAAGGATTTGATGGAGACGCAGGAATGACGGAATTGGTGCTGGCAAACTGGTGGCTGCTGGTCGTCGCCCTGCTTGTCGGAATTGCAATTGCCTGGTGGATCTTCGTCGGCAACCGCAAGACCAAGGTCGAACGGTCGGCCAGTACGGACGTGCTGGACGAAGGCGCCGAACGGGCAAAACGCAATCAGGCGCTGATCGACAAGCCATCGGCCGAGGCAAGTTCCGTCGAATCCAAGATCGCGGCTGCCGAAGCGGAACCTGCGCCCACGCCTGCGCCTGCGCCCCCGGCTGCAGCAACGCCAACGCCGGAGCCTGTACCGCAAGCCACGCCGCCAGTGCCCAGCGCCGCCCCGTCTTCGGGCTCGGACGATCTGAAGCGGATCAAGGGCGTCGGGCCCAAGCTTGAAAAGCTGCTGAAGGAACTGGGCGTTTCGACCTATGCGCAAATCGCTTCGTGGAGCGAAGCGGATATCGACCGGATCGACGCGCAGCTCGGCAATTTCCAGGGGCGCATCCGCCGTGACAGCTGGACCGAGCAGGCCAAGTTTCTCGCCGCCGGAGACGTGGCCGGTTTCGAAGGGAAGTTCGGCAGCCTTTAACGGCCGCCTGAAGACGCCTCAGTACGAACCGAGCGTGGCGTAGGTCTGCAGGCCGTTCTGGCGGTTCG
Organism: Alphaproteobacteria bacterium; assembly: GCA_030430365.1. GTDB lineage: Bacteria > Pseudomonadota > Alphaproteobacteria > Sphingomonadales > Sphingomonadaceae > Andeanibacterium. The sequence continues at coordinate 7,558 of JAUIFP010000073.1, read as the reverse complement.
CGCGGTCGAGAGAGCAGATGCGTTCGACAACTGCGGCATAGAGCGGTTCGTCGAAATACAGCCCTGCACTGCCGAGGTCGGCCCACCGGATCTCGGCCATCTGACTCGCCAGCCCGGGAAGCGTGATCCACACCCGTTCGCCGGCGCGCAGATTGATCACATCCTTCACGGTGCAACCGGAGGCGGAGATATTCGCCAGGACAACCTGCTTCTGCTTGCTTCCGGACCTTCTCAGGCCGCTGGGCATCTGCGTGGCAAACCGTCCCGCTCCGCGGCGCTCGGCCAGGGTGCCAGAATTTTCGGTCGGCAACGTACTCATCTTTGAAAAGCCTCGATTAATTGACGCTCAAAAGCTGGGGAGCACGAGCAATGCCGTGATCCCCAGCTTGACGAAGAGCGAAACGAAGTTGAACCTCATGCCAAGGGATAAGCCGCAGCACCGCGCATTCCGCAAGCGGCCCGCTTGCGCTGTCTCGTTTTGGATGGTCCCGCAGCCCAAAAGTTAACGGACCTTAATCCAGCGGTTTTTCCAAGGCTTACAGCCCGTTTATCCAGCGGATCGCGGCGCGGGAAAGCCTAGGTTCATATGCGAGACATTAGGCGCGCGGCCTGCTATTCCGCCAATCGGTGAGGCCTTGCGGCGGCCCATCAGTTTCAGCGCCGATGACGAATTCGAGGTCACTTGTTCCAGCAGGTCCGCAATCTGATCGATTATCTGCCCGAACGGTTCCGCGGCGAGCTGGGGCGGCGCTCGACCGGCATTATCGTGGCTGTGGCGCTGGAAGCTCTGCTGATCCTGCTGCTCTTCACGCTCGGCCAGTCCGACGACCGGGGCGAAGAGCTGGGCCCAGTGCTGACCACTTTCGATGCGTCCTCCTCTTCCGAGCAGGAAGCCGAACAGGCGGCGGAGGAGCCCGCCCAGGAAGAACCGCAGCCCGCCGCCGACACGGCGCCTCAGCCGCGCGAGCCGGAGCCCGAACCGCAGGAGCAGGCCCCGCCCCGCCCCACGCCCACCAGGCCCGGCTTGATCCCGGTGCCGCGGGACCGGATGGATTCGCTCGACATATCGAAAGTCCCCTCGCGCGAACCGGCCAAGCCGGCCCCCAACCGGCCGATGATGGGGCCTGCCAATACCAATTCCAGGCCCGACACGCCGCGCGTGGGCACGGCGCCCAATGGCGAGCCGCTTTACGCCGCAGAGTGGTACCGGGAGCCCACAAATCAGGAGCTCGCGGGTTATCTCTCCACAGCGCAGGGCCCCGGCTGGGGCCTGATCGCCTGCAAGACCGTGCCCGACTTCAAGGTCGAGGATTGCGTCGCGCTGGATGAATATCCCGCAAACTCGCAGATGGCCCGGGCCGTATTGGCCGCGGCCTGGCAGTTCAGGGTGCGCCCGCCGCGGCGGGGCGGGCGCTCCATGGTCGGCGAATGGGTCCGCATCCGGATCGATTACCAGATCAGGCGCGAAACCTACCGCTGACCGCCCTTCAGCCGGCTTGTGCCAGCAGCACTTCGGCAATCTGCACGGCATTGAGCGCCGCGCCCTTGCGCAGATTGTCGCCCGTCACGAACAGCGCCAGCCCGTTCGGCGTGCCGGGATCGGGCCGCACGCGGCCGACGAACACTTCGTCCCGCCCGGTCGCTTCCAGCGGATTGGGAATGTCGCTGACGACAACGCCGGGCGCATCGCGCAGCAGGGCGAGCGCATCTGTCGCGGAAAGCGGCCGTTCGAATTCCGCATTGATGGACAGCGAATGGCCGGTGAAGACCGGCACGCGCACGCAGGTGCACGACACGCTGAGACCGGGAATATCCAGGATCTTGCGGCTTTCGTCGCGCAGCTTCAGCTCTTCGTCCGTATAGCCGTCTTCCGCCTCGACATAGTTGAAGGCGACCACGTTATAGGCGATCGGCACGGCCCATTTGCGGACTTCGCCGAAATCCACCGCCTGCCCGCTGAGCGCGAGATCGGCGCAATTGCCCGCCCCTGCTTCCAACTGGCCGCGCAGCACTTCCACGCCTTCCACGCCGCCGCCGGACACCGCCTGATAGGTGCTGGCCACCAGGCGCTTCAGCCCGGCTGCATCATGCAGCGGCTTGAGCGCGGGCATGGCGGCCATGGTGGTGCAATTGGGATTGGCGACGATCCCCTTTGGAATGTCGCGCAAGGCATCGGGATTTACCTCCGCCACTACCAGCGGAACCTCGGGGTCGGCGCGCCAGGCGGAGCTGTTGTCGATCACCACCGCGCCTGCCGCCGCGACCTTTTCTGCCAGGGCGCGCGAGGTCGAACCGCCGGCCGAGAAGAACACGATGTCGAGACCCGCGTAATCGGCGGAGGCTGCGTCTTCCACGGCGATCTCGCTGCCCTGGAATTCCACCAGCTTTCCGGCAGAGCGGGCCGAGGCGAACAGCCGCACCGATGCCGCCGGGAAGCTGCGTTCGGCCAGCATTTGCAGCATCATGCCGCCGACCAGGCCGGTCGCGCCGACGATGCCGACATTGGGCTGCCGGGGAAGTTTATTCGAAAAAGCCATGTCCTTTTGTCTCCGTTCTTGGCGGAGGCGCGGGGCTGATCGGCTTGGAAAATGGCCGCCCCGCACTTCCGCGGGGCTGTGTCCTGATGCGCTTATACGTTACCGAAACGCAAGCCGGACCGCCCCGCAAAGCAGGTAATAATCGGGCTAATCGGTTTGGTCTTCAGCGTGAACATCGCGGGGGCCATTAGCCGCGCGATCCGCACTTGTAAATCCTGCAAGTGCGGGAAAATGCGCGTCAGCCTTCCACCAGCATCAGCGCATCGAGCGCGACCACGCCTTCGCCCTTGGGATGGACGATCACGGGGTTGAGATCGATTTCGCGAATGCGGGGATTGCCCGCCATCACCCGGCCCATCTCCACGATCAGCGCGGCCAGCGCCGGCACATCCAGCTCGGGCGAACCGCGCCAGCCCTTGAGCAGCGCCGCCTGTTTGAGCGTGAGCAGCTTTTCCTCCACCTGCGCCTGGGAAAGGTCCGGCGTGATCAGCACCACGTCCTTCAGCACTTCGGCAGTCACGCCGCCGAATCCGGCCAGCACCACCGGGCCCCATTCGGGATCGCCCTTGGCGCCGACGATCATCTCCAGACCCATCTTGCCCATCTTTTCGACGAGCACGCCGTCGAGAGTGATGGAGGAGTCATATTTCGAAACATTGGCGACCATGCGGGTGAAAGCCTCTTCGACTTCGCTGGCCGTCTTGAGGTTCAGGATCACCCCGCCCGCATCGCTCTTATGCCCAAGCGCGGCAGCCTGCGCCTTGATCACGACCGGGTAGCCCAGCCGCTCCGCTGCGGCAGCGGCATCGGCCGGCGTAGCGGCGAACTCGCTGCGCGGGAACGCGATGCCGAGCTCGCCCAGCAGCGCCTTCGCCCGGTATTCGGGAACCACGCCCGAAACCTCGTCCAGCCCCGGCACCGCAACAGGCTTTCTGGAACTGTCCGCCAGGTCGCGCTTGGCAAGATCGGCCAGCCGGGCGATCGCGCGATAGGCGCGTTCGGTGCTGGCGAAAACGGGGATGCCGACATTACGCAGCCCCTCGACATATTCGTCCGGCACCACGGCGCCTTCATCCACCCCGGCAAAGACCAGCGGCTTGGTGAAATCGCCCTGCTCCACCACTTTCATGATGTGCGGCAGCTTGATCCCGCAAGTGATGGGGTCCGACTGAATGATCGAGGCGACGACCGAACCGATCCGCTCATCCTCCAGCAACGCCTTGAGCGTGTGGGTGTAGATCTCGGGCTCGGAAAGGCCGACCGCGGTAATGTCCAGCGGGTTGGAGACGGGCACGAAATCGGGCAGCACGGCGCGCAGGGCCGGGCTGTCTTCGTCATGCAGCTCCACCAGGTCGAGCTTGATTTCCTCGGCGATATCGAAGGCCAGGCCGCGCAGCGCGCCGCTTTCGCCCAGCACCGCCATATTGGCTCCGGGCAGGCTCGGGCAGCGCAAGGCGATCTCGATAATGTCGCCCAGCTCTTCCAGCGTCTCGGCGAAGATCACGCCTTCGCGCTCCAGCTTCACCTTCATCAGCTGATAGTCGCCAGCCAACGCGCCGGTATGCGTCGCGGCGCTTTCCTGCGCCTTGTTGGACTTGCCGGGATGCAGCACGACCACCGGCTTGCCCGCTTCGCGCGCGCGCCGCACGGCCGCCAGGAAGGCGGCGGGCCGGCGGACGGCTTCCAGATACATGCCGATGACATGCGTATCCGCATCGTCCACCAGCCATTCGACATAGTCTTCCACGCCCGATGCCGCTTCGTTCCCGGTCGAGACCGAATGGCTGACATAGCAGCCGCGCGGTAGCAGCTGCGTGGCCAGCACCGCCGCGATCGCGCCGGACTGGCTGGCAATGCCCACCGCCCGCGCACCCTTGGCGGGCGAGATCATGTTGGTTTCCACGAAGGTCAGCGGCACCCGCTCGACATAATTGGTGCAGCCCAAACAGTTGGGGCCTTCGATCACCATGCCGTACTGCTGCGCGATTTCGCCCAGCTCGATCTGTTCGCGCATGCCCTCTTCGCCCGCCTCGGAAAAGCCGGCCGAATAGATCACCACGGCGCCGCAGCCGCGCGCGGCGAGCTGACGCACCGTATCGAGCACGAAAGGCCGCGGGATCGCCAGAACGGCGCAATCGATCCCCTCGGGCAGCTCCTCCACCGACTTGCAGACCTTGAGGCCCTGCAACTCGTCGCGCTTGGGGTTCACCGGATAGATGTCGCCCGCAAATTCATACTGCACCAGGTTGTTCAGCAACGTGGCGCCCAGCGCGCCGGTGCGGTCCGACGCGCCGACGACGGCCACGCTCTTGGGGCGCAGCAGCCGGTCGATCTGTTCATTGGTGAAGCGGCGAGTGGTCATGACTTCTGCTCTCCCGGAGCAATTGGGTTCTGTGCCCAAATGTTGCGGCCAAATCTTTGTGCAGGAATACTCCCCCGGCCTGCACCAGGCCAGGGGATTGAAGCGGATGGGCGATCAGCCGCCCTTGAGCTTGTCCTTGTCGAACGCGCCCAGGCCCGGCTTGAAGGTCTTTTCGTCAAGGAACTGCTTGGTCGCTTCCTTGCGGGTTTCCCAGCCGCCGAAATCGTTGAGCGCTTCCTGCGCGCGGATCAGATAATCTTCCGCATTGTCATAGGTCATCTCGCGCACGCGGCGCACGGCCCACTTGGTGGCGCGCAGGGCCTGGCTGTCCTTCTTCTTCAGGACGTCGGCCACTTCCTGCACGCGCGCCTTCAACTTGTCGGCGGGGAGCGATTCATTGACCATGCCCTTGGCCGCCGCTTCGGGGCCGCTCATATTCTCGCCCATCATCGCGTGATACATCGCGTCGCGGAAATTCAGAAGCTCGGCCGCAACCTTGGAGGCGCCGCCGCCGGGCAGGATCGCCCAGTTGATTTCGCTGAGGCCGAACTGCGCATCGTCGCTGCAGAAAGCCAGATCGCAGGCGAAGAGCGGGCCGTAGGCACCGCCGAAACACCAGCCATTGATCATGGCGACGGTGGGCTTTTCGTACCACCGCAGGCGTTCCCACCAGCCATAGGCCTGGCGCTGATGTTCGCGGGTCTTGTGCAGGCCCTGCATCTCGGCCTCGCGGAAATATTCCAGCAGGTCCATGCCTGCCGACCATGCGCTGCCCTCGCCCGTGAGGACCAGCACCTGCACGTCGTCACGGAATTCCAGTTCTTCCAGCACAATCAGCATCTGCTTGTTGAGCTTGGGGCTCATGCAGTTGCGCTTGTCGGGGCGGTTGAAGGATACCCAGGCGACACCGTCGACGATTTCGTATTTGACGGTATCTTCCTGCGGACGCGGATCGGGTTGCGACGGCGTTGCCATGACATACACTCCTAAAACTTAGAACGACTCGTTGATCTTTCCCTACTTTGTTATAGGCTATAGCAAAAATTCGCAGCGACACAACGCTGCACAATGCATGGTTGAGTTGACCCTATGAAAGAGCAGAATCTGCAATCCTATCCCGGTTACGCCCTTCGCCGGGCCGCCAATGCGATGATCGGAGACCTCGCAAAGCGGCTGGAGGCGCACGGCATCAGGGTTGTGGATGCCACGGCGCTGCTGCTGATCGCGGACAATCCCGGCACGACCTCCAGCGCGATAGGCCGTTCGCTGGACATCCAGCGGGCCAATATGGTGCCCCTGCTCAAGCGGCTGGAAGATGCCGATCTGATCCAGCGCAAACCGATCGACGGCAAGTCGCTGGGCCTGTTCCTGACGGCGCATGGCGAGGAGCGGCTGGCCGAAATCCGCGCGACGATCGACGCGTTCGAAGCCGAACTGATCGCCCGCGTTCCCGCAAAACACCGCGACCATTTGCTGCCCGCGCTCAATGCCCTCTGGCGCTAGCGCTTCGTCCAAGGCATGCTGACGCTTGCGGCGAAGCGGCGCAGCGCCTAGCCCTTATCATGTTTAGCGATTGGGCCGGCCGCGCCGCCGGCCAGCAAGTCATGGGAGCAAATGATGCCAGAAGTTTCCCTCCACGAAGTATCGGAGGAATGGTCGAAAAACGCCAAGATCGACGCAGCGAAATATGAAGACATGTACCGCCGCTCGGTCGAAGACCCGGAAGGCTTCTGGCGCGAAGAGGCGCAGCGCATCGACTGGATCAAGCCCTTCACCCAGGTAAAGGGAACAAGCTTCGACAAGGACGATTTCGGCATCCGCTGGTTCTGGGACGGGACGCTGAACCTGTCGGCCAATTGCCTGGACCGGCATCTGGAAACGCGCGGCGATACGCCCGCCATCCTGTGGGAGCCGGACGATCCGTCCACCCCGGGCCGCACGCTCACCTATCGCGAACTCCACGAGCAGACCTGCCGCTTCGCCAATGTGCTGAAAGGCAATGGCGTGAAGAAGGGGGACCGCGTCACCATCTATCTGCCGATGATCCCGGAGGCCGCCGTGGCGATGCTGGCCTGCGCACGGATCGGCGCGGTGCATTCGATCGTCTTTGCCGGCTTCTCTCCCGAGGCGCTGGGCGGGCGGATCGACGATTGCGACAGCGATATCGTGATCACTTCGGACGAGGGGCTGCGCGGGGGCAAGAAGGTCCCGCTGAAAGCCAATGTCGACGAAGCGCTGGAGCACCACGCGCAGGGCGTGGACCGCGTGATCGTGGTCCAGCACACCGGCGCGCATGTGGCGATGGAGCATGGCCGCGACGTGTGGTGGCACGACGCCATGGACGCGGCGAACACCGCCTGCGAACCGGCCGAAATGAACGCGGAAGACCCGCTGTTCATCCTCTACACTTCAGGCTCCACCGGCAAGCCCAAGGGCGTGCTGCACACCACCGGCGGCTATTCCGTGTGGGCGAGCATGACGCATGAATATGTGTTCGATTACCGGCCCGGCCAGATCTACTGGTGCGCCGCCGATGTCGGCTGGGTGACGGGCCATTCCTATGTCGTCTACGGCCCGCTGGCCAATGGCGGCACCACGCTGATGTTCGAAGGCGTGCCCAACTATCCCGATTTCTCCCGCTTCTGGCAGGTGGTCGACA
>JAUIFP010000072.1 GCA_030430365.1 Alphaproteobacteria bacterium | reverse complement strand
TTGTTGCCCCGAATTCCCAGCCGGTAACCACCCGGAAAGGTGAGTTGACCTGCATTAACCACACGAACTCTCAACGAAAAAGGTTAATTTACTGTGAACCTTTGGAAATGGGATGCAGCAGAGTCTTTATTGTCACACCTCATCTCACGCCCTCGAGCTTCTTTTGCCGCCTTCGCTGCACGGAAGAGCCGATGCCGATCGCCTCGCGATATTTGGCGACGGTCCGCCGCGCCAGATCGAAGCCTTTTTCGCGCAGCAGCTCGACCAGAGTGTCGTCGGACAGGATATTGCCCGGCTCCTCGCCCTCTATCAGGGCGCGGATTTGCGCCTTCACCGCTTCTGCCGAGACGGAGCCCTCGCCCGCCGCGGACGCGACGCCGGAAGTGAAGAAATATTTGAGTTCGAAGGTTCCGCGTTCGCAATGCAGATATTTGTTGGACGTAACGCGGCTGACCGTCGATTCATGCATTTCGATCGCCTCGGCCACCGCCTTCAGCGTCAGCGGGCGCAATTCCGAAACGCCGCGCCGGAAGAAGCCTTCCTGCTGTTTGACGATTTCGGCCGTCACTTTGAGGATGGTTTTCTGGCGCTGGTCCATCGCCTTGACCAGCCAGTTCGCATCCGCGAGCTTTTCGTTCAGCCAGGCTTTCGAAGCGCGGTCCTGGCAGCCTGCGCGCAATTCGATCAGATAGGATCGGCTGACGACCAGCCGCGGCAAGGTGGCCTGGTTCAAGGCGATATCCCAGCCGCTGCCTTTCCCGTCGGAGCCTGCGGCTCGCACCAGTACATCCGGCACGACCGGTTCGTTCGTGTCGCTGCCGAAGATCATGCCCGGCTTAGGATTGTAGCTCCTGAGCTCTGAGAGCATGTCCACGAAATCTTCGTCGTCGACTTCGCAAATTCGCTTCAGCTGCGGGAAGCTGCCTTTGGCCAGCAGGTCCAGATTGTCGATCAGCCGGGCCATGCACGGATCGTAGCGGTCCGCCTCCTGCGCCTGCAGCGCGAGACATTCCGAAAGGCTGCGCGCGCCAACTCCTGTCGGATCGAACGACTGCACAGCGGCCAGGCCGGCTTCGACCTGGGTAAGGGTTGCGCCAAGTTCCATCGCAATTTCGCGTAAGGGTGCCGCAAGATAGCCTGCATCGTCGAGCAGGCCGATAATGTGCCGCGCGACGAACGCCGTTTCCGTATCCAGCGCCGCAGTGCCGATCTGCGCGGCGAGATGCTGGGCCAGCGTTTCGCCCGCGGCGCTGCGTTCCTCTATGCCGGGGCCTTCGGCACCGGAGGAGGTGAGGGGGCCGCCCAATTCCAGAACGGCACCGTCGCCCGTTTCGCGGTCGTGCCCCAGCGCTTCGGGATCGAGATCGAAGGGCGCATCTTCTTCTCCATGCCCTTCGCGCATCAGCAGGTCGGCTTCGGCAGCGCTTTCTACCTCGGAAGGCGCTTCTTCCGCATCCGGCGCCCGCGCATCGCCCGGATCGGCCGAATCGTCGTGCATTTCCAGGAGTGGATTCGCCTCCAGCGCCTGTTCGATAAAGGATTCGAGTTCGAGATTGGAAAGGGCCAGCAGCTTGATGGCTTGCTGCAGTTGCGGTGTCATCACCAGCGACTGCGTCTGCCTCAGGTCAAGACGGGGCCCCAGCGCCATTATGCGTTCGTTCCATGTCCGCGCATGCGGCCCGGCCGCTTCGCAACCGGCCATTCGCCTTGCGCATAAGCGCAAGGTTTGACGGGAACGCGCAGGATCATAGCGTAAAGCTTTCGCCCAGATAGAGGCGGCGGACATTCTCGTCCGCGACAAGGTCCTGCGGATTGCCGGCGAACAGGACCTGGCCGCCATAGATGATGCAGGCGCGGTCCACGATATCCAGCGTTTCGCGGACATTGTGATCGGTAATCAGCACGCCGATGCCTCGCTGTTTCAGGTCGATCACCAGGTGGCGAATGTCCTGGATAGAAAGCGGGTCGATCCCGGCAAAGGGTTCGTCCAGCAGCATGATGCTGGGATTGGCGGCCAGCGCGCGGGCAATTTCGCAGCGGCGGCGCTCGCCCCCGGAAAGGGCCATGGCCGGGCTTGCGCGCAGGCTTTCCAGGCCGAATTCGTCGAGCAGGCGATTGAGCTCCGCTTCGCGCGTGTCCGCATCGGGCTCGATCATTTCCAGCACGCAGGCGATATTCTGTTCCACGGTCATCCCGCGAAAGATCGAGGTTTCCTGCGGCAGGTAACCCAGGCCCAGGATCGCGCGGCGATACATCGGCAGGTTGGTGACATCCTCGCCGTCCATCAGGATCCGTCCGCTATCCGGGCGCACCAGGCCCATTACGGAATAGAAACAGGTGGTCTTCCCGGCACCATTGGGGCCCAGCAGGCCGACGACCTCGCCCTTGCCCACCGAAAGGGAAATATCGGTGAGTACGGCCCGCTTGTCATAGCTTTTGGCGATCGAAATCACTTCCAGGCCGCCCTGGGGAATCGGCGGGGCGGCGTTCTTGGGCGCTTCGGCAATTGCCTCTGCAAGGGATTCCGTATCGGGCAAGGTTTCGTCGAGTTCTGTCATCGGAGACGCTTCTATCACGGGTTTTCGGGCAGAAAACCCTCATATTCCTTCAATTGGCAAGATTCCTGCATGGCGATTCCTATTTCTGAATAGTTCACGAGCTTGAAGGAATGGTTAGTATGCTTGATCGTTAGCCAAAGTGATGGAATAAATGGGGCAAATAAACAGATAAGGAGAGGGCGCATGGATAAGGCGCTGGGGAATCTGATCGGCAAGAACGAAGCAGGCGGTCCGCGCAGCACCGCTGGTGCTCGCCTCGATTGGCGGCGCAAGATGAGCGACCATATAGCTTACGCTTTGTTGGCCTATACCGGCCTCCAGATCTTTGTGACGATGTCGGCGCTCAAGACCACCAGTGGCTCTATCATGCCATATTTCGCATTGGTCATTCTGGTCGCCGCGATCATTCCGGGCTGCCGCCTGTTCGAAAAGCGCTGGGAAGTGCTGAGCGACGAAGAAGCCGCCGACCCGGCCTTGGCTTCGCAATTCCGGCGGGACCGGCTGTTCGTATGGATCGCCGCGCTCGGTCTTCCTTTCCTGATCACCGGGCTGCTCAAGGGTCTCGCCTACATCATCTGACCATCTGGGCTGGCATGGTCCGTCCCCTGCCGCTAGGGCGGGGACGGTAAGTGATGCTGCCTGGATATTTTCATGATTGATGCCGAAAAAGCCCTGGCACGCTGTGCCGCGGCGATCGATTTTGCTTTGGAAGCGGGGGCGGATGCCGCCGATGCGGTGGCGATCGGATCGTCATCGGAAGAAGTCCAGATACGTCTGGGCAAGCTGGAAGATGTCGGGCGCTCCGAAAGCGAGGAGATCTCCCTCAGGGTCTTTTCCGGCCAGCGATCGGCCTCGATCCACGCCACCGATATGAGCGATGCCGCCCTGGCGGAACTTGCCATCCGCGCGGTGGCCATGGCCAAGGCGGCCCCGAAAGACGAATATGCCGGTCTTGCGCCGAAAGAGCTCCTGGCGCAGGGCCCGTTCGAAGATCTCGATCTGGAAGACCCGGAAGAACCGGCGCCGGAAGTGCTGCGCCGTCTTGCCGAGGAAACCGAAGATGCCGCGCGTGCGGTAGAAGGCGTAACCAACAGCGAAGGCGGCGGGGCGGGGTTCGGCCGTTCATCCGTGGCGCTGGCGACCAGTGACGGTTTTGCGGGCGCTTACTCCGCCACCAGCATCAGCCTGTCGGCCAGCGTCATCGCCGGCAGTGGCGGCAAGATGCAGCGCGATCACGATTATCGTACCGCGCGCCATGCCGAGGATTTGCTGTCGCCTGCGGAGATCGGGCGGGTCGCGGGCGAGCGCACTGTCGCCCGGCTTGAACCGGGCAGGATGCCCAGCAAGCAGATGCCGGTCGTGTTCGATCCGCGCGTGGGCAATTCGCTGCTCGGCCATCTGGTGGGGGCAATGTCCGGCCCGTCGATCGCCCGGCGCGGCAGTTTCCTGCTCGGGCGGCTGGATGAAGAATTGTTTCCCAAGGAACTACGCATCCTCGAGGAACCGCACCGCAAGCGCGGTTTGCGCTCGCGCCCGTTCGACGGGGAAGGCTTGCCGACCACCCAGCGCGCGCTGGTCGAAAACGGGCGGCTGACCGGCTGGCTCACCAACGCTTCATGCGCGCGCCAGCTCGGCATCGGCCTCACCGGACATGCCTCGCGCGGCTCCGGTGGGTCGCCTGGCGTCTCGACGGCGAACATCCTGCTGGAGGCCGGAACGCTCTCCCGCAGCGAGCTCATCGCCGATATAGAGGACGGGGTGCTGGTGACCGAGCTTTTCGGCCAGGGCGTCAATGGCGTGACCGGCGATTACAGCCGCGGCGCATCGGGTTTCCGCATCATCAAGGGTGAGATTGCCGGGCCGGTCGCCGAATTCACAGTGGCGGGAAATCTGCTCGACATGTTTGCGTATATGACAGCGGCCGACGATCTGGATATCTATCGTGCCGTCGATGTGCCAACCTTGCGCGTGGACGGGATGACGGTTGCCGGTGAATAGGGAGGCTTAGAAGAAGGATGCGCTCGCTTGCCGCTTCGCTGAGTATCCTTCTGCTGCTCTTCGCGCTGCCAGTGCACGCATTGGTGCCGGGCATCACGCAGGAAGAGCCCGCGCCGGCGCCTGCACCTGCCGTTCAACCCACGATCGAGGCGGAGCAGGATGCCGGGTCGGACACTCGCATCGAAGAACGGATCAACGGCATTTTTGCCGAAATCCCGCGGCTTGCGAATGTCTCCGCCCATGTGAGCGAAGGCGTCGTCACACTCACGGGTAGCGTCGCGGAGCCTGACGATATCGCCCGTGCAGAGGCGATAGCCGGGCGTGTCACTGGTGTGGTCACGGTCGAGAACGCGGTCGAGCGCGATCTCTCCGTCGGGCAGAGCCTGGCCGGTATCGGTGCCTTGTCGGGCAAGATCGATGCTTTCGTCCGCATGCTGCCCTTGCTCGGCGCGGCGGCCTTGGTGGCCTTCGCCATCGGGGCGATCGGCTATGGGCTCGCCGCTCTCACAGGCGTGTGGCAGCGCGTTGCAGCCAATTACTTTCTGGCGGAGCTGATCGCTTCTGCCATCCGCTTCATTTTCGTGGTCGGCGGGATCGTGGTTGCGCTTGACATGCTCGGGGCCAGTACATTGCTCGGCGCCGTACTGGGCGGGGCCGGCGTGATCGGTATCGCCCTGGGCTTTGCCATGCGCGACACGGTGGAGAATTACGTCGCTTCGCTGATGCTGTCCCTGCGGCAACCTTTCCGCCCGAATGACTGGGTGGTGATCGAAAACCATGAAGGCCGCGTCATTCGCCTGACGAGCCGGGCGACGATCCTCATGACGCTGGACGGCAATCACCTGCGCATTCCCAATTCCACGGTCTTCAAGGCGGTTATCCTCAACTACACGCGCAATCCGCAGCGGCGCTTCGATTTCAAACTGGGCATCGACGCAGATGACGATCCCGATGCAGGCAGGCATGTCGGTGTCGACACGCTGGCTGCGCTCGATTTCGTGCTCAAGGCGCCGGAGCCGCAGGCGCGAGTCGTGGAAGTCGGCGATTCCAATATCGTGATCGAGTATCTCGGCTGGATCGATCAGCGCGAAACCGATTGGTACAAGGCGCATAGCCGCGCGATCGCGGCCGTGAAGCGCGCCCTGGAAGGGGCGGGCTTCTCCATCCCTGAACCGATCTACCGCCTGCGCTTCGATGCCGCCGCACCGCCGAAGCCCGCGCTGGTGGAAACAGTGGAGGCTAAGGCAACACCGGCGCCGCAACCGCAACCTGCGCGCTTGCCGCCTGAATTGCCGAAGGAGACGCAGGAAACCACGCCCGAAGACGAAATTGCGCGCATGGTGGACGAGGAACGCGCCAGCACGAGCAATGAAAAGGACCTGCTCGATCCCAGGCGCCCGGTCGAATAGGCTGGCTGGCAATCAGCTTTCCCGGCTGTCGACCAGTACCAGTCTCCGCCGCCAAGGCCCCTTCAGGAACCAGAACAGGCAGATCGGCGTTCCCAGCAGGCTTCCGAAAGTGTAGCTCCACCAAACGCCCAGCGCCCCGTAATCCGTGAACAATCCGATCCCCCAGGCGAATGGCAGCTGGAACCCATATTGCATGACCAGTGCAATGGTCATGGACTGCTTCGGGCTGCCGGCTCCTCTGAACACCCCTCTGAAAGCATGGGTGAACGCCATGATGCCCATGAAGGGATAAAGCGCCCAGCCGAACCGAACGGCCTCGTCGATCACTGCCGTTTCGCCCGGCGCGAACAAGGCATAGATTTCGCGAATAAAGGGCAGGTGCAGCATGCCGATGACGGTGAAGCCGATGAAGGACAGCCAGCCGGAAACGCGTGCGGCCTGCTCGGCCCGCTCCATCTTTCCCGCGCCGATATTCTGCCCGACGATCGCGCTTGTGGCGATCGATAGAGCGACCATCGGAGAAAACCAGAAGAACAGCGGCAGCACGCCCACGCCGTAAGCTGCAAGGGAAACCGTGCCGAAAGTTGCAGCAAGGCTCATCAGCAGCAGCGAACCGAAGGTGCGGCCTCCCTGCTCAAGCGAGCCCGGGATCGCCAGGCTGAGCGCAAGGCGGAGATGCTTTCCGTCGGGAATGAAATCCCGCCGTTTGAGATGCAGGGCGGATTGCCCGCTCATCATGTGATGCAGCACGACGGCGAAGGCGCAGATTCGGGCGGTAACGGTCGCCATCGCGGCCCCGGCCACGCCCCATCCCTGCCAGTTGCCGCCCACCGGCGCGGTTCCGAAAATCAGCAGCGGATCCAGGGCGATGTTCAGCAGCACCGCCGCGACCGAGACCTTCATGGCAAAACGCACTTCGCCTGCGGATTGCAGCATTGCCTGGCAGGCCAGGAAGGCGAACATCGGGGTGATGCCCAGATAGGTGATCGTCAAATATTGCCAGCTGAGGTCGAAGACCTGCTCTTCCACGCCGATCAGCCGCAGGGTCCAGGGCGCCAGCAGGAAGCCGCAACCGGCGAAGCATAGGCCAACGCCCAGGACCATCAGCAGGGTCTGGGCTGCGACATGGCCGGACGCTTCGGTTTTCCCGGCGCCGACATTCTGGGCAATCAGCACGGCGCCCGCGATCGACAGGCCTGAGCCGAAGGACAGCAGCACGCTGAACAATGCGCTGCCTGCGGCGACCGCAGCAATGGATTCGGCGCCCAATCTGCCGACGAACCAGGCATTGACGATCTGATGGACGGATTGGGCCAGGCTGGCGAAGGCGATCGGCCATGCGACACGGAGAAGCACGCCCGGGAGCGGCCCCTCCGTCATCGAAACACTATGTGTCCTGGTTGCCAAGCCCCCCTCCGAAGGGGAGCGCTACTCGGACCGAAAATTAATTACCACTTAAATCGTTAGCTAGCTCAGCCTTTCGCAGCCTTGCATCGCTCGATCGCTTCCAGCGTCACCTGGCGGGCTTCTTCCAGGCCGCCCCAGCTGCCGATACGGACCCATTTTTCGTCTTCCAGGTCCTTATAGTGCGTGAAGAAGTGTTCGATCTGCTGGAACACGATTTCCGGCAGGTCGTCCTTGCCGCGCACATGCTGGTAATAGGGGAAGGTGGTGTCCACTGGCACGCAGACCAGCTTTTCATCGCCGCCATGCTCGTCTTCCAGGTTGAGCACCGCGATCGGGCGCGCACGGACGACACAGCCGGGAATGAACGGGCTGCGGGCCACGACCAGCGCATCCAGCGGGTCGCCGTCGGGCGACAAGGTGTGCGGCACGAAGCCGTAATTCGCCGGGTAGCGCATCGGGGTGTGAAGGATGCGATCGACAAACAGGGCGCCCGATGCCTTGTCGAATTCGTATTTCACCGGTTCGCCGCCGGTCGGCACTTCGACCACGACATTGAGGCTGTCGGGCGGGTTGTCGCCCGTGGGAATCAGTTCGATCTGCATGGGATTTCTTTTCGCAATTCCTTGGCTCGGCCCTGCCTACGGGGCCAGACGTTGCGGCATTCTCTCCGATGGGCGCTTATCGCGCCTCATTCTGTTGTTGCGGCGGGCGCTTAGCGCAGCCTGCCTGACTTGGCGAGGGCTAATGCCGCAGTTCGGTTACGATAGGCTTAACCAAAACAGCCCCGGAGAGTTCCTTGGGGAATTGCCTATGGCAGCGCAGCGGCCTAAACGCCGCGCGCAATGTCCAAGATCGTAACCCCCCAGCCCATCAGAGGCACCCAGGATATCTTCGGCCCGGAAGCCGAAGCCTTCGCCCATGTCGTCGATACTTTCGAACGCGTGCGCAAGCTCTATCGCTTCCGCCGCGTGGAGATGCCGGTTTTCGAAAAGACCGAAGTCTTTTCGCGTTCGCTGGGCGAAACCACCGATGTCGTTTCGAAAGAAATGTACTCTTTCGAAGATCGCGGCGGGGAATCGCTCACTCTGCGCCCGGAATTCACGGCCGGGATCGCGCGTGCCTATCTCACCGATGGCTGGCAGCAATACGCGCCGCTCAAGGTGGCAACGCATGGCCCCCTGTTCCGCTATGAACGGCCGCAAAAGGGCAGGTACCGCCAGTTTCATCAGATCGATGCGGAGATCATCGGCGCGGCCGAACCGCAGGCGGATGTCGAATTGCTGGTTATGGCGGATCAGCTGCTCAAGGAACTGGGCATTGCCGAAGGCGTGACGCTGCAGCTCAATACGCTGGGCGATGCGGACAGCCGGGATTCCTGGCGTGTGGCGCTGGTCGCCTATTTCCAGTCGGTGCGAGGCGAATTGTCGGAAGACAGCCAGGACCGACTGGAACGCAATCCGCTGCGCATCCTCGACAGCAAGGATCCGCGCGACAAGGCTTTCGTGGCCGAAGCGCCGCAAGTGGACGATTACCTCACCGATCATGCGCGCGAGTTTTTTGGCAAGGTGACCGAAGGGCTGGACGCTGCCGGCGTCGCCTGGACGCGCCTGCCCGCCCTGGTGCGCGGGCTCGACTATTATCGCCACACTGCCTTCGAATTCGTCACGGACCGGCTGGGTTCGCAAGGCACGGTCCTGGGCGGCGGACGGTATGACGGGCTGATGGAAAGCCTGGGCGGAGCGCCTACTCCGGCAGTGGGCTGGGCCGCCGGGATCGAACGCCTGGCGATGCTGGTGCAGGGCGCCGAAGTCGATGCCGCCGAAGTGCTGGTCGTGGTGGAAGACGATACAGTGCTGCAGGACGGTATGGGAGTGACCGCGGCGCTGCGCCGAGTCGGCATCGCGGCCGATCTGCTGGCGACGGGCTCTGCCCGCAAGCGGTTCGACAAGGCCGTGAAGCAGAAGCCGCGGGCGATTCTCGCGCTGACGGCGGACGGCGGATCTACCGCGCATCGCTTGAGGATCGACGGGGCCGACGAGGTTGCGATCGAAGGCGCGCTTGCAGGCTATGACTGGCGCGGCCCGGCCGGGGCATGACCATCCCCGAAGAGCGGCTGGCGCAGATCGCGCAGCGCTTTGCCGAGCTGGAGGCGCGGCTCGCTTCGGGGACGCTTGAAGGCGATGCCTTCGTTGCGGCAAGCCGCGACTATGCCGAGCTGGAACCGGTCGCGAAGGTCGCGGAGCAGGTCCGCACCATGCGCGGCGAATTGGCCGAGCTCCAGCAGCTCGACGATCCCGATCCCGAAATGCGCGCTTTGGCGGAAGAGGAAGTGGTGCGGCTGAAGGCCGAACTGCCCGAAGCGGAACGTCAGCTGGCCGTTGCGATGCTGCCGCGCGACGCCGCGGACAGCCGCCCGGCCATGCTGGAAATCCGCGCCGGTACGGGCGGGGACGAGGCTGCTTTGTTCGCCGCCGACCTCTTCCGGATGTATGAAGGCTATGCGTCCGAACAGGGCTGGCGGGTCGAAACGGTCAGCATGAATGCGTCCGACATTGGCGGCTTCAAGGAAATCGTGGCGAATGTCACCGGCAATGGTGTGTTCGCGAAGCTCAAATTCGAAAGCGGTGTGCACCGGGTGCAGCGCGTGCCGGTTACCGAAAGCGGCGGCCGGATCCACACATCGGCGGCAACCGTCGCCGTGCTGCCCGAACCGACAGAAGTCGACGTCCAGATTGCCGATGGCGATCTCAAAATCGACATTTACCGGGCAAGCGGCGCAGGCGGACAGCATGTGAACACCACGGATAGCGCGGTGCGGATCACCCATCTTCCCAGCGGCATCGTGGTGACCCAGCAGGACGAGCGCAGCCAGCACAAGAACCGGGCCAAGGCGATGCAGGTGCTGCGCGCCAGGCTGTATGAAAAGATGCGCGACGAAGCGCAGGGCGAAGAGGCGGAGGCGCGCAAGGCCATGGTCGGTTCGGGCGACCGGTCGGAACGGATCCGGACGTATAATTTCCCGCAGGGCCGGGTCACCGATCATCGCATCGGCCTGACCTTGCACAAATTGCCCGAAGTGCTTCAGGGGCCGGGGCTAGGCGAACTCATTGATGCGCTGATCGCAGAGGACGAGGCGAAGCGCCTCGCTGCATTGGGGGCGTAATTGGGCGAGAGCGGCGTCACGGTGGCGCAGGCGCTTCGCGATGCCGCCAGCAGCCTGGAAGCGGCAAGCGACACCGCCCGGCTCGATGCAGAGCTGCTGATGGCCGAGGCGCTGGGCGTCACGCGTTCGGAGTTGCTGCTGAGGCATATGGCGGACGCATCGCCGCCAGGCTTCGCCGGCCTGCTGGCCCGGCGGCAGGCGCAAGAACCGGTTGCCTACATCCTCGGCCGGCAGGAATTTTACGGCCGGGCCTTCGCCGTCTCCCCTGCGGTGCTCATACCCCGCGCCGACAGTGAATGCGTCGTGCAGGCCGCGCTGGATGCCTGCGCGGATTGGCCGGCGGGGCCGGGGCGCGTGCTGGATTGCGGGACCGGTTCGGGAGCGCTGCTGCTGACGTTGCTGGCGGAGAGGCCGGGCGCGGAAGGGATCGGGATCGAGCGTTCTTCAGCCGCCGCCAAAGTCGCCTGCACCAATGCCGAAGCGCTCGGCCTGGGGCAGCGCGCGCAGATACTGAAGCGCGACTGGAACAAGGCGCGCTGGCGCGAAGGGCTGGGGCGCTTCGATCTCATTCTCGCCAATCCGCCCTATGTCGAAGACAATGCGCAGCTTGCGCCCTCCGTGCGCGGTTTCGAACCGCCTGAAGCCTTGTTTGCGGGCGCGGAAGGGCTCGACGATTACCGCATTCTCCTCCCCCAACTGGCCGAATTGTTGTGGGAAAATGGCGCAATCGTGCTCGAAATCGGGACGACTCAGGCCGACGCCGTGCGTGAAATTGCACAAAGTGCCGGATTTATAAGCGAATTACGCAAGGATCTGGGCGGGCGCCCGCGTGCCTTGATTCTCAGATTAGGGCTTGGCAAGGGCGGTTGAAGCGGTTAGTCAAGCTGCAGGGCCAGCAGTTGGACGGGATTTCCTGACTGCGAGGCCTTGCCCCAACATATGCGTTTGGCGCCGCGGGCCAGCCTGCGGACTGCATGTAGATGAAGGGGGCCTGGGACCGCGAGTACGCCGACAGGTGCAGCTCGATATAGGGGTCATGCGACCACCGGACATCTTGATGGACGGCGGTTCAAGCTGAGGAAGTTCATTCCCTTGAGTAACAATCGCAGTAACAATCGTCGCCGCGGACGTGGCAATAACCGTTCGCAAGGTGGCAATCAGCTCAACCGGATCGATAGCCGCGCGCGCGGTAATGCGCCGCAGATGCTGGAAAAGTACAAGAAGCTCGCTCATGATGCATCGCTGAACGGCGATCGCGTCCAGTCCGAGTATTATCTGCAATTTGCCGATCACTATTTCCGGGTCGTTGCCGACACGAAGGCCTCGAAGGATGATGCACGGGCACGCCGCGAGGCGGAACGCGACCAGTCCGACAATTTCGGGGACGACGATACGCAGGGCGAACGCAGCCAGAAGCGCGGCCGCGACCGGCAGGACGATACCGGCGAAGCTCAGAATGCCGAACAGGCAAGCAATGGCGATGCTTCGGACGATTCCGATTCTTCGGAAACCCAGTCCTCGCGCGGCGCCCGCGCCAAGCCGCGGCGCACCCGCCGGGAACGCCAGCCGGAATCGTCCAATGATGATGGTGATGGCGGGCTCGACCCTTCGACGCTTCCCCCTGCGATTGCGCGGGATGACGATGGCGAAGAGGAGCCCAAGGAAGAAAAGCCCCGCCGTCAGCGCCGCCCGCGTAC
>JAUIFP010000071.1 GCA_030430365.1 Alphaproteobacteria bacterium | reverse complement strand
CCTGCTATGGGCCAGCGACTATCCGCATCCCGACAGCATCTGGCCGAACAGCCAGGCCACCATCAACCGCACGATGGGCAATATGAACCCGGACGATGTTCGCAAGATTTGCGGTGGCAATGCCGCCAAGCTCTATGGGCTCGACCTTTCCAAGGCGACGACCCTTGGCAAGCTCGACATCGGCTATGAGGCCGTAGCCGCGGAATGAGCTGCCCCCGATGAGTTGGTCCATCGGCCCCGTCCTGACCGGCCGGGCCGTACCTTTTCGCAGGGAAGAACGCAGCGCGATCTTCAAGTCGCCTGCAGGCGGCCCCGTGAAGGTGGGACCGCTCGGCCTCGC
Source organism: Alphaproteobacteria bacterium (assembly GCA_030430365.1). Lineage (GTDB taxonomy): Bacteria > Pseudomonadota > Alphaproteobacteria > Sphingomonadales > Sphingomonadaceae > Andeanibacterium. The sequence goes on along the minus strand of JAUIFP010000071.1, from coordinate 11,931 downwards.
CGGTGACGAACAGGGTGACAAGGCCCATCATGGCGGTGTGGACATGGCGATCCACCACTATCCCCGCGATCACTATGCTGCCTGGCAGGAAGAACTGGACGGCCATGATCTGCTCGCCGCGCCGGGCGCATTCGGAGAGAATATTTCCACGTCCGGCCTCACCGAAAAGGGCCTGGGTATCGGTGACCGGCTGCGCCTGGGCAGCGCATTGGTCGAAGTCAGCCAGGGCAGGCAGCCCTGCTGGAAGATCGACCACAAATTCCAGCGCAAGGGCATAACCGCCCGGGTGGTCGAGACAGCGCGCTGCGGCTGGTATTACCGCGTGCTGGAACCAGGCGAAGTAAGCGAAGGCGACACGCTCGAGCTGGTTGAGCGCGGCGAAGGCGGCTGGACTGTCGAGCGTGTATTCCGCCTGTTGTTTTCCGGCGGCCATAAGAGCGAGCCAGAGGCGCTGCGTGAACTGGCCGGTTTGAAGCCGCTCTGCGAGGAATGGCGTGATAGAGCCGCACGGCTGGCGGACTAAAACGCCTCAGGAAATCCGCATCCCGAAGAAGAAATCATATTCGTCGATATCGGGATCGGCCTGAACGATCCTGCCGCGATAGCGCCGATGCTTCCAGCTCTCACCGGAAACGCAATATTCGACTTCTTCGAGTAGGCCGTGCCGGGAAAATTCGGCAGCGAGCTTGAAGCCCATCGTAATGCCCGCGGGCCGGCCGATCCATCCGTCGATCCCGGCATCAATCGCTGTCTTTGCGATATTGAAGACATCACTTCTCACAGCTTTTCTTTACCTCTCAGCTTTCGTTCAGCACCGCTTCGGCTTGCAAAAGCGAGACCTCTGACGTTCCCAAAGAAGAACGCCAAAATCGACCCACAAAGCAGCTAAAAACCAGTACCAGGCGACAACCGAATTAAGATCCGATTTATTCGCCCATTCCCCTCTCTCTACCGGGGTATTACCTCACGGATCGCGAAGAAATACAAGCGCTTAATTTGCACCTTTTCCACAAGTGTTAATTATAATTTCCTGCGGATTTATTATTGATTTTGTCCGTCTTCTTGGCGGTGGCCAACAAGACGAATGGATCGGTTTTTGCTTTGGCTTTAAGGCATCGGCTAATGGCGCCTCGCCCAGCCCCATGCTTTCCAATCCAATGGAAATATGGTCCATTGGGCGAATGGTTCCCGAATTCAAGCAGCCAGCCACCGGCCGCGGCGACCGGCCATGAGCCCGCCAGCTCTGCTCATAACCGGCGGTGCGAGGCGCATCGGCGCAGCAATCGCAAGGCGCTTTGGCGCCGAAGGCTGGCATGTCGTGATTCACTTCAACAAGAGCAGGAAGGATGCCGCCCGGCTGGCTGACGAATTGCCTTCTGCCGAGATCGTGCAATGCGATCTCGCCGATTGCGACGCGGCTGAAAGCATGGTGATGAATTTGGCCGAGAGGCTCGATGACTGGCGCGTGCTGATCAACTCGGCATCGATCTTCGCGCCCGACACTGTAACCGCTCTCGATCCGACAACGAACAAGCTGGCAATGCAGGTCAATGCCCGGACGCCGGCGCGCATGTCGCAAGCCTTCCTTGCCAGCGCGGAGGCGCAGGGCGGTCGCCGGGTGATCAACCTGACCGACCAGAAGCTGGCCAATCCCAATCCCGACTTCTTTTCCTATACGATGAGCAAGCATGCCCTGGCGGCAACCGTTCCGATGCTGGCAATGGGCGCTGCGCAAAGCAACGACCGCATCTATGACCTTGCCCCGGGCGCGATCCTGCCCAGTTTCGACCAGCGGCCCGAAGAATTCGAAATCTCCGGACGGCTGAATTTGCTCGAGCGGCTGACCGGAGCCGAAGAAGTCGCGGATGCGGCATATTTCCTGGCGCAAGGATGGCTAGAGAGCGGCACCAGGCTGTTCGTCGATTCAGGCCAGCACCTGCTTTCGCAGCCGAGAGACGTGCTGTTTCTCGCCCGCGAAGGGTCTGCCCAGTGAAACGGCACGCCCTGGGCACCAGGCTATGGCACTGGGTGAACCTGATCTGCCTGGTGGTGCTGTTCATGTCGGGGCTCAACATTTCCAACGCGCATCCACGGCTCTATTGGGGCCATTGGGGGTTCGCCCCCGAAGACGCATGGCTGCACATCACCCGCTTTCCCGGCTGGGCCACGATCCCCGGCTATTACAGCCTGGCCAGCGCGCGCCTGTGGCATTTCCTGTTCGCCTGGCCCTTCGCGATCGGCCTGCTGCTGTTCATGATCGGATCGCTGGCCAACCGGCATTTCAGCCGCGACCTGGTGACGCGGCGCAGCGAATGGCGCTGGAGCGCGATCAAGGCAGATATCGCCAAGCATCTGAAGCTGGACTTCGAGCATGCGGGTTCGAAGTTCAACTTTCTCCAGAAGCTGGCCTATGGCGTCGTGATCTTCATTCTTCTGCCGCTGATGATCTTCACCGGCCTCGCCATGAGCCCGGCCATGGACGCCAATTGGCCCTGGCTGGTCGACATGTTCGGCGGACGCCAGAGCGCGCGCTCAATCCATTTCCTGGTCGCCTGGGCACTTGCCGGGTTCCTCGTCCTGCACATCGCGCTTGTGCTCCTGTCGGGCCCGATCGGCCAATTGCGCGATATGATCACGGGCGGCGCGAAGATGGAGGACCAGCCATGAAGCGGCGAAGCGTGCTTGCGGGGCTGACTGCACTGCTTTCGGGCGGATGTTCGAAGCTGGCCGAAACCGGCCCCATGTCTTCCCTGCTCGCTTCGGCGGAAGACTGGAACAGGGGGCTGCATGACCTCATGGGGCGCGAGAGAGGCGCCCTGGCGCGCGAATTCGCGCCGGACGACATTTCACCCACCTTTCGCGGAAACGGCTCTGTAGACCCTCAGGAACCGGATTATGTCCGCCATGCCACCGCGGGCTTTGCCGATTGGCGGCTCGCAGTTACCGGGCTGGTGACTACACCACTGTCGCTTTCGCTGGCCGAGCTCAAGGCGATGCCCCAGCGCACCCAGATCACGCGGCATGACTGTGTGGAAGGGTGGAGCGCTATCGGCCAGTGGAAAGGCCCGCAGCTTTCGCTCCTGCTCGAGCGTGCGGGATTGCAGGAGCAGGCCCGCTTCATCGTCTTTCGCTGCGCGGACAAGCTCGGCGGGTCGCAATATTACGAAAGCGTGGATCTGCTGGATGCATTCCACCCGCAAACGATCGTCGCGCATGAGCTCAATGGGGAGCCGCTGCCGGTCAAGAACGGCGCCCCACTGCGCATGCGGATAGAGCGGCAATTGGGATACAAGCACGCCAAATATCTGACCGGTATCGAGGCAGTCGCCAGCCTTGACGATATAGCTGGCGGCAAAGGCGGCTATTGGGAAGATCGCGGCAATTACCAATGGTATGCCGGTATTTGACTTCACCCGGATGCTGACCGCGCGGCACTAGCGCCCGCCGAGGCGCCTGCACGGGCGAACTTGTCTCTGCGCGCAGCCCATGCCACGGCCACGCAATGGCGAGCGCCCCGGAACCGAACCCCAAGCTGACCCCGCTCAACCGGAGCGCCATCTTCAGCCAGGCATGGCCAATCATGGTCGGCCAGGCGTCGATCCCGCTGGTCGGCGTGGTCGATACGATCGTGATCGGCCGGACCGGCGATGCGGTGGCGCTGGCCGGCGTCGCCCTGGGCGCCACGATCATGAACCTGCTGTTCTGGACCTTCGGCTTCCTGCGTATGGGCATGACCGGGCTGACGGCCCAGGCCGAAGGCGCAGGCAACCGGCAGGAGGTAGAGGCGCTGCTGCTGCGCGGCCTGCTGCTGGGCGGCGTGATCGGTCTGGTGATGCTGGCGCTGCAATACCCGCTATCCGCCCTTGCCTTCGCCGTGCTGGAAGGCGGGCCGGGCGTGACTTCGCAGGCGGGCACCTATGTCTTCATCTGCTTCTTCGGCGGCCCTGCCGCGCTGGCGGTGTTTGCGATCACCGGCTGGATGTTCGGCCTCGGCAAGACCCGCCATGCGCTGGCGCTGCAGATCGTGATGAATGTCTCCAACATCGCGCTCAATATCTGGCTCGTCTGGGGCCTGGAGATGGGCATTGCCGGCGTCGCGCTGGGCACGATGGGCGCGCAGTGGATCGCGCTTGCCACCGGGCTGGTGCTTTGCGCCAAGATCGGCGGAGCCGGCCCGCTCAGCCTTGCGCGCAAGGCCGGCCTCGCCCGCCTGACAGACCGCGCCGCCCTGCTGCGCATGTTCGCGGTCAATCGCGACCTGATGATCCGCACGATCGCCCTGCTCGCCATCTTCACCTGGCTGACCAATGCCGGGGCGCGGCTGGGCGCCGACACGCTGGCGGCCAACCACGTGCTGATGCAGTTCATTTCCGTGGCGGCCTTCATTTTCGATGCCTTCGCCTTCACGGCCGAAGCGCGCATCGGCAATGCGATCGGCGCACAGTCGAAGGCATACTTCCTGCGCACGATCCGCCTGACGGGCGAGTTCTCGCTGGCGGGCGGCACCTTGCTCGCCCTGATCTTCCTGCTGGGCGGAGATCCGGCGATCCATTTCATCACCACCGATCCGGGCGTGCGCGAAACCGCCCGCCACTTCCTGATCTTCGCCGCGCTCGTCCCGCTCATCGGCATGCCCAGCTGGATGCTGGACGGGATCTTCATCGGCGCCACCAAGACACGCGCCCTGCGCAATGCCGCGATCCTGGCCACGGCAGCCTATCTCGCGCTCGATCTCGCATTGCGCCCGTTCGGCAATATGGGGGTGTGGATCGCCTTTTCGGCCAGCTATGTGCTGCGCGCCGCCGCGCTGGCGCTGCACTTTCCCGGCCTGCTGCGCGAAGTGGAGCCACCGCGCGCGCTTGCGCGGGATTGAACCGCCTGATAGGCGCCCGGCGCAATCCACCGGAGCAACGAAATGTCCGATAACAAGCGCCCAGAAATCAACAAGGTCGTACTGGCCTATTCGGGCGGCCTCGACACCAGCGTGATCGCCAAATGGCTGCAGGTCACCTATAATTGCGAAGTCGTGACTTTCACGGCAGATCTCGGCCAGGGCGAAGAGATCGAACCGGCCCGCGAAAAGGCGCGGCTGATGGGCATTCCGGACAAGCATATTTTCATCGAGGATGTGCGCGAGGAATTCGTGCGCGACTTCGTGTTCCCGATGATGCGCGCCAATGCGCATTATGAAGGGGACTATCTGCTGGGCACCTCGATCGCCCGCCCGCTCATTTCCAAGCGCCTGGTGGAGATCGCGCGCGAAACCGGCGCGGACGCCATCGCGCATGGCGCCACCGGCAAGGGCAACGATCAGGTCCGCTTCGAACTGAGCGCCTACGCCCTCGCCCCCGACATCAAGGTCATCGCCCCGTGGCGCGAATGGGATCTCACCTCGCGCACCGCGCTGATCGCCTGGGCCGAGAAGCACCAGATCGCCGTGCCGAAGGACAAGCGCGGCGAAAGCCCCTTCTCCACCGATGCGAACCTGCTGCACACCTCTTCCGAAGGCAAAGTGCTGGAGGACCCGTGGGAAGAGACGCCGGACTACGTCTATTCGCGCACGGCCAATCCCGAAGATGCGCCGGACACGCCCGAATATATCACGATCGATTTCGAGAAGGGTGACGGCACCGCGCTGAACGGCAAGGCGATGAGCCCCGCCGAGCTGCTGACCGCGCTCAACGATCTGGGCCGCAAGCACGGCATCGGCCGGCTCGACCTGGTCGAAAACCGCTTCGTCGGCATGAAGAGCCGCGGCATGTACGAAACCCCGGGCGGCACGATCTACGCCGCCGCACATCGCGGGATGGAGCAGATCACGCTGGACCGCGGCGCGGCGCATCTCAAAGACGAGCTGATGCCCAAATATGCCGAGCTCATCTATAACGGCTTCTGGTTCGCGCCGGAGCGCGAGATGCTGCAGGCCGCGATCGATCTCAGCCAGGAGAAGGTTTCGGGCACGGTGCGGCTGAAGCTCTATAAGGGGCTGGCCAGCGTGGTCGGCCGCAAGAGCCCCAACAGCCTCTATTCCGAAGCGCATGTCACCTTCGAAGACGACGCCGGCGCCTATGATCAGAAGGACGCGGAAGGCTTCATCAAGCTCAATGCCCTGCGTCTTCGCCTACTGGCGAAGCGCGATAGATAAGGGCGCGCCTGCGCCTGCTGGCCAAGCGGGACCGCTGACCGATAGCTCTGAATGGAGGGAGGTTGCTGCTGCAATGCAGCGCAGCCGCCCCCTAGAGCAGGATAATTTCGCACCCGCAACACGATCTGCGGAGTTATCCACACTTATCCACAAACAAAAACGCCGAAAGTGGATAAGTCGGGCTTGTTTACCTTGTGCGACTCACCCTTGAGGCACATCATCAATCCATCGAAGCCGGAAGGCCGGACCAAGATCAGGAAAGCCGCAAGGCCGGAATGATGGCGGAAAAGCAGGAAAGTTTCGACGCGGTGGCGGAAGCTGCGCGACTTGGAAGCAAGCGGATTTGCGAAAATCTTCGGATGGACGCGAGACCCAGTGAAAGAGACGCGAGAGCACGTTGCCGGAGGCCGGGAATGTCCGGCCCGAAGTGGACGAAGGCGCAAAGGTTTCGGCCGGAGCGCAATCGGATGAAGCATCGGGCCCCCACGGATTTTCCGACCGCGGAACCGCCAGGCCGAACGGAAAGGTGCGTGCACCGGACCAACGGCCTGACGGGACCGGTTCCGGCGCGAGCGCCGGGTGATGGAGCTTTGGAATGGAACCTCTCGGGACCTTACAAAGCGATGCCCCGGTGAAAGCAGCCGGTGCGAGTGGGGTCGGCAGCGATGCCGGCCCCATTTGTACATTAGGGGGCCTGCTGCTTTCCGGGCCCTCCCCGGCGCCGCCATCTCCGCAAACACCGAGTCGCAGCGCGGATTCACCCGAATCCGCCTGCTGTCCGCGCGTTAACCACACTCCATCCGGCGCAAAATCCTTCGATTTCGTCGGTGAACCGTGCATCAGCGGCGATGACCCGTGCAGGTGGGATGAAATGCCTGCGCGCATGCGGTATCGGCCCGCCCCGTGATGCAGCCCTTCCGCATATCCCCTTCCGGCTTCGGTCGACGCCATGCCGCGCTGGCCGCCGCCTGCGCCGCCGCATTCGCCATGGGTGCCGCGCCGATCCTGGCGCAGGCGGAAGAAGCGCTCTCCGCAGACAATCCCGCGGAGCAGAGATTCGTCGCCGAGTTCGAACCCTATGCCGCCCTGCCCGACACGGCGGAGCCCGCGGCAAAGCCCGGCGCGGTGGACGTCACCGCGATCGAGCCCGCCCTGCCCGAAGAGGTGATCACAGGCGGCATGGCGAGCTGGTACGGCCCCAAATTCAAGGGCCGCCGCACGGCCAGCGGCGAACGCTTCAACCCGTCCGACTACACCGCCGCGCATCGATCCCTCCCCTTCGGCAGCAAGGTTCGCGTGACCAACCGGCGCAATGGACGCACGGTGGTGGTGCGGATCAACGATCGCGGGCCCTTCGTGCGCGGCCGCGTGATCGATGTCAGCCAGGCCGCCGCCGGAGAGCTGGGCCTGATCGGCCCCGGCCACGGTGAAGTCGCACTGGCGCTTTTGCCGTAGCTGCGCCTCAGGCGCCGGAATCCTTGTTTGACTTCAAGCGCCAGCGCGGACATCCGTCCGCTTGGCTTCCGCGCCATTAGGCGCGACGCGCATTCGCGCTTGCGGCCCTTCGGGCCGGACCACACACAAAATGAACGCTTCGCCCCCGAAGCTGCAAGTTCGCGGCCGAAGTGCCCAAATCCCGTTCGTCCTGAGCCTGTCGAAGGGCGAACCGCCCAAACTGCTCTTCGCACACCCACTGGCGCCTGAGGCAAGGCAAACACCCCAAGTTCACAAAGTTCACACTGTACAGGGGCATGAATTGCAAAGCGTAACCTTGCAATATTCCCGCATATAACCAATGCGTTGCTCGCACTTCCTCGAAACGCGGGCGCAAGGCGGATTCCGCCCAAGGTGACACTTTTCACCGCGCAAGGTGACACTTTGCCCCGCCCCAAGGTTACGCTTTTTCCGGTAAGGTGACACTTTGCGCCGCAAGGTGACGCTTCAGCTTCACTCGTCATCCCCGCGCTGGCGGGAAGCTCCTTTATTTGCCTCAAGCGCCGGCGTTCACATCCGCTCACTTGGCTATCCTCGCGCGCTACGAGCATAGCTCGGCGCGCGGCGTGCGGCCGTTCGGCCTTGCGAAGCCTGCGGCTTCGGTAACCCCCGTTCGTCCTGAGCCGGTGTCGCCTTGCGACAGCTTCGCTTCCGAAGGGCGACGGAATCGCTTCCGAGGGGGGACAACCAAAAATGCAATCTGCAGCATAGCCCGGCTCCTTGAAGGGGAGCCGAGTCACCTATGCCATCAAGTCCTGTGTAGGAAAGCTCAATTATAGAGCGCGATGCAGGAGCGGGTGATCTCCCGCATCTCGGGAAAATCCGCGCCGAAGGTGCCTGTCAGCGAATAGCCCCGCGCCTCGAAGTCGGACTTCATGCAATTGCACACATCCACCGTGCGCGCCGCATTGGGCACTGAGCTGCGCAGATGCGTAACGCATTGCTCCTGGAAGCCCTCTTCCAGCTTCTCTTCGGTCATAAGGGCAATATCGTCCCACGCGGTGGCGCCGAACGCCACCACGAAGCCGATCAAGCCGGCCGTCATCATCACTATGAATTTCATTTCGGCCGTTCCCCTGCCGTTATGTTGCGAACCCCGGCAGGGATGATCGGCTCAAGGGGTTAAGAAGGTGTTGTGGGAAAGTCTTTCGCCACAGGATGGCTCACGCCGGGCGCAATTGGTTGAACCGCCGAGAGAATATGGATTGGATGATATTCGGAACGATCCGCCAATCAAATCATGTTTGACAAGGCTCGCGAAAAAATCGGCTGATAATAGGCATCGGACATCATCGTTGAGTGCTGCCCAACCAAAACTGCTCGCTGCAGTTTAGTGAGCTTGTCATTTTGGATCACTGATAAAATCATTAGGGATTTGGCGTGTGTCAAACTTGTTCCAGATGATGGATTTGGAGCCTTTAGGAAGGCATTCACACCTTTCACTGTCGCAGGATCTGTCCGCAGTTTCTCATGAAACTCAAAGACTGACATTCCGTCGTCTCCGGACCACCGCCGAACAAGAGCCTGATACTTATCCCATGCAGCTGTTCCAAAAAATAACGGTGCAAATCCAGCCACTTGACGACTAAGAAACTTCTGCCGCGACCATATTGGCACCGTTTGAGAAATCTCATTTAAAAGTAAAGAGTAGGTATCGAAACGCGACACAAACAAGAGCCTACTGTACAGTAAGGAAGGTTCGTCTCCCTTGAGCAAAAGGCGAAGTGCGGAAAACTGAGCGTTTGTAAATCGCCGCCCAAATCGCGTGTGAGCCATTGCATTGATCGAGAGGATGAAGACCATGTCATCAACCGCCTCGCCGCTACGCAAGAATTCAATAAGCCTATCGATCTGATTTTTTGTTACGCCGGCCTTTGACCAAGCAGCAAAAAGTTCACGGCGCAGCCCTGGGTGATCTCTCAACAACCAGCCAAAGACATCGTCCGGCAATGGAGTCTTGGTGTCCTTAGCAATCGACAAGAGCCTCTTGATTAGCTTCGATCCATTACCATTCGAAAAGGTCTCGCGCGCAGTTGTCGATTGTAGAATCCGAATCGCCAAGCGGCCATAGAATGAAACCCAAAGAACCGATGTCGACCGTTGTTCTATCCTAGCTTTTAATTTATCGATGAACGCATTCTCGAAGACCTTAAAATGTACTTCTGCTTCCGCAGCAGTCAAAATTTTTGTCTTGCCTGAATTGACTCTTAGGTTCCTGGTTTGAAGGGCCAGATCAAGATCTCGAAGTACGCTTTTTGCTTTGGCAAGCGTATCTACACCGAAATCGATATCGTCCATGTATCTCGCATAGTCGGCATTGGGGTCATCCCCAAATAAATCATCGATTTCAAAGAGATGAGTATGAGCGAGCAAATGGGGAGCGTCGAAATCCATTTGAGGCAACCCAATGCCGAAGTTTGGCATGTAGTCAGGTCGCCACAACATGGCATCGAGTATAAAGAGCAATAAATCTAGTGAATGCTCTTTCTCAAGGCCATAATCTGATAATATTGATCGTAAAAACTGATGTATAATAAAATCGTAGTAATTTGCTATATCGGTTACTACGATATATTTTCGTTTTTTCGAAAATTTCAGTATTTCTTTCTGGAAGTCCAGCCAAGAGGCAATGGGCCCATAACCCCAATCATCTTCTTCGTTGACCACATTCCGCTTAGCAAAAGGCTGGTCCTGTGGTGCAAAAAACGCCGTGTCAGTTGGAGCCTTTGGAGCAATCTGATGCCACAGTCGGTTAGAGAGCACCTGGAGTACTAGTGCATCTGAGGGATCAGGTAGCGCAATCTGCCGGCATAGTCCCTTTGACTTCTCCATAGTCAGCCTCAAAATCGGACTTGGCAAATAGTTGCCTCCGCAGACAAGAGCTTCAATCTGAGTTGTTCTCTTCCTTATATCAAAATGAAAATCGAGAAACTCAACGGCATCCGGCACAATCTGCCTTCTCATCTTGTCCCGAATTTGATCCTTCCACAAACCTTGAAGGCTTGTGGGGGCTACCAATTTCTTTAGGTGATTAGACTTCGAGACAAACTTTGGTGACTGCATAAGCCTTTAGGTGCCTATTTTAGCAGCTGTGTCTAGTCATTCGGAATTAAGATTTTCTCTTTGCCTCACTTAGAAGATGTATCAATTTCCTATCGTGCAATTGATATCTACTCCGCCGCTTCTTGCTCGCCCCCTTCGTCGTTGCTCAGGACAGGCTTCCCCAGCATCGGCGCAAGATACTGCCCCGTATAGCTTCGCGGCTCCGCAGCGACTTCTTCCGAGACACCCTCCGCCGCGATCTCCGCGCAATGCATGCTCACGCCTCGCGCAGGATTTTCTCCATCGCCTTGCCGCGTGCCAGCTCGTCCACCAGCTTGTCGAGATAGCGCAGTTCGCGCATCAGCGGGTCTTCCACTTCCTCCACGCGCACGCCGCAGACCACGCCCGTAATCAGTTCCCGTTTCGGGTTCATGGCCGGCGCCAGGGCAATGAAGCTTTCGACCGAGCGGCCATCTTCCAGCGCGGCGGCGAGGCCAGCCGCGTCATAACCGGTGAGCCAGTGGACGATCCGTTCCACCTCTTCGCGGCTGCGCCCCTTGCGCCCGGCCTTGGCAACATAGGCGGGATAGAGCTTAGCGAATTCCATCGCATAGAGGCGCTGGGCGTTGCGCTGCTGCGCCGTCAGTTTGCCATCGGAGCCCACTTGCCTGTTTCCTACTCCGCCGCCTCTTGCGTTCCATCTTGCGCTACCGCTTCGCTGCTTGAGCGCGCTGCGCCCTTCCCCAACATCGGCGCAAGATACTGCCCGGTATAGCTGCGCGGTTCGGCAGCGACTTCTTCCGGAGTGCCCTCCGCCACGATCTCCCCGCCGCGCACGCCGCCATCGGGGCCGAGGTCCAGAATGTGGTCGGCCGTCTTGATCACGTCCAGATTGTGTTCGATCACCACCACGCTATTGCCCTGCTCGACCAGGCGTTGCAGCACTTCGAGGAGCTTGCGGACATCTTCGAAATGGAGGCCGGTGGTCGGCTCGTCCAGAATATACAGCGTCTGCCCGGTGGAGCGCTTGGAGAGTTCCTTGGCGAGCTTCACCCGCTGCGCCTCCCCGCCTGACAGGGTCGTCGCCTGCTGGCCCACCTTCACATAGCCCAGCCCGACTTCATTGAGCATATGCATCTTGTCGCGGATGGGGGGCACGGCCTTGAAGAACTCCTCCGCATCCTCGATCGTCATGTCGAGCACGTCGGCAATGCTCATCCCCTTGAACTTCACTTCCAGCGTTTCGCGGT
>JAUIFP010000070.1 GCA_030430365.1 Alphaproteobacteria bacterium | reverse complement strand
TTCGTGGCGCTGTAATCGAGCAGCCCGCCCGAACCCTTATACATCGTCACCGATGTGCAGTTCACGATGCTGGCACCCGCCTTCAGATGCGGGCGCGCGGCCTGCACCAGGTAGAACATCGAATAGATATTGCTCTGGAAGGTGCGCTGCAGCTGCTCCTCCGTGATCTTCTCGACTTCTTCATCCGGATGCTGCTCACCCGCATTGTTGACCAGCACGTCCAGCCGGCCCCATTTGTCGATCACCGCCTGGACCAGGCCTTCGCAGTGATCCGGATTGCCCAGATCGCCTGCCGAAAGCAGCACTTCGGCCCCTTCCGCCTCGCACGCTTCGCGCGTGCGCTTGGCATCGTCATGCTCGCAAAGATAGGCGATGGCGACATCCGCGCCTTCGCGCGCGAACAGCACCGCCGTGGCGCGCCCGATGCCGCTGTCTCCGCCGGTGACGATCGCCACCTTGCCTTTCAGCCGGCCGGATCCGGGATAGCGCGGTTCCCATTGGGGCTTGCGCTCCAGCGCGGATTCGTGGCCCGGACCGCCATCTTCATCGATTGCGCGGATATGGGCCGCGCGGTCGAGTGTCGTGGTATTCTCGGTCATCACAGTCTTCCCATTGGCTTTGCCTATGGGGAATCAACAAGGAAGCCCTGCCAGCGGTTCCGACTGTGATGGGGAAAAGCGATCAGCCGCGATCAGCCGAGGCCAAGCGCCGCCTTGTAGGTTTCCAGCACCATTTCCATTTCGCGCCGGTCATTGCCGTCCATTTTCCGCAGGCGGATCACCTGGCGCATGATCTTGGTGTCATAGCCCACCGCCTTCGCCTCGGCATAAACGTCGCGAATATCGTCGGCGATGCCCTTCTTCTCTTCTTCCAGGCGTTCGATGCGCTCGATCAAAAGGCGCAGGCGGTCATCGGTGGCTTCGGCCATCGGGCAAATCTCCAAGGGACTTGATGTGAATCGGTCGCGCGGCTGATAGCGAGGCTACGCAGGGCGAGGAAGAGCGGGAATCGGAATTCCCCAGCCTAATGCCCAGCCCTGCGAAAAGCCTAGTGCGTTCCGCCGTTCAGCTTCAGGCTTTCTTCCATCCGCGCCATTTGTTCCGGCGTCGCCTCGGTCTGGTATTTTTCCTTCCATTCCGCCTGCGGCATGCCGTGGATAACTTCGCGTGCCGCCGCCTTGTCGAACCCGGCGCCGGCATCGTTGATCCAGTCGGCCAGGCAGTTGCGGCAGAAGCCGGCCAGCCCCATTAGGTCGATATTCTGCGCATCGTGGCGGTGGCGCAAATGGCGCACCAGCCGGCGGAAGGCTGCGGCGGCTACCTCGTCGGGCAGCTGGTCCAGGGGATCGTTCGTTTCGGTCATTGCATCTTTCCCACATCGTGGAGTTGTATTGTCACGCGGCTCTGACATAGGCAGGCATTCATGGCAAAGCATGAACCGTCAAAGCTGAATCCCCGCCGCCGCAAGGTCAAGATCCTCGCCACCGTCGGCCCGGCGAGCCGCGACCCGGACATGCTGCGCCGCCTGCTGCTGGCAGGGGCCGACGCCTTCCGCGTCAATATGAGCCACGGCGATCACGCGGGCCACGCCAAGACGATCGACGCCATTCGCGCGCTGGAGAAGGAATTCGCCCGGCCGATCGCCATTCTGTGCGATCTGCAGGGCCCCAAGCTGCGCGTCGGCACGTTCAAGGAAGGCGAACGCATCGTCATCCCGCATGGCCGCCATTTCACGCTGGACCGCAATCCGGAGCCGGGCGACGCCACGCGCGTCTGCCTGCCGCATCCCGAATTGTTCGGCGTCCTGGAAAAGGGCCAGCGCCTGCTGATCGACGACGGCAAGATCCGCCTGAAAGTGGTGAAGGCCAGCGACGATGAAATCCTGACCACGGCAGAAGTCGGCGGCGTGATATCGGACCGCAAGGGCGTGAACGTGCCCGATGCCGTGGTGCCGGTGCCCGCGCTGACCGACAAGGACCGGTCGGACCTGGCCTTCGCGATCGAACACGGGGCGGACTGGATCGCGCTCAGCTTCGTGCAGCGGCCCGAAGACATTGCCGAAGCGCGCAAGCTGATGGGCGGTTACGGCGCGCTTTGCGCCAAGATCGAAAAGCCCGCCGCCGTCACACGGCTGGACGAGATCCTGGAGCTATCCGACGCGGTGATGGTGGCGCGCGGAGATCTGGGCGTGGAGCTCAATCCCGAAGACGTGCCCTCGCTGCAGAAGCAGATCGTCAATACCGCGCGCAGCATCGGCAAGCCGGTGATCGTGGCGACGCAGATGCTGGAATCCATGATCGAGAATCCGACGCCGACCCGCGCCGAGGTCTCGGACGTCGCCAATGCCGTCTATGACGGGGCCGATGCCGTGATGCTCTCGGCCGAAACCGCCGCCGGGCAATGGCCGGAAGAAGCGGTGACGATGATGGACCGCATCGCGCAGAAGATCGAAGGCGATTCCAGCTATGCCAAGCGCATCCGTTTCCACGAGACGCGGCCCGATTCCACCACGGCCGACGCGCTGAGCCATGCCTGCATGACGATTGCCGAAACGGTGAAGATTTCGGCGGTCGTGGTGTTCACCGGATCGGGCTCCACCGCGCGGCGCGTCTCGCGAGAGCGGCCCGCCGTGCCCGTGCTGGTGCTGACGCCGTCCGTCCTCACTGCCCGGCGGCTGGGGCTGCTATGGGGCGCGCATGCCGTGGCGACGCGCGATATCGGCAGCTTCGAAGGGATGATTGCCAAGGGTAAGCGCATGGCGCTGCGCCACGGCTTCGGCGAAGCGGGATCGAAACTGATCATGCTGGCGGGCGTGCCCTTCGGCACGCCGGGTTCGACCAACCTGCTGCATGTCGTCAGCCTGGCGGGCGACGAGTTGAAGAAGCACAGTCCGGATTGAAGAACGCGCTCAGCGCTCGCCAGCGGACGGCACGAAGCGCTGAATGCGCCGCCCCTGCACCTCGGCGACGTAAATGACCCCGTCGCCATCGGTTGCGATCAGATGCGGGCCCTTCATCTGGCCGGGCAGCGTCCCTTCGCCGCCGATATTGGCGACTTCCCGCAAGCTCTTCCTGTCGAAAGCGAGCAGGCGCGAATTGCCCCAGTCGGATACGTAGATGTAGCGCTGCGCTGCATCCGCAGAAAAGGCGATCCCGGATGCCGTGCGCGGCTCCGCAAGCCCGGGGTCCACGCGAAACTGCGAGAGATAGCGTCCCTCCGGCGTGAACATCTGGATGCGCTGATGCCCCCGGTCCGCGACATAGACGATCCCGTCGCGCGACTTCTCGATCCCGTGCAGTTCTGAAAAATGCGGGGCCTGTTCGCCATCTGCGGAGCCTTCCGCACTTTCGGCGGGCTGAGCGGGCGGCTTGCTGCCGAACCCGCCCCACATCCGCTTGAAGGCGCCCGTATCGCGGTCGAAAACGACGATCCTGTGGTTCACGTAACCGTCGGACACGTAAACCTCTCCGGCCTCGACATCGACGAAGATGTCCGACGCGGCGCGGACATTGCCGGTGTCGCCGTCTCCCTCGCTCGCCCCCTGCTGGCCGATCTGTTTGACGAAGCGCCCTTCGCCGTCGAATTCCAGGATCGCATCGTCGGCCTCGGCCGGGTCGCCGCGAAAGCTGCCCGAGACCCAGAAATGGCCGCGCGCATCCACTGCGATGCTGTGTTCGTTTCGCGGCCAGTCATAGCCTACGCCGGGGCCGCCAAAGCTCGCCACGAACGCGCCCGAGGGATCCAGTCTCACCACCGGGCGGGCGGCGTTTGCCTGCTCTTCTTCCGTCAGGGATCGCGGACGATGCAATATCCATATGTCGCCGTCCGGGCCGACCGCCACCGCGCTGATATCGCCAATCGCCATGCCGGGGGGCGGCCGCCACCAATCGGTGTCCGGTGTGAGCCGGAGAACCGGGGTAGCCGTATCGAAAGAAGCAGGCGCGCAGGCGCTGCAGGCCACGGCCAGCAAGCCGGCCAGGAAAATTCCGCGCATCCTAGCGCCCCAGCTCATGCCGGCCAATCGCCGGAGCCAATTTCAAATCGCCCAATCTCTGCATTTTAACACCCGATGCGCCGCCTTGAGGGAACCCGCAATGTCCCCGTGAGGCCGGGAGCCTACATGCCGCATGCGCGCCCGCAATGCATGATCCCACCTCGCGGGACGCCCGCTCTACTCCAGCAAAGCCTCCGCCTCGCTCACGATCTCGCGCACGATATCGGCGGCGCTCTGGCGCTGCGTCACGCCTTCCACGGATTCGCCTGCAAACTGGCACATGGCCGCGACATTGCCGGTGGCGCTCTCATCCGGCCAGGCGACGAAGAACTTGGGCACGGCCATTTCCTGCCCGCCCCTGTTCATCGTTCCAACGACATCTTCGGGATGGTTCTGTGCAGCCTCGAGGCAGGATCTCAGCACCCGGTGCGGCGCATCCGGCCAGCCCACGCCGAATGCCTCGGTGCAGACGGTTTCCTCCGCCCGGGCGCGCAGCAGCGCCGTGACATAGTCCGGATGGGCGGTGGACTCGCTCGCCGTCAGGAAGCGCGTGCCGATGCGCTGGCCCGCAGCTCCGGCATCGAGCACGGTAGCCAGCCCCGCCCCGCCGCCTGGGCCGCCAGCGGCAAGAACCGGCATATCCGCAAAGGCGCAGACCTGATCGAGCAGAGCGAGGATCGGCGTGGTCCCCCTGATGTGGCCGCCCGCCTCCACCCCCTGGGCAACGATCATGTCGCATCCGGCGTCTAGCGCCGCGCGGGCTTCATCGGCCGAACCCACCTGCCAGCTGGCGAGCGCGCCCGAATCATGCACCCGCCGCACCAGATCGGCATCCGGCATGCCGTAGAAGAATTCGACGATATCCGCCGTGTTCGCGGCAAGCTCCAACCGGGCGAGATCGTCCGGATTCTCCAGGCTGAAAAACGGCATAAGGAAGTTCACGCCAATCTTCCCTTCGGGCGAGCCCGCCCGCAGCGCCGCAAGCAAATGTTCCAGGACGGGGGACGGCATGTTCACCGCGCCGAGCATGCCCAGCGCGCCCGCATTCGCGGCCGCCGCGCACAGCGCCGGACCACCGCCCATCGCCGCCAATTGAATCGGCGCCTCGCAGCCGATCAGCTTCGTGAATTCAGTGGCCAGCACCATACCACCCCGCCCATTTCACCGGAGTAACCCGCAAGACTCGTCAAGCCGAGCAGACGGCATCGTAATGCACCGGGCCGCCTTGGCAACGCGGGAAGACATTGCTCCGCGCCGGGTAGGAATTCGCTGGTCAGTGCGGCACGGGAGGTCTTGCCCCCAGCCCACTTGCAGGATCAGAAGGTGTAGCCCAGCCCGGCCGAAGCGAAGAACTGGTCCGGCGATCCCGTGTCCCGCACGATCGGGCTGTCGGCGATATCGCCCTGGAGCCGCTTGTAGCTGACAATGCCGAACAGGGCCCAGCCGGTCCGCCTGCCGCTCAGCGAATGGGTTGCCAGGACATTGCCCCCGATGCTGGCAAGCCCGCCATCGGGATCGAACGCCGCCAGGCCGCTGGCCGCCGCGCCGGTCGCGTCGATGCCGAAATTGTAGCGGGCCCAATCCTTGCCGACGAATTCGCTCGTCAACGCCGCGCGCAGGAACGTGCTGCGCCCGGCAAGCGTGGAATATTCCAGGCCCGGTTCGATCACATGGCTGCCATGCGCGCCCGCCACATCCCACACGCCGGTGAGGACCAGCGCCAGCTTGTCCCGCCGCCCAAGCACGCCGCGCACACCCACACCGCCGCGCGCGCCGAGTTCCACGGCGGTATCGAGTTCGCCGAGCGCCGCAACCTGGGCATTGCCGACATCGCCGGTGCGGTTGAAGCTGACCCCGGCGACCGGCCCGAGCTCGAAATCCACCTTGCGCCGCGGATCGTTGGGAATGGCATCGACGAAGAGCTGCGGGCCGTTCAGCTGGAAATCGTGTCCGCCAATCGTCCCGCGCAGCGTTCCGCCGGGAATGAGCTTGTAGTCGCTGGCCCCGTCATAGGTCGTCGTGACGCCGATGCCCGCCCCGACCGTCACCGTATCGCCGCCGCCGGGTCCGCCGCCTTGCCCGGCAGGCGGCCCGCCCTGCGCATGGGCAGCGGTGGCACCACTGGCGGCACAAAGGGCCAGCAAGCCCCAACGCACACATTTCATTCCTTCGACCCTCCGGTATGGCATTTTTATTAGCGGCATCGTGCAGGGCCGGCGATGAACATGAAATGTCCGCGGCTGGATGAATCACTCCGCGATTTGCGCGATCCCGTCGCTCAGGGCGGCGCGGGAGATCTCGCCCATATGGGTCCGCACGATCATCCCATCCCCATCCACGAACAGCGTCGTGGGCAAGGCGCTGCTTTGCGTTGTGCGGGTTAGCATGGAGCCGGTATCCAGCAGCACGGCAGAGCCATCCACGCCGTTTGCAGCCAGATAGGCCTGCACGGTGGCGGCATCTTCTCCCTGATTGACGAGCAGGATGGGCAGCTCCGCATCCTGCGCCATCTCGGCTAGCATGGGCAATTCGCGGCGGCAGGGCGGGCACCAGGTCGCCCAGAGATTGACCACATAGGGGCCTGCCTCAAGCTGCTCCGGCGCCGGGGCATTGCCTTGCAGCGCGGCAAGCTGGGGCATGGCGGGCATGGGCCGGGGCGGCGGGCGCAGCAGTTCCGAAGCGCCGAACCAGGCCAGCGCCAGCACCGCCAGCAGCAGCTCCACCCGGATCATCGCGGGGCGGGGCCGTATGCGCCAGGCGACCACCAGGGCGGCCGCGGCAATGCCTGCCCAGGCCGTGAAGCCGCCCTGACAGATGGCGAGCGCGGAAGGCCAATCGCGCGAGAAGGCATCGAAATGCGCGGCAACATAAGCCAGCCGCGCGGCAAGGATTCCTGCGAGCAACGCAAGGCCGCTCTGCCACGGCCCGCCTCTGCCATAACGCAGCGCGATCCGGTCCGATCCGATCAGGAAGGCCATCACCAGCGCGGCGGCCAGCAGCCTGTCCGTTGCCATCACCAGGGGGCCGAGTTGCAGGATTTCCGGCATGGGAAGCGACGTCAGCCCTGACCCGCGCTTTTTTCAGCACGCTTCTTGATGATCGCTAAGACATTCCCCTGCACATCCCCAAGCAATCTTTCCCCCCACCAAACGAGGTATCCTCCCAATCTGGTCCGCATGCGGTATTGCGTCGTCAGCCTGACCAAGGTCTTGCCATTGCTCAGTTGAACCAGGTCATATCGACCGGTTTCAATCTTAAGGAGAGGACCATCTGGCGAAATGTGGTGATCTGTGTGTTGCTGCACTGAGTCGTCGGGAAACGAAAATTGCCAACCGAGAGCTTCGCCTGGCTTTAGAATCGAAATTTCCTCTTCAAACCTGACATTCTCTTCCCAGTGGGCGACCCTGACTAGCTTGCCCGAACGGACTATGAGTTCCGCATCGGTCGGCCTCGGAATGCCCAGGACGTCCTGCGAAAAGTTTGCCGTGCCTTCCACACCGGCGATGTCAGGCACGTTCAACAGCAATGGCCACACCTTCTCCCGCTCAGCATCGATGATTGCTTCACGTGTCACGTGGTGGATTTCCCAATGGGGCGGCGCAACAGTTTCAGCCGTAATCAGCAGAAGTGGGATAGAAAGCCATGCAATGCTGTTCAGGCGGGCGGAGTTATTGATACGCCGACCACGCTTTGCATTGTAGCGACTAACGAGTGCTCCCACTATTGCCGCAGGAATCCAAAGCGGCAAAACCATTGCGATGCAAACAGCGCCTTCCCCAAAAACAAAATAGGCGATCGCTGTCAGCACAAGCAGACCGATTGTTGGCCAAAGGAAACATCCCAAAGAAAAACGTCGACCAGCCGGATCGTACAATAGCGAAATGAGCCCACCGATAGCGGCAGGTATCATCAAAAATGCGGCAAGCCCGGCATAGGCATTCGCAAAATACCCGAGGTTGAAAACGGCGACGACCGAAATCAGCAATACTGCCAAGAGAGCAAGTACCAGAGTTCTGTTTGGCGGGGGCGGGGGCGCTTCCCTCTCATCATAGGCCATGCTCTCTCCCCCCCTGCCGACAAGTCAGGACGTCGGCGCCACAATTCTTCGCCCAATGCACCGGAAATTCGTACAAGATTCGCCGTCACGGCTGCCGGGCACCAGTAAATGACTGGGCAGCCTTGGCAACGGCCGAATGGTTCAATCGGCGAGGCGCGCGATTTGCATGAGGCGAGCCTTGCCGATCTTCTGCAGCAGCTGCGCTTCGAGCTTCCTGCGGCAATCCATTTCCGCAAACACGGCATAGTGCGATCCGCTGCTGCATTCCGCCTTCGCGAACTGCCGCACACGTTCATGCAGCGCATCGAGGCCCTTTTCGCTTCGAAGTTCCGCAGCTGCGTAACGGAATTGCACCTCTTCCTCCTGCGATGCCGGCTGTGCATGGGCGGCGCCGCCGGCCAATGTAAGCGCCGCGGCCATCAAGATACGGTTGATCATCGGTCTTCCTTTCCTCTTCGCAGACATGATCGTCTGCTGCCGAGGAAGATCGCCGATAATGCGCGCACGGTGTAGTTCGCCGCCTGAAGTGCCGCACTTCGCAGCCCGAATAGACGCACTATGGATTTCATAGTATGGATGGCAATCGCTGCCATCAGGAGCGAATTGTGGCTCAATCGATCGAACACGATACGCATTGCCCGGCCAACAAGGCCGCCGAGCTGATCGGCGACCGCTGGACCTTGCAGATATTGCGCTCCATGCTGCTGGGCGCGACGCGTTACAGCGATCTGCAGCAATCCATCCCGCTCATCTCGCCGGCAGTCCTGAGCGGGCGGCTGAAGACCATGGCCGAAAAGGGCCTGATCGTCCGCCGGGAAACGGGCGGAGGAAGATCGGCCAGCTACCGCCTGACCGCTTCGGGCAGGGAGCTGCGCCCCGTCATCAAGTTCCTTTCGAGCTGGGGGCTGAAATGGGCGGCCCGCAACATCAAGGAGCCCAATTTCGATGTCGGCGCCCTGATGTGGGACCTGCACCGCTCGCTGCGCGTGAAGGAGCTGCCCGACGGCGAGACCGTCATCGCCATCACGCTGAGCGATGCCGAGCAATACCGGAAGTGGTGGATTGTCGCCAAGAGGCGCAAGGTCGGATTATGGCCGCAGGATCCGGGGAAGGATGTGGACGTCTATCTGACCTGCCGCCTGCCGGACCTGGTGGACCTGTGGCAGGGGCAGCTTGGCGTGCGCAAGGCGATCGCGCAGGACAAGCTGATCGTCGTCGGGCCCGAGGATCTGACCCGCACGATCGACAACTGGTTTCCGGTCTCACCCACTGTCGCGGCGGCCGGCAGCGACGATTAGAGCGCCGCGCGCTCCAGCCGGGCGCGCGCTTCGGCCTCGCCGATCAGCGGCAGCAGCGCAGCCATGTCCGGCCCGTGATCCATGCCGGTGAGCGCCTGGCGCAGCGGCAGAAACAGCGCCTTGCCCTTGCGCCCGGTGGCCGTCTTTAGATGCGCCGTGAGAGTCCGCCATAATTGATCGGATATCGTCGGATCGCTCCATTCCAGATATGCGAAAGCGCGCACTGCCTGCGCCAGATACTCGCGCGTCTCCGCATCGAATTGCGGCTGCTCGATCGGGCCGGTGACGATCCGCCACCAATCGCCCGCTTCCCCGACATGCGCCAGATTGGGCCGCACGGTCTCCCAGCCCGCTTCGCCCATCCCTTCCGGCAGGCGGTGCTGCACCGCCTCATAGGGCAGCTGGTGGACGATGGCGGCATTGAGCCGGTCCAGCTCCGCATCGTCAAAGCGCGCCGGGGCGCGGCCGAAAGTGGAGAGGTCGAAGCCGCCGATCACTTCGCCTCGATCCGCGATCGGCTCCACCGGCAGCGAGGTGCCCAGCCGCGCGAGCAGCGCCACGATCGCTTCGGGTTCGATCCCGCGCTCGCGGAAAGCGTCGCAGCCCAGCGAACCGAGCCGCTTCGACAGCTTGCCTTCCGCACCCACCAGCAGCGCCTCATGCGCGAAGCGCGGCGGCTGCGAAGAGAGTGCGGTAAACATTTGAATTTGCACGGCAGTGTTGGAGACGTGATCTTCCCCGCGCAGCACATCGGTGATGCCCATTTCCACATCGTCGACCGCGCTGGGCAGCATGTAGAGCCAGGAGCCGTCGGCGCGGCGGATCACCGGATCGGAAAGCAGCGCGGGATCGAAATGCTGCGCACCCCGGATACCGTCTTCCCAGGCGATGGGTGCGCTGTGATCGAGCTTGAAGCGCCAATGCGGCTGCACGCCTTCGGCTTCCTTTGCCGCATGATCGGCCTCGCTCAGTTCCAGTGCGGCGCGGTCGTATATCGGCGGCAGGCCCCGGCCCAGCAGCACCTTGCGCTTCAGCTCCAGCTCCTGCGCGGTTTCATAACAGCGATAGATCCGGCCATTGGCCACCAGCCGATCGAAGGCCGCTTCGTAATGATCGAAGCGCTGCGACTGGCGCTCTTCCCCGTCGGGCGCGAGGCCGAGCCAGGAGAGGTCCTCGCGGATCGCCTCGACATATTCCTCCCGGCTGCGCTCGCCATCGGTATCGTCGATCCTGAGCACGAAGCGCCCGCCATTCTTCTTGGCGAGCAGCCAGTTATGCAGCGCGGTGCGGATATTGCCGACATGCAGCCGCCCGGTGGGCGAAGGGGCGAAACGGGTTATGACCATGGAAGCGCCGTTAGCCTGTCAGACACGCAATGTCATTGGCTGTATAAGGTGACGCTGCCTGCCCCGCCGCTGAGTTCGACGGCATTGGACGGAGTGCGCGCGGCCCGGTCCGCTGAATCGATCGCCGCAATCAGCCGTTCCTCAATCGGGTAAAGGCCGCGCTGACATGTCACGAGCGGCTGACGCTCGGTGGCAAGCACTCCGCCGCGGTAAGTATAGCGCCAGCTCGTGCGGGTGCAGCCGGCGGAAAGCTCGATCCGGTATTCGTCGATGGAGGCGGTAATGCCGAAAGGCAGATCGACCTCTTCCCCTCCCACGCCGGCGACGCGCCATTCCCCGGCCAGCGTTTCGGGCACAGGGGCTTCCGGAGCTGGGGCTTGCGGCTGCGCTCTATCGTCCTCGGCGGCCGGAGACGGTGCGGCGGAGGGCCCCGATGTCGGCTGATCAGGCGCTTCGCCCTGGCAGGCGGCAAGCGCGAGGCCCGCGATCAGGACGAGCCCCGCCCGCTTCACTTGCTGCGGAATTTATGCGTGATCGGATAGCGCCGGTCGCGGCCGAAATTGCGCATGCCCAGCTTCACCCCGGGCGGCGCCTGGCGGCGCTTATATTCCGCGATATGCAGCAGATGTTCGATCCGGGCCACATCCTCGCGCTGGAGGCCTTCGGCCACCAGCTGATCGACGCTCTTTTCATGCTCCACCAGGCCCAGCAGGATACGGTCCAGCACCGGATAGGGCGGCAGCGAATCCTCGTCCTTCTGATCATGGCGCAATTCCGCGCTGGGCGGCTTGTCGATAATCCGCTGCGGGATCACTTCGCCCGACGGACCCAGGCCGATGCGCGGCACCGCCTTGTTGCGCCACTGGGAAATGGCGAAGACAGTCATCTTGTAGGCGTCCTTGAGCGGGTTGTAGCCGCCCGCCATGTCGCCATAGATCGTGGCATAGCCCACGCTCATCTCGCTCTTGTTCCCGGTGGTCATCAACATCGGGCCGAACTTGTTGGACAGCGCCATCAGCGTGACGCCGCGGATGCGCGACTGGATATTCTCTTCGGTGATGTCGACTTCGCTATCCGCAAAATCGTCCGCCAGCATCGCATCGAAGCCGTCCACGGCAGGCTGGATGGGGATCGTCTCGTAACGGCAGCCCAGTGCCTTGGCGCAAGCTTCCGCGTCGTCCAGGCTTTCCTGGCTGGTATAGCGGCTGGGCAGCATCACACACCACACCCGATCCGGCCCCAGCGCGTCCACCGCGATTGCCGCGCAGGCCGCGCTGTCGATGCCGCCTGAAAGGCCCAGCACCACTCCGGGAAAGCCGTTCTTGTTCACATAGTCGCGCAGCGCCAGCACCATGGCGCAATAGGTTTCTTCCGCATTGTCGGTCAGCGGTTCCAGCTCGCCGCGATTGCAGTTCCAGCCGCGCGCAATCTTGGTCCATTTGGTTTCGACCGCCTGCTCTTCCCAGTCGCGCATCTGCACCGCCAGGCTGCCATCGCCATTGATGACGAAGCTGGCCCCGTCGAACACCAGCTCGTCCTGCCCGCCCACGCGGTTGAGATAGGCCATGGGAATGCCGGTATCGACTGCGCGGCGGCGGGCGATCTCGTCGATGCGCAGCACGTCCTTGTCGATCTCGTAAGGGCTGCCATTGACGCAGATGAACAGGCCCGCGCCGAAATCGGCCAGATGGCGGCAGACATCCGGGTGCCAGATA
>JAUIFP010000069.1 GCA_030430365.1 Alphaproteobacteria bacterium | reverse complement strand
AAGGAAGAACCACATACTATTCATGTCGAGGCGAAAGAACTCGTTCGCCAGCTCGGCACAGGCCACTTCATGAACTCGATCGTCATGGTCGAAGTCGGTGGCAAGAGCGTTCGCACGATCCCTAAGGACGTTGCCTTTCACCCGGTGAATGACCGTCCGTTGCATGTCGACTTCCTGCGTCTGGCCAAGGACGCGAAGATCGAAGTCGCCATCCCGGTCATTTTCGTCAACGAAGAAGAATCGCCCGGCCTCAAAAAGGGCGGCGTGCTCAACGTTGTCCGTCACGAGCTGGACCTGATCTGCGATGCGGACAAGATCCCGGCGGAAATCGAGCTGGATGTGACCGGTCTGGAAGTTGGCGATTCGATCCACATCAGCAGCGTGACGCTGCCGGAAGGTTCGGAAAGCGCCATCACCGATCGCGACTTCACGATTGCGACGATCGTTGCGCCGTCTGCCCTCAAGCGCTCCGAGAGCGAGGCCGAGGAAGGCGAAGAAGGCGAAGAAGCCGAAGCAACTGCAGAGGAAGCGGAAGAAGAAGAGGAAAGCTCGGAAGACTGAGCCCCTCCCGCTTGCTAGCGAGACAAGGCGCCGGCCCGCAATTCGCGCGGTCGGCGCTTTGCTTTTGCGCCTGCCGCGAATAGGAAGCCGCCATGCAACTTTGGGTAGGCCTCGGAAATCCCGGACCGCAATATGCGATGCACCGGCACAATGTCGGCTTCATGGCGCTGGACGTCATTGCAGAAATGCATGGCTTCGGCTCGGTCCAGAAGAAGTTTCAGGGCTGGATTCAGGAAGGCCGCCTCGGCAGCGAAAAGATCATTCTGCTCAAGCCGGCGACATTCATGAATGAAAGCGGCCGTTCCGTCGGCGAAGCCATGCGCTTCTACAAACTCGACATGACAGCGCTCACCGTATTTCACGACGAACTGGACCTCGCGCCGTTCAAGGTGAAGGTGAAGATCGGCGGCGGCACCGCAGGACATAACGGCCTGCGCTCGATCGACCGCCATCTGGGGCCCGACTTCCGGCGCATTCGCATCGGAATCGGCCATCCCGGGCACAAGGACAGGGTTACAGGCCATGTACTCGGCAATTACGCGAAGGCGGAGCAGGACGATCTCATTCAGATGCTGGGTGCCATCGGCGCAGAGGCCGAATGGCTCGCAGAAGGCCGCGACGACCGTTTCATGAGCGATGTGGCGATAAGACAGCAAGGATAGGCTCCGAAGAACTGGCCTTTCACGCCCAGCCCGGTTAAGGGCCGCGGCACTTTTTCATAGAGGTAACAAAGATGGGTTTCCGTTGCGGGATCGTCGGCCTGCCCAATGTCGGCAAGTCCACCCTGTTCAATGCATTGACCGAAACGCAGGCGGCGCAGGCTGCCAACTATCCGTTCTGCACGATCGAGCCGAATGTCGGCCAGGTCGCTGTGCCGGATCCGCGCCTTTATGAAATCGCCAAGATCGGCGGATCGGCAAAGATCATCGAAACGCAGCTGGCCTTCGTCGACATTGCGGGCCTGGTCAAAGGTGCCAGCAAGGGCGAAGGTCTGGGCAATCAGTTCCTCGGCAACATCCGCGAAGTCGACGCAATCGTGCACGTTCTTCGCTGTTTCGAAGACGACGATATCCAGCATGTCTCCAACAAGGTCGATCCGCTCGCCGATGCCGAAGTGGTGGAAACCGAACTGCTCCTGGCCGATCTGGAGAGCCTGGAAAAACGTGTCCCCGCTGCCGCGAAGAAGGCCACCGGGGGCGACAAAGAAGCGAAGGTCATGGCCAGTGTGCTTGGCCAGGCGCTGGAGCTGCTGCGCGAAGGCAAGCCTGCCCGGCTGACGGAACCGAAGGACGATGAAGAAGCCCGGATCTTCGAGCAGGCGCAGCTGCTGACGGCCAAGCCCGTCCTCTATGTCTGCAATGTCGCGGAAGATGAAGCCGCCACCGGCAATGCGCTGACGGAAAAGGTCTTTGCCAAGGCCAAGGAAGACGGCGCCCAGGCGGTGATCGTTTCGGCTGCCATCGAAGCAGAGCTGGTCGGCATGGAACCTGAAGAACGCGGAGAATATCTCGAAACGCTGGGGCTGGAAGAAACCGGCCTCACCCGCGTAATCCGCGCAGGATACGAACTGCTCGGCCTGCAGACATTTTTCACTGTCGGCCCGAAGGAAGCGCGTGCCTGGACAGTCCATAAGGGCGCGAAGGCGCCGCAGGCTGCTGGTGAAATCCATTCGGATTTCGAAAAGGGTTTCATCCGCGCCGAGACGATTTCCTACGATGATTACGTCACGCTTGGCGGGGAGGCCCATGCTCGCGAAGCCGGGAAACTGCGCCAGGAAGGCAAGGAATACCTCGTGCAGGACGGCGACGTGATGCTCTTCAAGTTCAACGTCTGAGAAAGCGCCGGGGCACAAAAACCCGCCTTGTCCGTTACGAACCTGTGAAAGGTCGTGATGGTTAACAACACAAGCAAGTTTCGTCTGCTGGTAAAGCTCGGCTATTTTTCCCGGGCAGTGCTCTATTTCTTACTAGGGCTGCTGGCACTTACCAACCGCGAGAAGATCGCCGAGGGACCGCAAGCGGCCTTCGATGCAATCCGCGGCTTCCCGGCCGGAACTGTGATATTGTGGATCGTGGCACTCGGCCTGCTGGGCTATGCCATCTTCCGCTTCGCATCGCCCCTGTTCGACATCGAACATAATGGCAGCGACAAGGAAGGCATTCTCAAGCGGATCGGCCACGCCGGCAGCGGCATCGGCCACGTCGTTCTCGCTTATTCGGCCTACAAGCTGGCAACCGGCCAACGCTCCAGCGGTGATCGCGCGCAGGAAGTCGCGGCCGGGGTCCTGTCCGTCGATTTAGGCTCCGTGCTGCTGGGGGTGCTCGGTATAGCCTTCGGTGTGGCCGCCATTATGCAGGCCAAGAAGGGCATCACCGGAAGCTTCATGAACCGAATATCCTCGGAGGCGCCATCATATACCCGCATCCTGGGCGGTGTTGGGTTCTGCACGCGCGCTGTGATTTTTGCACTGATCGGCTGGTCGCTTGTCCAGTCGGCCTGGTTCTCCGACAGCTCCGAGGTGAAGACGATCGGCGAAGCCATTATCGCGCTCAGCGGAAATGGCCCGCTCTTCACTATCGTCGCAATCGGCTTGCTCGTGTTCGGCATCTTCAGTGCCTTGCTCACCCGCTGGCGGATCGTACCGGAATTGCAGACTGGAACAGGCATACCCAGTTACCGCGCATGAGCGAAAGGAAAGTGCACAAAGCCGAACTTTACCGAATGGTGATGGACAAGCACGTCTGCCCATGGGGCCTCAAATCGAAATACCTTCTCGAGAAGGAAGGCTTCAATGTCGAGGACCACCACCTCAAGACGCACGAGCAGACCGAAGCATTCAAACGCAAGCACGATGTAGAGACGACGCCCCAGACCTTCATCGACGGCAAGCGTATTGGCGGACACGAAGACGTCAGACGATATTTCGGCCTGGAAGTGCGCGATCCGGGTGAAAAGAGCTACCGCCCGGTCATTGCCGTGTTTGGCATTGCCGCCGCCCTGGCATTGGCCCTCAGCACATCCCTTTTCGGCAGCCCTCTCACTGTCCGCGCCGCCGAATGGTTCATCGCATTCTCGATGACATTGCTGGCAATGCTGAAGCTGCAGGATGGCGACAAATTCGCGACGATGTTTCTGGGCTACGATCTCCTGGCCCGGCGCTGGGTTCCCTATGCCTCGTTCTATCCCTTTGCCGAGGGGGCAGCAGGCGTCCTGATGGCCGCGCATCTGCTGCCATGGCTATCGATACCGCTCGCCCTGTTCATTGGATCGGTGGGCGCAGTATCCGTATTCTACGCCGTGTATATCCAAAAGCGCGAGCTGGAATGCGCCTGCGTCGGCGGATCGGGCAAGGTCCCGTTGGGCTTCGTCTCATTGACCGAGAATGTGATGATGGTGGCGATGGCCCTGTGGATGCTCTTCGGCGCTCTTACTTAGAG
Source organism: Alphaproteobacteria bacterium (assembly GCA_030430365.1). Lineage (GTDB taxonomy): Bacteria > Pseudomonadota > Alphaproteobacteria > Sphingomonadales > Sphingomonadaceae > Andeanibacterium. The sequence continues at coordinate 8,526 of JAUIFP010000069.1, read as the reverse complement.
TTGCATCAGCTTCCGCACTGCACCTCGCCGCCACTGTCATAGACGACAGCGCCGTTTTCATCGCTGACCGTCAATTGGCCTTCATAATTGACAGATTCGGCGCCACTCGGCGTGCCTTCTCCGCTGATTGAGATTTTGAAGGCATGCGTTTTGCCCGTGTACTGGCTTCGGGCACCATATGGCAGTTCCGCACTGCCGCTATCGGCGGCGAAGCGTATGACGGAATCGTCCAGCTTCATGTAGCCTTCGTTGTTCATCGCAATCGCGACAGCGCCCAGCCCACCATTTTCCGGAACGAAGGCGCAGCTCATGCCATAGATTTCGTGGCGTTCGATGTCGGGAAACAGGATCGGCTGCGGGACGACGGCAATTACGGCTCCGCGATTGGCCTGTTCCACCATCGCAATCGCGCGTTCTTCCTGCCTATCCCTTTCCGCGGGAGAAAGTTCCTCACCGCAGGATGAAAGCGCCACTGTAGCGACTGCCAAACTTGCCGGTAACAACCAGCGCATCAATGCCTCCCGAAAAGCTTCTCAACGTCTTCCATAGACAGCTTGACCCATGTCGGACGGCCATGATTGCATTGACCTGAACGGGGCGTGTTTTCCATTTCGCGCAGTAATGCGTTCATTTCGTTTACGTTCAATGTGCGCCCTGCCCTGACGGAACCATGGCAGGCCATCGTCGCCAGGACATGTTCAATGCGGGCATCGAGCAGCAGCGCCTCGCCATTTTGCGCAAGGTCGTCGGCAATGTCTTGCAGCAAGGCTTGCGGACTGGCCTTGGCAAGCGCGCCCGGCAGTGCCCGTACCAACATGGCGCTGGGTCCGAAGCGCTCCACGGAAAGGCCGAGTTCGGCAAACTTTTCGATATTCTCTTCGAGCCGGTCGCAAGCCGGTTCATCCATTTCGACCACTTCCGGCATCAGCAGAGCCTGGCTGGCGGCGACCTTGCCGCCCGCCCCCGCGGCACGAAGGCGCTCCAGCACAAGCCGCTCATGCGCGGCATGCTGATCGACAATGACGAGCCCGTCCGACGCCTCTGCCACGATGTAAGTTTGCGCTACCTGGCCACGCGCAATGCCCAGCGGATAGTCTTCCACATCATCCGGTAGCTCGCCTGCTTCTTCGGCTCTCCCCTGGGGCGCCGCCATTACGTCCTGCTCATAGCTCCGCCAGGCCTTTCCGGCTTCGCTCACACGTGGCTGCGGCGCCGACCAGTCTCGGCCGGAGAAGATCGACCGCAATGCCGGTGAAGGCTCATCCCGGACCGGCTCTTGCTGCCACCTGCCCATGGCCGCGGCATCCGGTGACTGTGCGCTGCGCTTGTCCCCGGTGGCGAGAGCCTGGCGCAAGCCTGAGACGATGAAGCCGCGAACCGCGGCGGCATCGCGAAAACGGACTTCGGTCTTCGCCGGGTGGACGTTGACGTCCACATCTTCCGGCGGAAGATCCAGGAACAGCGCAAGCACAGCATGCCGGTCTCTTGCGAGCATGTCGGCATAGGCGCCGCGAACGGCACCGATCAGCAGCCTATCCTTCACTGGACGTCCATTGACGAAGAGATATTGGTGATCTGCCACGCCGCGATTGTAAGTGGGCAGTCCGGCGACACCGCCAAGTCGCATTTCCCCACGTTCGAATTCCACGCCGACGCCATTGTCCGCCAGCTCCCGCGCAACGATTTGCGCGACACGCGCAGCAGCCTCTTCACCGCCTTGCACCGAAAAGATCTTGCGGCCGCCATGCTCAAAACTGAAGGCGATATCGGGGCGAGCCATCGCAAGTCGGCGCATCACATCCAGGCATGCGGCATATTCACTTCTGGCGCTGCGCAGGAACTTGCGCCTGGCCGGTACCTTGCCGAAGAGCTGTTCCACTCTCACGCGCGTGCCGGGAGGAAGAGCCGCCGGCCCATCCTCCGTCAATTCGCCGTGGTCGATCACTTTCTTCCAGCCTTGATCCGCTCCGCGCGTGCGGCTTTCAAGCGTCAGCCTCGCGACACTGGCGATCGATGGCAGCGCTTCACCGCGAAATCCCAAAGTCGCGACTCTTTCGATAGCGCCTTCTTCGCCAACGAGTTCTTCGGGAAGTTTCGATGTCGCGTGACGTTCCAGCGCGAGTTCCATTTGCTCTCGCGCCATGCCGCAGCCATCGTCGCTCACTTCGATCCGCGACAATCCCCCTTCGGAAATGCTCACCGCGATCCGCGCGGCACCTGCATCGATGGCGTTTTCGACCAGCTCCTTCAGTGCGGCGGCCGGCCTTTCAACCACCTCGCCGGCGGCAATGCGGTTGACCAGCGTTTCGGGAAGACGGCGAATTTGCGGCATGAGCGCAGGTTAGCGGCGAAAAGCCGTGATTTCGAGGTGAAGTGCCAAACTTTCCATCGCTTTCCTCACAAAATTTTGGCCTTTGACCAAACCTTGCGTTAAGCAGCCGCGGACCAATGTCGTTCTTCGGCGTGCCATCGTCGGCAACTCTCAGCGCCCAACCGCCGAATGAAATCGGCTTTAGAATACGGATTGCCTAAATGAGCTCTTTTTTCTCGAAATTTTTCAAGTTCGGTTCGCAAAATATGGCCATCGATCTTGGGACCGCCAACACGCTCGTTTATGTGCAGGATCGCGGCATCGTCCTGAACGAGCCCTCGGTGGTTGCGATCGAGACGATCAATGGCGTCAAGCGCGTGAAGGCCGTGGGCGACGACGCGAAGATGATGATGGGCAAGACGCCGGACAATATCGAGGCGATCCGCCCGCTGCGCGACGGTGTGATCGCGGATATCGAAATCGCCGAAGAAATGATCAAGCACTTCATCCGCAAGGTACACGGCAAGAAGAGCCTGTTCCGCTATCCGGAAATCGTCGTCTGCGTTCCGTCGGGCTCTACCTCGGTCGAACGCCGCGCAATTCGCGATGCAGCGTCTAATGCAGGTGCTTCCGAAGTGCATTTGATCCTGGAGCCGATGGCGGCAGCAATCGGCGCTGACATGCCGGTGACGGAGCCCGTGGGTTCGATGGTGGTGGATATTGGCGGCGGCACCACGGAAGTCGCGGTGCTGTCACTTCGTGGACTGGCATACACCACCAGTGTGCGGACCGGCGGCGACAAGATGGACGAAGCTATCGTTTCCTATGTCAGGCGCCACCACAATCTGCTGATCGGCGATGCCACGGCAGAGCGGATCAAGAAGGATTACGGCATTGCAACCGTGCCGGAAGACGGCGTGGGCGAGCATATCACCCTCAAGGGACGCGACCTTGTAAATGGCGTGCCGAAAGAGATTACGATCAACCAGGCGAACATCGCAGAGGCGCTTTCCGAGCCGATCGGAGCGATTATTGAAGGCGTTAGGATCGCACTCGAAAACACCGCTCCGGAACTGGCTGCCGACATCGTCGATCAAGGCATCGTACTGACTGGCGGCGGCGCTCTGATCCGCGGCCTTGATGAACATGTGCGCGACGAAACCGGATTGCCCGTCAGCATCGCGGAAGATCCCCTTTCCTGCGTGGCCTTGGGAACGGGGCGCGCGATGGAAGATCCGATCTATCGCGGCGTCCTGATGACTGCATAAGACGTATTTGCCGGCGATCCTGCCCAAACAGGCTCCGCCGGCCGAAAGGGCCAGATTCTAGAGGGAGTGGGCGCGCATGGCGCCGCCGACAATTCGCCGTTCGGGACATTCGCGTAAGGCACAGGTCAGTGCCTTTACCGGCTATCTCATTGCGGCCGCCGGCGCCGCAATCGGCGCAATCCTGCTGGTGCTGTCTCTCTGGAAGCCGGAGAGCGCTGCCGAAGTGCGCGGCGCCGCCACAGATGTAGCCGCGCCGGCCGGGCAAGTCGGCGGGATGGCGCGAGGCGGAATTCTGGGAATTTACGATAGGATTGCGGGCTATCTCGATGCCGGAAGCCAGAATGCCAGCTTGCGGCGCGAGAACGAGGCGGCCCGCATCGAATTGGTGGAAGCAAAGGCAATCGAGGCGGAAAACCGCCACCTTAAACAATTGCTCGATATGCAAGAGGCCGAGATAAAGCCGGTTGCCTACGGCCGCCTTGTGGGATCGACATCGGCAAGCACCCGCCGCTTTGCTTATCTGTCGGCGGGAACCAATCAGGGCGTGGAACCTGGCATGCCGGTGCTGGCTCCGAACGGGCTTGTCGGGCGGGTACTGGAAACAGGGAGATCGTCCGCACGTGTCTTGCTGCTGACAGACGGTGCCAGCATGGTTCCTGTGCGGCGCGCAGAGGACGAGGTGGTGGCTTTTTCGGAAGGCCGCGCAGACGGATCGCTGCGCATGCGCCTCATCAATCTTGGCATCAACCCGCTGAAAGAAGGCGATGTCTTCGTGACATCCGGCGCGGGCGGGGTCTATCGCCCCGGAATCCCGGTGGGAGTGGTCGAGCGGATTACGCGTGACGGAGCGATTGCCAAACCGCTGAGCAATCCGGCGGCGACCATCTATGTTGCGATCGAGCCGATCTGGGCGCCCGAAACCGAGGATGTCTTTACGCCAGCGGCGAATGAGCCCGCCGAATGATCGGTGAACAGAGCAGCAAGACACGTTCCTCCCGGATAGGGAGGACAATCAACCGCGACCATTCGCAGATCCTTGCGCAAGGCCTGCCCCTGCTGACGATACTGATAGGCTCGCTGACACCGTTTCTGCCGGTCGTCGCTGCCGGGCCAGTCATGCCGCCATTCGGTTTCATGATCTTCATTGCCTGGAGGCTCGTCCGCCCGGGTATATTCCCGCTCTGGATCGGCTTTCCCTTGGGCGCTTTCGACGATCTGTTCAGCGGGCAGCCATTCGGAACGGCTATCCTGCTCTGGTCACTGGCGATGCTGGCGCTGGAAGCGTTCGAGGCGCGTTTCCCCTGGCGGGGCTTCTGGCAGGACTGGGTAAGCGCAGCAGCGCTGCTAACAGCCTATCTTGGCCTTTCCGCGCTGATCGCGAGCGCAGGCACGAATTTGTGGCACGTGCAATTGATATTGCCGCAACTGTTGCTGTCTATCATGCTGTTCCCCATTATCGCCCGTATGGTTGCAGCTTTCGACCGCATACGCTTGTTACGGGTTCGAGTTATCGACTGATGCCGCGAGAGAAAAAGCAGCAGATCAACGCCGCTGGACTGCGTTACAGCTTTCAGCGCCGTAGCTTCCTGCTCGGCGCCGTTCAGGGCGGTGTCGGCCTGCTTCTTGCTGCGCGGATGGGCTATCTGGCCGTGGCGGAAAATGAACGCTACCGGATGCTCGCCGAAAGCAACAGGGTGAACCTCACCCTTATTCCGCCACGCAGAGGCTGGATTCTCGATCGAGGTGGTGCCCCGCTTGCGTCAAACCGCGCCGACTTTCGCGTCGATATCATTCCGGAACGCATGGAAGACCCACAGGCGACCGTGGAAACGCTTGGAACCTTGCTCTCGCTCTCACCGGTGGACATCCAGGACCTGAAGGACAAGCTCGCCGATTCACGGGGATTTCAGCCGGTCGAAGTCGCCAACGGTCTGGATTATGACCAATTTGCTGCGATCAGTGTCCGCTTGCCGGATTTGCCCGGCGTCGTTCCGCAGCGCGGCTTCTCACGTTTCTATCCCACCGGCCCTTCAGTCGGCCATCTGATCGGCTATGTCGGAGCTGCTTCTGCCGAAGATTACGAGCGCGAACATATACCGCTGCTCGTCACTCCAGGGTTCAAGATCGGCAAAGACGGGCTTGAAAAGCAGTTCGAGCAGACACTGCGCGGGGAGCCGGGCGCGCGCCGGGTGGAAGTGACGGCACGGGGCGAGATCGTCCGCGATCTGGAGACGCGCGAGGACGTTCAGGGCAACGCGGTACAGCTTACGATAGACGGTCCGCTGCAGGACTATGCCGCCAGGCGTATCGGCCTGGAATCCGGCTCTGTCGTGGTTCTCGACTGTCTGACCGGCGACATTCTGTGCATGGCATCCATGCCCAGCTTCGATCCGAACAGTTTTTCCGACGGTATCGGCCGTATCGAATGGAAAATGCTGGCGGATGACGATCACGTCCCGCTGCGCAACAAGGTGCTCAAAGGCCTGTATCCGCCGGGATCGACCGTGAAACCGATGGTTTCGATGGCCTTCCTCGAAGCCGGTCTGGATCCGGAAGAGACAGTCCATTGTTCCGGCGGACTGCGCGTGGGCAACCGCGTGTTTCACTGCTGGAACCGACGCGGCCACGGCTCGGTGAACATGGCCAAAGGCATCTATCAAAGCTGCGACGTATATTTTTATCACTTCGCACAGCGGCTCGGGATGGACGTCATTGCTCCGATGGCGCGGCGGCTAGGAATGCAGGAGGAGTTCCCTCTGCCCGTGGCCAGCCAGTTCTTCGGCACCGTCCCCGATCCGCAATGGCTGAAGCGCAAACACGGGCGGGAATGGCAAGCATACGACACCGTCAACGCCACAATTGGCCAGGGCTATATGCTGGCCAATCCGTTGCAGCTTGCCGTGATGGCGGCGCGCCTGGCAACCGGCAACCAGGTCATGCCCCGGATGATTCTGGACAGCGGCAAGCCGCAGTTCCAATCGATGAACTTCCACGGCAATCACACCGAAGTCATCCGCAATGCCATGTATGACGTCGTCAATGGCCCGGGGACGGCTGGCCGAGCGCGGCTTCCGATCGATGGGGTGGAGCTGGCTGGCAAGACGGGGACCGCCCAGGTCGTCTCACTCAGCGTATCGGGCGGAAATTCCGGCCCCTGGAAATTTCGCGATCACGGCCTGTTCAACTTCTTCGCGCCCTATGACAATCCGCGCTATGCAGGCGCAGTCGTGATTGAACATGGCGGTGGGTCGGGTGCGGCCTATCCAATTGCACGAGATGTCCTGACGTTCCTGTTCGATCCCGTCCTGGGGCTTGAGAAGCTGTATGAGCTGGAAGAGCAATGGGGCGGTACGCCGACCGAGAGAATGGCAAGGAAATACGCCTCATATGCGGAGGAATATGGCGTCGACATACCGCGTCCACCTCGCAACCCCTCTGTCATAACGCGCGAGGTCGATGCAGAAGCGCGTGCTGCGGCTCTCGAAACTCCCTCGGGCGGAGCGGATGGCGGCGTACGTCCAGTCGAAAACGATGCAGAGATACCGCCTGCGGGCACCGCTGCGCGTGAGCAGCGGTCCAATACGGCGGTGGGCTCCACTTCGAGGCAGGGCCAGCAATGAACCGCTTCGTTGTTCCCGCTCCCCTCGCCCGCCTTCCCTGGCAAGTCATGGTGCCCTTGGCCATGCTGGTTATGTTCGGGGCAGCGGTGCTCTATTCCGCAGCAGGCGGCAGCATGAGCCCGTTTTCGGGATCGCACCTGCTCCGCTTCTCCGTGTTCATGGCGATGGCGCTGGTGATGACCCAGTTCTCACGCGATTTTGTGAAATGGGCGGCCTACCCGGTCTATGCAGCCGTGCTGCTGCTGCTGGTATTGGTCGAAACACTGGGCGCCATGGGCGGCGGCAGCCAGCGCTGGCTCAATCTGGGGCCAATCGTCCTGCAACCCTCGGAACTGATGAAGCCGGCCATCGTGCTTGTGCTAGCAAGTTTCTATCATTCACTTCCCGTGGGGGAGATCGGAGGGTGGCGTTCCCTTCTGCCGGCCGCAGTACTGATCGCGGTGCCAATGGCGTTGGTGCTCATGCAGCCGGATCTGGGAACGGCACTGGCCATCGCATTTGGCGGAGGCGTGATGATGTATTTGGCGGGGTTGCCGGGCAGATGGTTCGCCGCCAGCGCATTGGCCGGCATGATCGCGGCACCTCTCGCCTATTTCTTCGTCCTGCATGGATATCAGCAGCAACGTGTCCTGACGTTTCTCGACCCGGAGAGCGATCCGCTGGGCGCCGGCTATCACATCACCCAATCGAAGATTGCGATTGGATCTGGCGGCATCATGGGCAAGGGCTTTGGTGAAGGATCGCAAAGCCACCTCAATTATCTGCCGGAACCGCACACCGACTTCGTCTTCGCTACCATGGCCGAAGAATGGGGCCTGATCGGTGGATTGCTGGTTCTACTGGTGTTCGGCATCGTGCTGCGCTGGGGCCAGCTTGTTGCCAGGCGTGCGCCGGACCGGTTTTCGGCTCTGCTGGCGGCTGGAATGACCGCGACTATATTCTTCTACGTTGCCGTCAATCTGATGATGGTTATGGGCCTTGCACCGGTCGTGGGCATCCCGCTGCCCTTCATGAGTCATGGCGGGTCATCGATGATGACCAACATGATCTGTATCGGAACTCTGATGATGGTCGACAGGTGGAACAAGCAGGTTGGACAGAACGGTCTGGCCTGAATTTCGCGCTTCCTGCGTCACGCGAAATTCAATCGTCAGCCACTTTTCGTGCTTAAACGCGGAACTGGATGCAGGAACCCTCTTCACTCTCGCGGCACAGCCTCTATATGAAGCCCTCCTCGCGATTCGCGGGGTTTCCCGGAACGTTTTCGCAAGCCGGTGTGGACGCATAGCTCAGTTGGTAGAGCAGCTGACTCTTAATCAGCGGGTCC
>JAUIFP010000068.1 GCA_030430365.1 Alphaproteobacteria bacterium | reverse complement strand
GGCGCAGCCTGTTGCATCCTTGCACGCTGCTGTCGAAAATTATCCCTAGAAGCGCTTGAGGCAGGGGGCAAGCGCGCGTATAGGCCCCGCAAATCTTGCCCCGCCTGGGGCGTCAAACGGGCTTTTGCGGCCCCTTTTCGAGAGCGGAAAGCGTCAGACAGATGAATTTTGGCGAAATGCTTCGCAACCGGTCGAGCAAGTTGAAGGCCCTGATTTTCGGGCTTCCCACGATCCTGGCCCCTGGGATGGCCTTTGCACAGGAAGCGGCGGCGGAAGCCACCGATGCTGCGGCGGAAGCTGCTCCTGATGCGGCAGGCGGTTACACGCCGCTGGGGCCGGAAATGATCGTAGGCCAGCCCGAACCGGGCGGCATCTGGTTCCAGGATCAGCATTCTGCGATCGGCAAGGAAGCCTTGTGGATGCACGATGCGGTGCTGACGCCGATCATTACCGTGATTTCGATATTCGTGCTGTTCCTGCTGATCTGGGTGGTCGTCCGCTACAACCGGAAAGCCAATCCCAATCCTTCAAAGACGAGCCACAATTCGCTGCTCGAAGTGGTTTGGACGCTTGTCCCGGTTCTGATCCTGGTCGGCATCGCCGTGCCTTCGATCAGCCTGCTGGCGCATCAGTATGAAAGCCCGCCGGAAGATGCACTGACTGTGAAGGCGACAGGTTACCAGTGGTATTGGGGCTATTCCTATCCCGATAACGGCGATTTCGAGATCATCTCCAACATGATGCCGGAAGAAGAAGCCATCTCAAAGGGCTTGCCGCCGCAGCTCGCCGCAGACAACCGCATGGTCGTCCCCGCCGGCGTACCGATCCGCTTGCAGACGACCGGCGCCGATGTGATCCACGCCTTCGCGGTGCCGTCGCTTTGGTTCAAGATCGACGCCGTTCCCGGCCGCTTGAACGAGCGGGTGATGCAGATCGACAAGCCGGGCATCTACTACGGACAGTGTTCGGAACTGTGCGGCGCCCGCCATGGCTACATGCCGATCGCGGTCGAAGCCGTGCCGATGGAACAGTTCAATGCCTGGGTGCTCTCGCAAGGCGGGACGCTTGGCGGCGAGGAAGAAGAGGCTGCAGCCGCTCCTGAAGAGGAAGCGGAAGCAGCGGGCGAAGAGCCGGCACCCGCCGTCTAAGCCCTTGGAAGTTTGATACAGAAGGTCGAAAGATAGCCATGGCCACCACCGCCGACACTTTTCAGGCTCACGCCGATGATCATCATCATGACGCCGACCACAAGCCGGGCTTCTTCGCCCGGTGGTTCATGTCGACGAACCACAAGGATATCGGTACGCTCTACCTGATCTTCGCGATCTGCGCGGGCATCATCGGCGGTGCGATCTCCGGCATCATGCGCGAGGAACTGCGCGAGCCGGGAATTCAGATTCTCGGCACCGTGGCGGCTTTCCTCAATGGCGGCGAAGTCAATTTCGACGAGCAGCTCCATTTGTGGAACGTGCTGATTACGGCCCACGGCCTGATCATGGTGTTCTTCATGGTCATGCCCGCGATGATCGGCGGCTTCGGCAACTGGTTCGTTCCGCTGATGATCGGCGCGCCGGACATGGCCTTCCCGCGCATGAACAACATTTCCTTCTGGCTTACGGTTGCCGGTTTCTGCAGCCTGATGATCTCCACATTCATGCCGGGCGGCACCGGAATGGGTGCAGGCACGGGCTGGACGGTCTATGCGCCGCTGGCGACATCCGGGTCGGCCGGGCCGGCTGTGGACTTTGCGATCTTCTCGCTCCACCTTGCAGGCGCGGCCTCGATCATGGGCGCGATCAACTTCATCACGACCATCTTCAACATGCGTGCGCCGGGCATGACCCTGCACAAGATGCCGCTGTTCGTCTGGTCGGTACTGGTCACGGCATTCCTGCTGCTGCTCGCGCTGCCGGTGCTGGCCGCGGCGATTACCATGCTGCTGACCGATCGCAATTTCGGCACGACCTTCTTCGATCCTGCCGGCGGCGGTGACCCGATCCTGTACCAGCATCTGTTCTGGTTCTTCGGCCACCCGGAAGTCTACATCATGATTCTGCCGGGTTTCGGCATGATCAGCCAGATCGTCTCCACCTTCAGCCGCAAGCCGATCTTCGGCTATCTCGGCATGGCCTATGCCATGGTCGCGATCGGTGTCGTCGGCTTCATCGTGTGGGCGCACCATATGTATACGGTCGGCCTGGACGTGAACACGAAGATGTATTTCACGGCCGCAACGATGGTGATCGCGGTGCCCACCGGCATCAAGATCTTCAGCTGGATCGCCACGATGTGGGGCGGCAGCCTGGAGTTCAAGAGCCCGATGGTGTGGTCGATGGGCTTCATCTTCCTGTTCACCGTTGGCGGTGTCACCGGCGTCGTGCTGGCCAATGGCGGCATCGACGACAATCTGCACGACACCTATTACGTGGTGGCGCATTTCCACTATGTGCTGTCGCTGGGCGCCGTGACGTCGCTCTTCGCCGGGTTCTATTACTGGTTCCCGAAGATGAGCGGCCGGATGCATTCCGAACTGCTTTCGCATATCCATTTCTGGATCTTCTTCGTCGGCGTGAACCTGATCTTCTTCCCGATGCACTTCCTCGGGCTGCAGGGCATGCCGCGCCGCTATCCGGACTACACGGCCGCCTATACGCATTGGAACGAGCTGGCGACGATCGGTTACGCGGTCATGGCGATCTCGATGGTCGTGTTCTTCGTGAACATCATCTACGCTTTCGTGGCCGGCAAGAAGGCGGAAGGCAATTACTGGGGCGAAGGCGCCAACACGCTGGAATGGACGCTGACCAGCCCGCCGCCCTTCCACCAGTTCGAAACGCTTCCCGTTATCGAGGATAAGGGCCACCACTGATCGGTCCTTCCCTCGGGGAAAACGACAACATGGAAGGGCCGGTCGGAATATCCGATCGGCCCTTCTGCTTTTAGGCCCCGGAATGACTCTTCAGATCGATCCCTGGCGCATTGAAGAGGCATGCCGCCGCGCGTGGCCGGCCGTCAGCGAGACGATGGTGGCCGGTTGGCTGGCGCGCAGCAGCGGTGGGCAGTTCAGGCGGATCAATTCGGCGACCCCCGGGCCCGAAGCTTTGCCGCTTGAATCGGCCTTACCTGAATTGACCGGCCATTTTTCGGCGCTTGAGCGGCCGGCAATCCTGCGGATTCCCGATTTCGCGGGTATCGATGAAGCAGCGATTGAAGCATCCTATGGCCCGCCCGAGGCGGAAACCGACACGCTGGCCATGGCGCTTCGGCCTTGTGCCGTTCCTGCCACGCCGGTGGAATTGCGTCCGCGGCCGGACAGTGAATGGCTGGCAACGCGGGCGATACTGGCTGGCGAAACGCCCCAGGCTGCCGCTCTGACTTCGCGGCTTGTTGGATCAATCGCGGATCGCACGGCATTTGCCGCCATCCGCCGTGAAGGAAGGATCGTCTCGCTGGCTTTCGCGGTCCTTCACCGCGGGCTCGTGATATTCGAATCCGTGCGGACCGAGGAAAACTGGCGTGGCCGCGGCTTTGCCCGCGATTGCATGCTGGCCTTGTTGGGCTGGTCACGCGATCAGGGCGCTGAACTGGCGGCCTTGCAGGTTGTGCGCGGCAATGCGCCTGCGCAGCACCTCTATGCCGATCTCGGTTTCTCGACGCTGGTTTATCGCTACCACTATCGCTTCCCGCGCTCCGCAGAATGAAAGCTTTGCCTTTCATACATGGCCGCTGCGACCTATAGGCCCCCCAAGATGGATTCCACTGCAACCCAGCTACCGGCCGAATGGCGCGATTTTTTTGCGCTGACCAAGCCGCGCGTCATGAGCCTGGTCGTGTTTACGGCGCTCTGCGGCCTTCTGGCCGCGCCCGGTTCCATCAACCCCGTCCTCGGCTTCACGGCGATCCTGTGCATCGCCATGGGCGCAGGCGGGGCGGGCGCGCTGAACCAATGGTGGGAAGCAGATATCGATGCCGGGATGAAGCGCACGTCGCGCCGTCCGCTGCCGCAAGGCAAGATGGAACGCCAATCGGCCCGCGATTTCGGGGTCGGCCTGTCCTTTGCCTCGGTGCTGCTGATGGGCCTTGCGGTCAATTGGCTGTCGGCGGTGATCCTGGCCGCCTCGATCGTCTATTACGCGGTGATCTACACCATATGGCTCAAGCCGCGTACGCCGCAGAATATCGTGATCGGCGGCGGGGCAGGCGCCTTCCCCCCGCTGATCGGCTGGGTCGCGGTGACCGGCGAAATCACGCTCATGCCGGTGCTGCTTTTCGCGATCATCTTCATGTGGACGCCGCCGCATTTCTGGGCGCTCGCCCTGTTCGTGAAGACCGATTACGCCAAGGTGGGCATCCCGATGATGCCGGTCGTGGCCGGAGAGGCCACCACGCGCCGGCATATCCTGGTCTATTGCCTGTTGCTGCTGCCGCTATCGGCAGCGCCGTGGTGGATCGGGGGCACGGGCCCCGTTTATGGTATATCCGCCCTGGTCCTGTCAGGCGCGTTTCTGCTGCTATCGCTGCCGGTCGCCTTCCGTAGCCGCAGTGGGGACGATGACGGCATGAAGCCGGAAAAGCGCCTGTTCGCCTTTTCCGTCCTCTATCTTTTCGCTCTATTCGCCGCACTGGTTGCGGATCGCATCATTTGGGGGCAGGGGATATCGATATGAGTCTGACGCCCGAAGAAGAGAAGGAGATCAGGCGCCGCCAGCGTTCGCGCAACACCGTTCTTGCGCTGGTGCTGGTGGGTTTCGTCGTGCTGTTCTACTTCATCACCATTGCCCGTATCGGAGGCCAGTGATGAGCGTTGTCGCCCTGGAAAACAAGAATCTCCGTACTGCCGCGTTGGCATTCATCGTCGCCTGCGGGATGCTTGCCCTGGGATTCGCTTCCGTTCCGCTCTATCGCATTTTCTGCCAGGTGACCGGTTTCGCCGGAACCACTCAGCGGGCCACGGCGGAAGAGGCCGCCGGCGTGAAGGCCACGGCCATGCAAATGTCGGTCCGTTTCGATGCCAATACCGCACCCGATGTGCCCTGGACCTTCAAGCCGGAGCAGGTGACGGAAACGGTCCAGATCGGCGAACGTGCAATCGCTTTCTTCATTGCAAAAAACAATTCGGATCAGCCGGTTACAGGCCAGGCAAGCTACAATGTCGAGCCTGAGCAGACGGCGCCCTTCTTCAACAAGGTGCAATGTTTCTGCTTTACCCAGCAGATCCTGCAGCCGGGTCAGGAAGTGCGCATGCCGGTGATCTATTACGTCGATCCGGCGATCCTTGAAGACGAGAACTCCAAGGGCGTCGAGCAGATCACCTTGAGTTACACGTTCCACAAGCTTGAAGAACCTTCAAGCTAGCCTCTGGACCGGGGGCGATCAGCACATTATGGGGCGCGCATCGCGTTGTCGCGCAAGACCAGGTAGGACCTAGCAGGAAGCGAATTCATGGCCGGTACTAAGAATCACGACTATCATATTCTTCCCCCCGATATCTGGCCGCTGCTCGGCTCGATGTCGGCGCTGACCTTCACCACCGGCATGGTGCTTTACATGCACGAGATGAGCGGTGGCCATCTGGTCACGGGTATCGGTCTTGCAGGCCTGCTGGCGACGTTCTTCAGCTGGTTCTCCAACATCGTGAAGGAAGCGCAGGAAGGCTATCACACGCCGGTTGTGCAGTTGCATCTGCGCTACGGCATGATCCTGTTCATCGCTTCGGAAGTGATGTTCTTCGTCGGCTGGTTCTGGAGCTGGTTCGATTTCGCGCTGTTCCCTTCGACACTGACCGAAGTGGTTGACGGGCAATGGCCGCCCGCAGCGATCGAGGCGGTGATGGATCCCTTCGATCTGCCGCTGCTCAACACGCTGATTCTGCTCTGCTCCGGCACCACGGTGACCTGGGCGCATCACAGCCTTATCCATGACGACCGCGACGGCCTGAAAAAGGGCCTGTGGGCGACCGTCATTCTCGGCGTGGTGTTCACCTGCATCCAGGCCTACGAATACGCTCACGCGCCGTTCGGCTTCGGTGGAAACACCTATGGCTCGGCCTTCTACATGGCGACGGGCTTCCACGGCTTCCACGTTCTGGTCGGCACGATCTTCCTGATCGTCTGCCTGATCCGCGCCTATAAGGGGCACTTCACGCCCAGGCAGCATTTCGGCTTCGAAGCGGCCGCCTGGTACTGGCACTTCGTCGACGTCGTGTGGCTGTTCCTGTTCGTCGTGGTCTATATCTGGGGCGGCTGGGGCGCGCCGATCCACTGATCGGACTACGGTGTGACAACATCCGGACCCAATGAACAAGGGCAGCAGGAAGGCCAGTATACCGGCCTCTCGGCTGCCCTTTTCGGTCTCTGCCCCAAATGCGGCGCGCGCACGCTGTTTGCCGGTTTCGCCCGCTTCGCCCCGCGCTGCCGCGCATGCGGCCTGGATCTTTCCGCCTTCAATGTGGGGGATGGGCCCGCGGCCTTCCTCACCCTGATCATCGGCGCGCTGATCACCGGGCTGGCGATCTGGCTGGAGCTGGCGGTGCATCCGCCCTTCTGGGTGCATATCCTGCTGTGGGTCCCGTTGACGGCGGCGGCCGTTGCCTATGGCCTGCGCATCTCCAAGGCCTGGCTGCTGCAGGCCGAATATCTGCGCCGCGCAGGCGAGGCCGGGGGATCGGACCTGGGCAAGCCCCGTGGCGGAGAAGAGGACAAGGAGCGGGAAGAGCCTTGATCCGCCGCTTGCCCATTATCCCCACGATGATCGTCCTGGCCGCGGTGGCGACCATGGTCGGGCTCGGCATTTGGCAGCTGCAGCGGGCCGACTGGAAGGCCGAGCTGCTCGAAAGTTACAGCGTCTCGCAAACCATGTCTTCCGATGCCAGCTGGCCGCGCAATGCCGAAGAGGTGGAACGCGCGCTCTACCGCCATGCTAGTGTCACCTGCGACCGCGTGCTCTCCTATTCTTCCATCGCCGGGCGCAGCGCAGCGGGGCAGAGCGGATGGGCGCATGTCGCACGCTGCGCGCTCGACGGCGGCGGCGAAGCGGACATCGTGCTGGGCTGGTCTAATCGGCCCGAGGAAGCCCGCTGGGGCGCAGGAAAGGTCTCGGGCATCATTGCCCCGGGCAGGGACGGTGAAGCGCGTCTGGTGGCGTCTCCGCCGCTTTCTGGGCTTGATGCCAATGCCGCCCCCGATCCGGCGGAGCTGCCCAACAACCATCTGTCCTATGCGGTGCAGTGGTTCTTCTTCGCTGGCACGGCGCTGGTGATCTATCTGCTGGCGCTGCGCAAGCGGCAGAAGGGGCAAGGGCGCGCCTGAGCGTTCCCCGTTGCAGACAATCGGGCGCAGGGCCATAATCGGCCGATGGCGGATGATTGTTGCTCTGCAAAATCCTCGGAGATTGAACGTCTCGCGTCGCAGGACGCTCAGCGCAAAGTCCTCGTCGCTGTCCTGGCGATCAATGCGGTAATGTTCTTCGCGGAATTCGGGGCGGGACTGATCGCCGGTTCCGCAGCCCTGATGGCGGATGCGACAGACATGCTGGGCGATGCGTTGGTCTATGGCGTCAGCCTCTATGCGCTTAGCCGCAGCGATCGCTGGAAGGCCGGCGCGGCGGCTTTCAAGGGCGTCTTCATCCTCCTGCTCGGCCTGGCGATTGTCGGAAATGTCATCGCCAAGATCGTCAGCGGCGTTCCGCCTTCTTCCACGCTGATGCTGATCTTTGGCGGGCTAGCGCTCGCAGCGAACTTGGTATGCCTTCGCCTCTTGTGGCGCTTCCGCAGCCAGGACGTGAATATGGCAAGCACATTTGAATGTTCGCGCAATGACGTGATTTCCAATGTCGGCGTGCTTGTCGCTGCCGGGGCGGTTGCGCTTTCACACTCTCCGTGGCCGGACATCGTGATCGGCCTGATCATGGCGATGATCATCTTGCGCTCCGCCATTCGCGTTCTGGGCGAGGCGGTACCCCAGCTCCGGGCGGCTTAGGGCATCCTGCTTCTTTCGCGGGGCAGGGCAGCGACCGCTCCCCAAAATTGCGCGAAAGCAATGACGCGAAGGCCGGATTGCGCTATATTCGATTCTTCTAACACTTGAAGAATGGAGAAGACAGATGGCAAAATATCCTGCTCGTCGCAGTCTGTTCGACGAGATGTTTCGCGACTTCCCGCTCGGCTATTCCGTCGCCCCGCTGCACGGCGATCCGCTGCCCAATCCCGGCAAGATCAAGATCGACGTGAAGGAAAATGGAGACAACCTTGTCGTCCATGCGGAGATGCCCGGCGTGAGCAAGGACGCTATCGACGTTTCGGTCGACCAGAACGTCCTGACGATCAGCGCCGAAGTCTCGCAATACGACGCGGACGAGGAAAACGACAAGGTCATCCACTCGGAGCGATACTACGGTTCGGTTCAGCGAAGCATTTCGCTGCCGGCGGAAGTATCGATCGACGATGCTTCGGCCAAATATGCGGACGGGATCCTGGTGTTGACGCTGCCCAAGGTGTCCAAGGACGCCAAGCGCAAGATCAGCGTCGGGTAGACTGGCTCCGGAGGCGTGTTGGCGCCCCGGATTTGACTAGGCGGCTCAGGCTTGCGAGTGTTGTTGGTAGCCGGCGCCTCCACAGGCGCCGTTCGAGCGGCACGCCCGCGTGCCGGAACAATCCTACCCGAAGGAAGAGATATGCAGACCGCAAAGAACGGTGACACCGTGGTTATTGAATTCGTCGTAAAGACGAATGATGGCCGCGTGGTTGGCGGAACCGAGAACACCGAACCGCAGACGCTGAAAATCGGCAATGTCGAGATTTTCCCGCAGATCGAAGCTGCGCTGACCGGCATGGAAGTCGGCTCCGAAGCGACGGTGACGATCGAAGCCGAAAATGCATTCGGTCCGCGCCAGGAACAGCTGGTGGTCGATATCCCCCGTGAGAACCTGCCGCCGGAGCCGGCGCCGCAGCCCGGCATGACCCTTTCGGCCCAGCAGCAGGACGGTTCCACGCTGAACCTGGTGATCACCGAAGTGGGCGATACTGCAGTAAAGGCGGACGGCAACCATCCGCTTGCCGGCGAAGACCTGACTTTCGGCCTGACCCTGGTCGAGATCAAGGACGCGGCATAATTGATGGCGGGGCGGCTGATCCGCGCGCTGCGGAGCAGCCGCTTCCCCGCTTCGGCTGACTGCGAAGCGGAATCGCTTCGACACTGTCAACCTTGTCAACTTGGCCGCAGGTGGCGCGGCCGCGCCGGCCCGCCGATGCCTGCGCCATGCTTCAGCGCACTTGCCCGCGCACAGGCCAGCGATTAAGGCCGCCGACCATGCAATATGTCTCCACTCGCGGCAGTGCGCCTGCGCTCGATTTCGAAGGCGTCACACTGGCCGGCCTTGCCACGGATGGCGGGCTTTACCTGCCTGCCAAGTGGCCCCGATTCGGCGAGGACGAAATCGCCGCCATGGCCGGGCTTCCCTATGCCGAACTGGCGGTAAAGGTAATGATGCCGTTCGTCGGCAATTGCCTGACCGAGGAAAAACTGCTGGATCTTTGCCAGCGCGCCTATGGCCGTTTCGCCCATGATGCGGTGACGCCGCTGGTGCAATTCAACGAGCGGCTCTGGCTGCTGGAGCTGTTCCACGGCCCAACGCTGGCGTTCAAGGACGTGGCGCTGCAATTGCTCGGCCGCCTGTTCGAAGAGTTTCTATCCCGCAGTGACGAGCGGCTGACGATTGTCGGGGCGACTTCCGGCGATACCGGTTCCGCCGCCATCGACGCGGTTGCCGGGCGCGAGCGTGTCGACATCTTCATGCTGCACCCCAAGGGGCGGGTCAGCGACGTTCAGCGGCGGCAGATGACCACGGTCAAGGCGCCCAATGTGTACAACATCGCCATCGATGGCAGTTTCGACGATGCGCAGGCGATGGTGAAGCGCATGTTCGGCGACAAGGAGATGACCGGGCGGTTCCACATCAGCGCGGTCAACTCGATCAACTGGGCCCGCCTGATGGCCCAGGTGGTCTATTATTTTGCTGCCGGCGTGCAGTTGGGTGCGCCCCGCCGCAAGCTGGCTTTCAGCGTGCCGACCGGCAATTTCGGCGATGTCTTTGCCGGCTATGTCGCGGCCAAGATGGGCCTGCCGATAGAGCGGCTGATCGTGGCCACGAATGTCAACGACATCCTTCACCGCGCCCTGCGCGATGGCGACTATTCGGCCGGTGAAGTGACGCCCACCGCAGCGCCTTCGATGGATATCCAGGTCAGCTCCAATTTCGAGCGGCTGCTGTTCGATTGCGGCGCGCGCGACGGTGCGGCCCTGACGGCACAGATGCGCGAATTCGACGAGACCAAGGCCATGCGCCTCACCAATGCCCAGCGCGAAGGCACGGCCGAGCTGTTTACCAGCGCCCGCGCGGATGCGGACGATATGGCCCAGGCCATGCGGTGGGCGGCCGAACATTGCGGAGAGATTATCGATCCGCATACCGCGATCGGTTTGCATGGCGCCTTGCATGCAGAGCTCGACCCTTCGATTCCCATCGTCACGCTGGCCACGGCGCATCCTTCGAAGTTCCGCGACGCGGTCGAACGCTCCACCGGAACGCGCCCGACTCTGCCGATGCGGGTGGGCGACCTGTTCGAGCGCGAGGAAAGCTATGTCGAGCTTCCGGGCGACTATGATGCAGTGGCAGCCTATGTCGCGGAGCACGCGACGCCTAACCGCTGATGGCCAGTCTGGCGCCTGAGCCCGTCATTCTCTCGGGCGGGGGCTGGCGCGATTACGGCCTGGTCGATAGCGGCCATGGGCGCAAATTCGAACGCTACGGCCCCTATCGCTTCATCCGCCCGGAACCGCAGGCAATGTGGTCTCCCCGGCTGGCCGAATGGGATGCGCATGGCGAATTCGTGCCCGGGTCGGACGAGGATGGCGGCGGCCGCTGGCAGTTCGCGCAGGATGTTCCGCGCGAAGGCTGGCCGATCGAATGGAACGATGTCCGCCTGACTGCGCAATGCACGCCCTTCCGGCATCTCGGTTTCTTCCCGGACATGGCACCGGTGTGGGACTGGATGCGTGAAAGGCTGGAAGGCAAGGCGGACGCGCAGACCATGAATCTGTTCGGCTATACCGGGGTCGGTTCGCTGGCGCTCAGCCGGTGCGGCCCGGTCACCCATGTCGATGCGTCGAAGAAGTCGGTCGCCCTTGCTCGTGAGAATGCCGATCTTTCCGGGATGCAAGACCGGCCGATTCGCTGGCTGGTTGACGATGCGGCCAAATTTGCCGCGCGCGAAGTGCGGCGGGGCAAGCGCTATGACGGTATCATTCTCGATCCCCCGAAATTCGGGCGCGGTCCGGGCACCGAGGTCTGGCGGCTGGAAGAGAGCCTGCCGGGTCTGATTGCCGATTGCCGCAAGCTGCTGGACGAAGAAAGCCGCTTCCTGTTCCTCACCGTCTATGCCGTGCGCATGTCCAGCCTGGCGCTGGCCGGGCTGATGGAAGAACATTGCGCCGGTTTGCCCGGCATAGTCGAACATGGCGAACTGGCCGTGCGTGAAGAAGGGGAGGGCGCAAGGCTGCTGCCCACAGCCATCTTCGCGCGCTGGCGGCAGGAGTGATGGACGCGATGGAACCTCATCCGCTCGATGTTGTGTCTCCAGCAAAGATCGCGCAGCTCGTGCAGGATGTCGGCATACGCAAGGTGTCTCTCGGCGCGCTGGAGACTTTCACGCTGGGAGTGCTGGCGGGCGCCTTCATCGCCTTTGGCGGCATGTTCTACACAGTGGCGATCACCGGCAGCGAATTGGGCTTCGGCCCCACGCGGCTGATCGGCGGGCTGAGTTTCTCGCTGGGGCTGATCCTGGTGATTATCGGCGGCGCGGAACTGTTTACCGGCAACAGCCTGATCGTGATGGCGCGAGCCAGCGGCCGCATCGCCACCAGGGCGCTGCTGCGCAATTGGGCGCTCGTCTATGCCGGCAACTTCGTGGGTGCCGCAGGCTCGGCATTGCTGGTCTATTTCTCCGGCATCCTCTCGCTGGGCGATGGAGCGGTCGGTACACAGGCACTGGCGATTGCCGAGGGCAAATTGGCGCTTGCGCCGATCGAGGCCTTTGCGCGCGGAATCCTGTGCAACATCCTCGTGTGCCTGGCAGTGTGGATGTGCTTTGCCGCACACAGCGTTTCGGGGAAGGTTCTGGTGATCCTGTTTCCCATCACGGCCTTCGTGGTGCTCGGCTTCGAACACTCGGTGGCCAATATGTATCTCATCCCCGTCGCCATGCTCTATTCCGGCCAGGCGGATATCGCAGGGCTGGCAGCCAACCTCCTTTATGTGACGGCAGGCAATGTGGTCGGGGGCGGCGTGCTCGTCGCGCTCGTCTATTGGGTGATCTATTGCCGTAAGCCCGCGGCTTGACTGCGCTGGACACGCCCGGGCCGAAATGCAAAGTGCGCCAATATTCAACCAACAGGACATATGATGGCGGATAGCCTGATCCTCGAAGTCGCAGATTTCGAACATGACGTGCTCACCGGAATCTATTCGGAAGAAACCGGCAAGGCGCAGCCCTTGCGCTTTACGGTCAGCGTGCGGTTGAAGCCGGCCGAGCGCTACGATCCCGAAACGCATCTCGATGCCAGCATGAATTACATGGATCTGAAATTCGCGGC